>JBFEUI010000034.1:0-24938 GCA_041547565.1 Thiohalomonadaceae bacterium
CCAACTGCGACACGAGGATGATCACTGACAAAATGGAGAGTGATATGAAGATAATTCGCTGCAGACTGATGCTGCCTGTTGACTGGGTATTGAGCAACGACACCACTATCCACCTATGGATAATGGCGCCGGCAGGGATGTGCTATTTTCGTCCAATCCAGCTCACCACGGCCAGCGCCATGGAAAAACAACGAAGTTGGCCACTTCTGACATTCTAAGTATTGTGTGTCTCAGGCAAAATGGCAACGCAAACGCTGTTGCCCTCCTTATTTATGCCTTTTTATAGATCTCGCTGCCCGCCTCTTTGAACTTTACGGACATCTCATCCATCCCCTTTTCGGCAAAATCGCGCACTTCCTGGGATATTTTCATGGAGCAGAACTTCGGGCCGCACATGGAGCAGAAGTGGGCCACCTTGTGCGCCTCGGCGGGCATCGTCTCGTCGTGGAAGGCCATCGCCTTCTCCGGGTCGAGGGCCAGGGCAAACTGGTCCATCCAGCGGAACTCGAAGCGTGCCTTAGACATGGCGTTATCCTGCACCTGGGCACCGGGGAACCCCTTGGCCAGGTCCGCGGCGTGGGCGGCGACCTTGTAGGTGATGATCCCCTCGCGCACGTCCTCCTTGTTCGGCAGGCCGAGGTGTTCCTTGGGCGTGACGTAGCAGAGCATGGCGGTGCCGTACCAGCCGATCTGCGCCGCGCCAATGCCGGAGGAGAAGTGGTCGTAGCCGGGTGAGATGTCGGTGATGAGCGGGCCGAGAGTATAGAACGGTGCCTCGTAGCAGTCCGCCAGTTCCTTGGTGACGTTCTCCTCGATCATCTGCATCGGCACGTGGCCGGGCCCCTCGATCATCACCTGTACATCGTGCTCCCAGGCAATTTTCGTTAATTCACCGAGGGTCTCCAGTTCGGCAAACTGGGCCGTGTCATTGGCATCCGCAAGGCTTCCGGGACGCAGACCGTCGCCGAGTGAGAAGGCCACATCGTAGGCCTTCATGATCTCGCAGATCTCCTCAAAATGCGTGTAGAGGAAGTTCTCCTCGTGGTGGGCCAGGCACCACTTGGCGAGGATCGAGCCGCCACGCGAGACGATGCCGGTCACCCGCTCGGCGGTCAGCGGTACGTAGCGCAACAAGACGCCTGCATGGATGGTGAAGTAGTCGACCCCCTGCTCGGCCTGCTCGATGAGGGTGTCGCGGAACACCTCCCAGGTCAGATCCTCGGCCACACCGCCCACCTTCTCCAGTGCCTGGTAGATCGGCACGGTGCCGATGGGCACGGGGGCATTGCGCAGGATCCACTCGCGGGTTTCGTGGATATTGTTACCGGTGGACAGGTCCATCAGCGTATCGCCGCCCCAGCGGCAGGACCAGACCAGCTTCTCCACTTCCTCTTCAATGGAGGAGGTGACGGCGGAGTTGCCGATGTTGGTGTTAATCTTCACGCGGAAATTGCGGCCGATAATCATCGGCTCCTGCTCCGGGTGGTTGATGTTGGCCGGGATGATGGCGCGTCCTGCCGCGATCTCGCCACGCACGAACTCGGGGGTGATCGCCTCGGGAATGCTGGCGCCATAGCTTTGCCCGGCGTGCTGGCGCAGGAGTTTGGCATAGGCCGGATCGGCCTTCATCTGCTGCAGCTTGTTGTTCTCGCGAATGGCGACGAACTCCATCTCCGGAGTAATGATGCCCTTGCGCGCATAGTGCATCTGGGTAACGTTCTGCCCGGCCCTGGCACGGCGCGGCCTGCGAATATGCTCGAAGCGCAGGTGGGCCAGCTGCTCATCACCCTGGCGCTTTGCGCCGTATTCCGAGGTAGGCCCATCGAGAAACTCGGTATCGCCGCGCTCCGCGATCCACTCTTCACGCAACAACGGCAGGCCCTGCATCAAGTTGATACGCGCCTGCGGATCGGTATAGGGACCCGAGGTATCGTAGACGTAGATCGGGGGATTTTTCTCCGGTGAGCCGCTGGTCAGCGTGTCATCCTGCACGATCTCCCGCATCGGCACGCGAATATCGCATCGCGAGCCCTCGACATAGATCTTTCTGGACTTGGGAAAGGGCTTGGTGACCTCTTCCGACAGGCGGGACGTCTTTTTGAGAAAATCCTCTGGGATAGCGCTCATGGCATGGCCTCTGTCAATAATAAGGGCTGGCGCAGGAAAGGAGGGAAATAGTGGTTGGCCTCGCTTCCCTGGTGGTTGTGACACGGGGCTGATGCCTGAACTGGATTAGCCGCAGGCACCGCACCGCTCGTCAGAACCACCGCGTCCAATCGCATCACGCATGTGCAATTGCGACGCCGCCGGTATAAACCGGATCAGGTTCAAAGGGTCTAGCTCTCAGCCGGAATTCCTCCGGCACCCCTAGCAATAGAGAGAAGGTATAGGAAATCGCTCAATTTTTCAACACGGAACTATCCGGAGAGAAACAATATTCGCTTTATATTCATATGGTTATGAGTTTTTTTGCATTATAACAAAAGCCTCTCTTCCAGAGGCGGACAGCCACAGGCCGCAGATATCTTGTCTCATCATGGCAAAGCGCTTACCCTTTGCCATGTTTTTCATGAGAATGGGCAGACAGGACTATGAGCGAGATGAATATCGAACTGGCGCGTCACAACATGATCGAACAGCAGATCAGGCCGTGGGATGTGCTGGATCAACGCGTGCTGGACATCATTCAAACCATCCCACGCGAAGAGTTTGTTCCCCGCCAGTACCGTCACCTGGCCTTTATCGATACGGAGATCCCTCTCGGCCATAACCAGTGCATGCTGCCGCCACGCGTCGAGGGAGGATCCTGCAGGCACTGGATATCCAGCCCGATGACAAGGTACTGGAGATTGGCACCGGCAGCGGTTACATGACCGCACTGCTGGCCAGCCTGGGCCGCCAGGTCTACAGCATCGACATCGTTCCGGCCTTTATCGAGGCTGCCGCTCAACACCTTTCCGATCAGGGCATCCACAACGTCACCCTGGAGGTCGGCGATGCGGCCAGTGGCTGGGAATCGCACATCCCCTACGATGCCATTGCCGTGACCGGCTCCCTGCCCTGCCTGTCCGAATCCCTCAAGCGTAACCTGAGCATTGGCGGCAGGTTGTTTGTCGTGGTCGGTGAATCACCGGTCATGGAGGCGCAACTGGTCACGCGTGTCGGTGAACAGGACTGGCATACGGAGACCCTGTTTGAGACCGATATTCCCGCGCTCACCAATGCCCCAAGGGAACAAAAATTCGAACTCTAGGAACATAACGGCTGTCTATGCGGTTGAAGGGAGTGACATAGCCCCCTACATTTAGTGCCATAACAACATCCTTTGCCATGCTGGCAGGGAATGCCGAATCACACAGCATTCAATAACAGGTACAGCCATGCACCATGGAATAAAACGCATTATTGCCGCTGGATTAGTCACCGCCGCATCATCGGTGCTGGCTGATGATCTGGAGTCCGTCTACCGTCTGGCTCAACAGAGCGACCCGCAACTGCGGGCCGCCGAGGCCGGTCACCAGGCGGCGCTGGAAGTACGACCGCAAAGCCGCGCCGCACTGCTGCCCAACCTCAGCCTGTCGGCCAACATCACCCAGAATGACACGACCATCGAGAGCGGTTACGGCAGCGACGCCGACTATACCTCCAACGGTTATGCACTGAACCTGAAACAGCCGATATACCACCACGACTACTACGTGCAGCTGAAGCAGGCCGATGCACAAATCGCCCGGGCCGATGCACAGTACGAGGCCTCCCGGCAGGGACTGATCCTGCGTGTCTCGGAGGCCTATTTCAATGTACTGTCCGCCAATGACAATCTGCAGTTCGCCGAGGCGGAAATCCGCTTTTTGACCCAGCAATTGCACCAGACCAAGCAGCGCTTTGAGGTGGGCCTGACCGCCATTACCGACGTGCACGAGGCCCAGGCCGGCTACGATGCCGCCATCGCCAATGAAATCGTGGCACGCAACGCCCTGGACAATGCCCGCGAGGCCCTGCGCGAGATCACAGGTATGGCCCACCAGGACCTGGCCCCGCTGGTCGAACAGATCCCGCTGGTCACCCCGGAGCCGGCTGACATCAACCAGTGGGTCGACACCGCGCTGCAAAACAACCTTTCACTGCTTGCGGCCGATGCGGCGGCCCGTGCGGCGGAACAGGAGTACAAGCGCCGCCAGGCCGGCCACTACCCCACCCTGGATCTGGTAGCCAGCCACGCCTACTCGGACAGCACCGACAACCCCAACTTCGGTAGTGAGCGTGTCGACAATACGGTGGGCGTGCAGCTGTCGGTTCCCATCTACGCCGGCGGCAGCACCAGTTCCCAGGCGCGCGAGGCACAGCACCTCTACCGGCAGGCCCAGGAGACACTGGATCAGCAGCGGCGGGCCACCATCCGTTCGACCCGAGAGGCCTACCTTGGCGTCACCGCGGGCATCAGCCGGGTCAACGCTTCCAAGCAGGCCCTGGCCTCCGCGGAAACCGCACTGGAGGCCACACAGGCCGGTTTCGAGGTCGGCACGCGCACCGCCGTGGACGTGCTCAATGCACAGCGTGACCGCTTCTCGGCACAACGCGACTATGCCCGTGCCCGCTACGACTACATCCTGGCCACCCTGAATCTGAAGCAGGCCAGCGGCGGACTGACCGAGGTGGACATTGCCGAGGTCAATCGCTGGTTGAAATAAATTTATCGAGGGACGAGGGACCAGGAACTACATAAATGGTAGTGCATCTTTCCCTGGAAGCGACTCCCCGGAAAACCAGATACTTAACGTATTCAAACAGACATAATGGCTGACGATAATCTTTGCGATGCCCGGCTGAGCCAACTGACCGTCATCGATATCCAGTCTCGGCTGGCAGCAGTAATGGGTGAGACAGAGCGTGAACGGGTGATCAACCGTGCAGGAGTTCTGCTACAGGCCGCCGGCACGCTCGGCATCCCCGCCATCGTCACAGAGCAATATCCCCGCGGGCTCGGCCATACCGAGGAGGCGGTTGCCTTGCACATCGCAGACAACAACCCGGTCATCGACAAAACCTGCTTTGCCTGCGGCAGCGACGAGAACTATCGCGACACGCTGGCGGCACAGGGACGCAGGCAGTTGGTGCTTTGCGGCATGGAGAGCCACATCTGCATAATGCAGACGGCACTCAGCCTCACCGCTGAATACCAGGTGTTCGTGGTGGAGGATGCGGTGTGCAGCCGGAACGAAGCGAATCACCGCAACGCCATGGCGCGCCTGCGTCAGGCCGGTATTATCGTCACCAATACCGAGTCGGTACTGTTCGAGTGGCTGCACGATGCCGGACACGAGCATTTCAAGAAACTCAGCGCACTGATAAAATAACACGCCATGACTGACAATGAACTCTTTCCCGAAGCTGCACCCGATTTCAGCGATCCGCTTGGCCTGCTGAAGGCCTGCCATGATCGTATCCTCAGCCACTGCGACATACTGGAGCGTGTGACCGGGGAACTGGAACAAAGCGGTGCCACACTGCAGGTTGCCGAGGCGGCCTCCCAGGTCCATCGTTATTTCTCCAGCGCCGGTCAATTACACCATCAGGACGAGGAAGAGGAGCTGTTTCCGCGCCTGGCGCGCCAGTCTTTGAAACTGGCCGATCGTGTACATCGTGCCAGAAAAGACCACGAGGAACTCGATGAGTTGTGGGGAAAACTGGCTCCCCTGCTTGCCCGCCCCAGCACGATCGAGGACATAAAAGCCTTCCAGGCGCTCAGCACAGAGTATGCCGACGCCCAACGCAAGCATGTGCAATACGAAAATGAAGAGTTGCTGGCAATCGCCGTGCACATCTTCGGCCACGACGAACTCCGGCAGATAGGCAACGCCATGGCGGAGCGGCGCGGACAACAGGCCCGCCTCTGAGGCCGGACAACACGAAGCACGGCATCCGTATGGAGAATCAGGACGGCTTTCGCCCCACTGATTATTTGTCACCCCGCTACTGGCCGACCTGGCTTGGTCTAGGCCTGTTGCGCCTCAGCCTGCTCCTGCCCTACCCGGCGATGGTACTGCTCGGCACCGTACTGGGCCGCCTGCTCTACCTCCTGGTGCCTTCGCGCCGCCATATTGCCATGGTCAACGTTGCCCTCTGTTTTCCCGGGCTGGACGAACAGTCATGCAAGCGTATCGTACGCGGCAGTTTCGAGTCTGCCGCCATCTCCATCTTCGAGGCGGCATTAAGCTGGTGGGGCAGTGACGAGCGCTTGCGGCAACTCTACCGCATCGAGGGGCTGGAGCACTACGAACGCGCCCGTGATGCAGGCAGGGGTGCCATCCTGCTTGGCGGTCACTACACCACCCTGGAGATTTCCGGGCGCTTTCTCGCCTTTCACATCGATAATCTGCAGCCGATCTACAAGCCCGCACGCAACCGCCTGTTCAACGCCGTAATGGAGGCCTCGCGCAAGGACCTGTTTGACGATCTACTGCTCAACAGCGACCTGCGTAGCATCGTGCGCAATGCCAAAAAGGGGAAGATCATCTGGTACGCCCCGGACCAGGATTTCGGCCGCCGCCGCTCGGTGTTCGCACCATTCATGGGTGTAAACACCGCAACGCTCACCACGACCGCCAGGTTGGCACGTCTCACCGCTGCCCCCGTGATCCCCTATTACTCCCGACGCCTGCCCGGAAGCGAGGGTTTTCTCATCGAGCTGCAACCGCCGCTTGAAGATTTCCCCAGTGGCGATGAGGTCGCCGATGCGGCACGGGTCAACGCGGTAATCGCACAGCATGTGCGCGCTGTGCCGACCCAGTATCTCTGGCTGCACAAGCGTTTCAAGACCCGGCCCAGGGGCGAACCGGACCTCTACCGCAAGGAGTAAACGGATTGTTCTTCTACCGACTGCTATTGATGCTGATCAGTCCACTGCTGCTGCTCCACCTCACATGGCAGGCGCTGCAACACCGCTCTTTGCGTTACCTGCTGCAACGTACCGGCTGGGCCTACCCCCATTTCAATACGCCACCGTTGTGGCTGCACGCCGCCTCGGTCGGTGAGGTCAATGCGGCCCTGCCGCTACTGCAACGTATCCGGCGCGAACACCCGCAACTGCCGCTGCTGCTGACCTGCAACACCCCCACGGGAGGAGAGCATGCACGGCGTAAACTGCCCCCGGGTATCACCCAGGCCTACCTGCCGGTCGACTGGCCGCTGGCCAGCCGGCGCCTTGCAAGACGCATCCGGCCACACTGCCTGCTGGTGATGGAGACCGAACTGTGGCCCCATCTTTTTTCCGCGGTCCACCGCACAGGCTGCCCGATCATCATCGTCAATGCCCGCCTCTCATCGCGCACCCTGCAAGCCCCTTCGTGGTTGCGCAGCCTGTATCGCCGCTGCCTGCAGCAGTGCCGGGCCATCCTGGCCCGCTCACAACAGGATGCCGAGGGTTTCACAATGCTAGGTGCCCGTGAGGAACAGCTTTCGGTCATCGGCAACATCAAGTTTGCCGCCACCATGGCGCTGGATTCAGCCCCCTTCTCGGCCGGGCGTGACTACGTGCTCGCCGCCTCCACACGCGATGCCGAAGAGGCACTGATCATGCGGGCATGGCAGGCAGGTGAGCGTAACGGGCGTCTGCTGGTGATCGTACCGCGCCACCCGCAAAGGCTCCCCGCCATCGAGAAGCAGCTTGCGCCGCTGACATCCGAAATCGCGGTGCGCAGCCGGGGTGAGGCGATTAGCGAAACAACCGAGGTCTATATCGCCGATACCTTCGGTGAACTGCCGGCCTT
This sequence comes from Thiohalomonadaceae bacterium, assembly GCA_041547565.1. GTDB lineage: Bacteria > Pseudomonadota > Gammaproteobacteria > Thiohalomonadales > Thiohalomonadaceae > JBFEUI01. The sequence continues at coordinate 7,770 of JBFEUI010000034.1, forward strand.
CATCGCGGGCGCCGAACTGGTCATCATGGGCGGCTCACTGGTTCCCAAAGGTGGACAGAATCTGCTTGAGGCCGCGGCACGGGGCAAGGCGATCATCACCGGCCCCCACATGGACAATTTTGCCGATGAAACCCGGCTACTGAAGGAGGGTGAGGCACTGGTTCAGGTGGATGACTGGCACGCTCTGGCCGCCAGCCTGGATGAACTGCTCGGTGACAACGAGCGGCTGCAGGCACTCGGTGAAGCGGGAGCAAAACTAACGGCGCAGTTCAGCAATATTGATCAGCTTTACCTGCAGGCACTCAGGCAGCACTGTGACTTGGGCAGCGGCAACGCCTAGGTCACTACTGCCACTGCCCGTAAGCATCTAGCAGTTGTGTCCACTCTTCACGCTCGCAGTAGTGGAAATCCAGATGCAGGCTGTCGAGCTTGCGCAGTGAACGCAACAGCCGGTCAAGGTTGGCCTGCTGCCAGCCGCCAGCCTCGCGCAACCGGCCACGGTCAAAGTCGATCAAATAGACCGCACCCTTTTCATCGAGCAGGATATTGTGTGCATTGAGGTCGGCATGATAGACGCCGGCATCATGAAAACGCCGTATGCACGCCCCCACCGCACGCCAGGTCTCGGGACTCTGCTTTTCCCGCAGCATGCGCTGTGCCAGCGAATCGCCGTGTATGCGCGTCATGAGAATATCCGCGCGGTAACACATCCGACCCTCCATCACCCTCACGGCAACGGGCTCCGGCACCGGCAGATTCAGCTCGTGAAGATGCACCAGCAATTTCCATTCACGCCAGGCACGCGTATTTTCCAGTCCGGTCCACAGATAGCAGTCGTAGGAGATGTGGGCCATCAGGCCGCCGCGGCGATAGTGGCGCAGCACCATTTCACCCACGCCGTTGCGCACAAAGGCGGTGGTACCGCGACCGCGTGCCGTGCCTATCAGCGCATCCTGCCCGCGCCACCAGTCTGAGGAGAAATAGCGTTCATCAATCTGGCTGATGCGCCCCGCATCATATAGGATGTGGCTTTTACCGTTTTTGACATAGCTGGATTTCATATCATGACCCTGCCGCTCACCACACCGCCGGAACGCATCTGTCTGCTGCGCCTCTCCGCGGTGGGTGATATCAGCCACACGCTACCGGTGGTTCGCACGCTGCAGGCCAGATGGCCGGAAACACGGCTGACCTGGATTATCGGCAAGCTGGAGTACTCCCTGGTTGGTGACATTCCGGGCATCGAATTTATCATCTTTGACAAGGCAAGGCGATGGCACTCGCTGCGTGAAATAAAACAGGCACTCACGGGCCGCCGGTTTGACGTGCTGCTGCACATGCAAATGTCGCTGCGCGCCAGCCTGATCAGCACCCTGGTCAGGGCGCCTATCAAGCTTGGATTCGATCGCAAGCGTGCCAAGGACATGCAGTGGTTGTTTACCAATCACCGTATTGCCTACCGGCCCCGGCAACACGTCATCGACAGTTTCTTCGGTTTCACCGAAGCCCTGGGCATCGACGAAAGGGTGCTGCGCTGGGACATCCCGATCCCCGATCACGCCCGGGCCTACGCGCAGACACATCTCAATCACGACAAACCCGTTCTTGTCATCAGCCCCTGCTCCTCTATGGCATACCGCAACTGGACGGTTGACGGCTATGCCCGCGTCGCCGATCACGCCGTCACGCATCACGGCGTGCAGGTGGTATTGACGGGCGGCCCCAGCCGCATCGAGCGGGAGTATGGCGAGGCGATCACCGGCCGTATGCACCACGCACCCACAAACCTCATCGGCCAGACCGACCTCAAGCAACTGCTCGCGGTGCTGCAGCAGGCCCGCGTCGTGATTGCCCCGGACAGCGGTCCGGCCCACCTGGCCAGCGCCGTCGGCACACCGGTCATCGGGCTGTATGCCTGCACCAATCCCGACCGTGCACGTCCCTACCTCAGCGGCGAATATGTGATCAACCGCTATGACGAGGCGGTGCAGGCCCGCTATGCTAAACTGCCTGAGCAGCTGCCCTGGGGCATTCGTGTCAAAGAGCCGGGTACGATGGAACGTATCACGGTACAGGATGTCACACAGGCTTTGGATCGCCTGCTCGCACAACCACTGACCCGTTCCGATAATTAATGTTCACCCAACTGCGTCACTTCATCGCCGCCCTGCTGGCACTGCTGCTTATCAATGTCGTCGAGAAGGGCCTGTTCGCCCTCTATCACACAGAGTCGCTGGCCGGCCTCGACACGGAACAGATTGTCTATGCCCTGGCCTGGGGCCTGCGTTTCGACCTGGCCATTAGCGCGATTTTCGCACTGCTGGCCTACCTCGCCGCCTACCTGGGCTGCCGCCTGCTGCGGCTCAATTTTCTCAGCGTGCTGCGCCTTTTCACCACCCTCGCGGCCGTCACGCTGGTGGTACTGCACGGTGCCGATATGCTCTATTACGAGGAGGCGGGACGGCACCTGGGCTATGAACTGAAGGAATCGTTCAATTCGGGGGGGGAACTGGCGCTGGCGGCCATCGGCTCCTACACCGCCACCGTCATGTTCCAGCTGCTCATGCTGGTTCCCGCCGTCTATCTGGTACGCTACCTGCTCGCACCATCACCCGATGCTGACCTTGTAACAAGACGCGGCCTTGCCACCGAGCTACAGCTTGTCGCGGTGACCGTCGCCGCGCTCCTGATGATTCGCGGCGGCATCCAGTCGGTGCCGCTGGAACCGCTGCATGCCCAGGAGATCGGCCAGTCCCAGCAAGCGGCTATCGCGCTTAACGGTGTCTACAACGCCGTCTTCTCCTCGGTCACACCCTATGCGGTTGCGCGCATCATCACAACACCACCAAGCAGTGAGGACCTGGCACAGGTACGCAAGCTCTACCCCCGACCCGCTGCGGCGCAAGTGGACTCTCCCCAGCGCTACAACATCATCATGCTGTTCCTGGAAAGCTGGTCCGCCGCCTACATGGGCTCCTACGGCTATGAGAAGGTCACCACCCCCTATTTTGACCGGCTGCGCGGCAAGAGTCTCACCACCACACGCATGCTGGCGGGCGGTCACCGCACCACCGAGGGGCTGTTCACCACCCTCTGTTCGGCACAAAACCCGCTGGGCCAGACCATCGCCCAGAGCCAGCTGCAGGCCTACCCCTACCGCTGCCTACCGCACCAGCTACAAGAGCAGGGTTACCACAGCGCCTTTTTTCAGGGCAGCAACAAGAACACCAGCGGCACCGGCGCCTTTGCCCGGCAACTGGGCTTCAGGGACAGCTTCGGCAAGGCGGATGTCAGCCAGCGCCGCTATGAGGAAAATAGCTGGGGGCTGCACGATCCCGACCTGTACGGTTTTGCGCTTGACTATATTCGCCGCCAGGAGGGCCCCTACCTTGTCGGCATCAACACCAACTCGACCCATGACCGCCATCTGCCCCCGGGCATCAGTCCCGCCTTTGCCGGTGAGGAGAAGACCGACAAGTACGCCAGCGCACTGCACTTCGCCGACCAGGCCCTGCAGGGCTTCATCGAAACGCTGGAGCAGGAGGGGCGCCTGAACAACACCCTGGTGGTGATCATGGCCGACCACTGCGGCATGTCCTACGGGCCGATGCAGAACCGCTACAGCATCCCGTTTTTGATCTACGGCCCCGGCATCGTGACACCGCAGTGGTTGGATGTGACTGCCAGCCAGCGCGACATTGCACCGACCCTGCAGGCGATACTCGGTCTGGAAACGCTGCCCGGTTTTACCGGCCAGTCACTACTCGACAGCAACAGCACGCGCTTTGCCGACTACTACCACGAGGGGCGTATGGGCTGGGCGCAGGATAATGTGGCGGTGGAATTCCCGGTGAAAAAACCGCAGCAGGCAGCCTGCCTTGACGAGCACGGCAGAGCGGCACCACATTGCAATGCCGATCAACTCAAACTGGTCGACAACGCCCTGGCATTCACCCGGCTGTCGCAGGAACTGCTGTTTTCCGGCCGGACCGGGGAATTCCGGGCCATCCTCGACAGGCCGGACGTCACAATACCGTAATTAATGCGACATAGGCTGTATAAGCACCTATTGATTAGGTAAAATCCCCACTCAAACAATTATCTGGATGGAAACATGAAGATATCGGTTATCGGTACCGGCTATGTAGGGCTGGTGACAGGCACCTGTTTTGCCGAGATGGGCAACACCGTCACCTGCGTCGACATCGACGAGGGGAAGATCGAGGGCCTCAAGCAGGGCCGACTGCCCATCTACGAGCCGGGGCTGGAGGAGATGGTGCTGGAGAATTACCGCGAACAGCGCCTGCACTTCACCACCGAACTGGCCGAGGCCGCCGCCGCTGCCGATATCCACTTCATCGCCGTGGGCACACCACCCGGCGAGGACGGCTCGGCCGACCTGCAGTACGTACTGGCTGTGGCGCGCGAACTGGGCCAGACCATCCAGCAGGAGTACAACATCATCGTCGACAAATCGACCGTACCGGTGGGCACCGCCGACAAGGTCCGTGCCACGGTGCAGGCCGAACTGGACAAACGCGGCAGCGACATCAAGTTCGACGTGGTCAGCAACCCGGAATTTCTCAAGGAGGGGGCGGCCATCGACGATTTCATGCACCCCGACCGCGTGGTCATCGGCGTCACCGACGAGAAGGCCGGCCAAATTATGCACGACCTGTACGCCCCCTTCACGCGCAACCACGATCGTATTCTGCTGATGGGCGTGCGCGATGCGGAGATGACCAAGTACGCGGCCAACTCCCTGCTGGCGACCAAGATCTCCTTTATGAATGAAATCGCCGGCCTGTGCGAGAAACTGGATGTCGACGTGGAGAATGTGCGCATCGGCATCGGTTCCGACGAGCGCATCGGCTACCACTTCATCTACCCCGGCGCCGGCTACGGCGGCTCCTGCTTCCCCAAGGATGTACAGGCGCTGCAGCGCATGGCGCAGCAGGTCGGCCTGGACCCGCTGGTTCTGGATGCCGTGGAAGAACGCAACAACCAGCAAAAACAGCGCCTGTTCGAGAAGGTCAGCGCCTATTACGACGGCAATCTGTCCGGCAAGACCTTTGCACTGTGGGGACTGGCCTTCAAACCCGGCACCGATGACATGCGCGCGGCCCCCTCACTGGTGCTGATTCGCCAGCTGATCGAGGCCGGCGCCCACATCCGGGCCTACGACCCGGTCGCCACCGAAACCGCCACGGCAGAACTGCAGCCCGAGTGGCTGGAACAGGGACTGATTCAGTTTTCCGAACACCAGTATGAGGCCCTGGACGGCGCACAGGCCCTGCTGCTGATCACCGAGTGGAAACCGTTCCGCAACCCTGATTTTGCCGAGATGAAATCCCGGCTGGCGACACCGGTCATTTTCGATGGTCGCAACCAGTATGAACCGAGACAGATGGAAGAACTCGGCTTCCACTACACCGGCATCGGCCGCGGCGCTCAAAAGGGATAATCATGCACCTGAGAAAACGTATTCTGGTTACCGGCGGCGCGGGCTTCCTCGGTTCGCATCTGTGCGAACGCCTGCTCAATGAAGGCCACGACATTCTGTGTCTGGATAATTTCTTCACCGGCACCAAGAACAACATCATCCACCTGGTGGACAATCCGCACTTTGAGCTGCTGCGCCATGATGTGACCTTCCCGCTCTATGTGGAGGTGGATGAGATCTACAACCTGGCCTGCCCCGCCTCGCCCATCCACTACCAGCACGATCCGGTGCAGACCACCAAGACCAGTGTCCACGGCGCCATCAACATGCTCGGCCTGGCCAAGCGCACCGGTGCAAGGATCATGCAGGCCTCGACCAGCGAGGTCTACGGCGACCCCGAGGTCCATCCGCAGACCGAGGACTACTGGGGCCGCGTCAACCCCATCGGTGTACGTTCCTGCTACGATGAAGGCAAACGCTGCGCCGAAACGCTGTTCTTCGACTACCAGCGCCAGCACAAGCTGAACATCAAGGTGGCGCGCATATTCAACACCTACGGCCCGCGCATGCATCCCAACGACGGCCGCGTGGTCTCCAACTTCATCATGCAGGCGCTGCAGGGCGAAGACATTACCATCTACGGCGATGGCAGCCAGACCCGTTCGTTCTGCTATGTCGACGACATGGTGGACGGTTTTGTCCGGCTGATGGGCTCTGCCGACGGCTTCACCGGGCCGGTCAATCTCGGCAACCCGGGCGAATTTACTATCAAGGAGCTGGCCGAGAAGGTTATCGATATGACCGGTTCGGGCTCCAAACTGGGTTTCAAACCGCTGCCGCACGATGATCCCAAACAGCGTCAACCGGAGATCACCCTTGCCAAAACCGAGCTGGGCTGGGACCCCGCCATAAAACTCGAACAGGGCCTGGAGAAGACCATCCCCTATTTCGAGCAGCTCCTGCGCGACAGCTAACAGCAGGGTTCAACCGGAACAATGCCCAATCGTGTCAACGTTGTCGTTGCCAGTGACGATAACTATATCCAGCACCTGGCCGTCACGCTCTATTCTGTCGTCGCCAATCGCGGCGTAAATCAGCAGCTGTATCTTTATGTACTGGATGCCGGGATCACCGATCACAGCCGCCGGCGGCTGGCGGCGATGTTCAACGAGCCCGGGGTACATCTTGAGGTCATATCACCCACACTCGGTGATGTGGGCAACATCCCGCTGAAACGCTACGGGCACGCGGCGCTGTTGCGCATCTCCATCGCCGATCTCCTGCCACAGGAGATCACACGTGCCATCTATCTCGATTGCGATATCGTGGTGCTGTCCGATCTCCAATACCTGATGGAGGTGGATCTCCGCAATCACCCCATCGGTGCGGTAGAGAACCTGGGCAGCCGTGCTACCGCGCGCCTTGGCATCGAGCCCGGACACTACTTTAATTCAGGTGTGCTGGTGATGGACCTGGATAAATGGCGTGAGCAGCACATCGGCGACAAGGTCATGGCCTACATGCAGGAGAACAGCGACATGCTGCACTTCCCGGACCAGGACGGGTTAAATGCCGTATTGCACGAAGACTGGCTGCGCCTACCGCTGAAGTGGAATCAGCAACCGGCCACATACAGCATGCTGGGCAAACAGGCAGCGGGAACGCAGCGTCGACAGGAGTTTTTCGAGGCGGCAAGCGCACCGTACATCGTGCACTTTCTGGCGCGCAACAAACCCTGGCACTACATGACCTTCCATCCGCTCAAGGGGATCTACTGGCACTACCTGCGCAAGACACCATGGCAAGGCTACCGCTACCCTGATCGCAACCCGACAAACATAACAAAAAAATGGTTGATGCTGGAAAAGCTGTTCAAACAGTGGCAGCGGCGGCGCCTCGGAGTGAAATTTCCGGCCTAGCGTTTTTTTCTATTCAAGTTCGAGAAACTGTCCGGCGATACGCCTTGCATCGAAGCGCCGGTAGAGTTCTTCGCTGATCAACGGTGGCTTTTCCAGCCCTTCACGTATCTTTGCAGCCAGGCCCTCGACCGAGTTTTCCGCAATCAGGCGCTGCTGATCGCCAATGAGCAGGTCATGCACACCGCCCGGACAGTCCGTTGCAACCACCGGCGTACCGCAGATCAACGACTCGATAAGCACCAGACCGAATCCCTCGAAGCGTGAACTCAGGACAAACAGGCGCGCACCACGCATCCAGGGATAGGGGTTGTCCTTCTGTCCGACAAAGTCGATCCGCTCACTGATGCCCAGTTCCACGGCCAGCTGCCGCAGTTTGCCCTCATCGCGCCCGGCTCCGACCAACACCAGTCTCTCACTTACTCCAGATGCCTGATAGGCGCGCAGCAGTAACGATTGATTCTTCTGGAAGGTCAGGCGACTGACATGGACAATATAGGGCTCATCCGGCAACTCATCTGGGCGCTCCTCTGATCTGGCGCGAATCTCATCCACCGGCAGGGGATTGTAGATCAGGCTCACACTTCTGGGTGTAATGTGGTAGGCATTCAGGCGCTCTTCGAGTGAGGCGCGTACACCTGTCGAGTTGGCCACCAGGTTCTTGCCACTATAGAGGGCACGTGAAAAGAGCCGCTCCCAAAATCCGCCTCTCATGGGCCACAGCGGACTGACCACGACCTGGTAGAAACGCGGATCACGGTAACTCCAGAACAGTTCAAACGCGCCCTGACCGCGCGCAATAATTTTATCGAATCGACCGTAGACACGCTCCTTGCTGCGCACAAACAGCCGCAGATACCATCCACCATACACACCGCGCCACAGGAAGCCGGAGTGTTTGATAAATGGCGCGAGAAATGTCCGGGTAATGAGATCGTAGAGCAAACCGATCACGGTATACCGGTTCACCTTGTCGACGTCAAACACATGCAGCTTGACACCTGGATCGGGTGTCAGGGCAATCCGCCGCTTGAGCACCAGAATATGCACCTCATGTCCCATGGCATTCAAGGCGTTGGCCAGGTTGACGGTATTGCGCTCGATGCCGCCCATCTGCAGGCTGCGTGCGATGAGCATAATTCTTTTTCTTTCCGTAGCGGCCATTGACGTATCAGGTATCAACTAAAGACCGAATACATTGTTGTCACGATAAAACAGCGCCGTGTTTGAACGGTCAAAAAATCCCGGTTTGAAGCCCCAGAAATTCAGTTGTTTAAATCCCTTCTCTTGTAGTAATTTCGCGGCCTCCTGGTAGCGTTCACGTTCAAAATCATCAAAGATGATCACCCCGCCATCACCCAGTGCCTGTGCAGCCTGTACCGCGCAATTTACCCTGTCGCGTCCATCCACGAAAATCACATCAAAAGGCTGCCCCATATCCACCGCAGTGCGCGAGTAGTCACCCCCGTACTCAAGCTCACGAAAAACAAGTTTGCAGTTCTCCGGCACTTTCGATTTCAGATGCTCATACCACCCCTTGTTATGCTCCACGGTAGTAATGGTTTTCACGCGCTCGGCAAGATAGATTGTCGAGTGGCCGCCGCCATACTCAAACACACTCATGTCCCCGCTTAGCCGCTCTTCAAGAAATTCATTCATGGAGTACGTCAACCAGGGCACCGGATTTCCTTCCCTATCGACCGGCCGTTTCTCGAGAAACGAACGAAGCCAGCCCATTTCAAGGAAGTATCCCTTGTACAGATAGGATATCAGCCGACGCACCAGCTTCGGGTTTTTAAACAGGTGCCCCAGGACGATGCCTGTTTTCACAAACGCTTCTTTGGTTTTACGCAATGCCTTCATCCTTCACTGTTGCTCGTAATGTTCCCGTATCTTTCTATCCAGGCCCGCGGCTATGTCACGCCAGACCAGGTGTTTCTCAGCATATTCAATCGCAGCCTGGCTCATTGTCCTGAGCCGTTCCTGGTCACGCATCAATGCAGCAAGGCGTTCCGCCATATCATCCTCGCGTTCGAGGGAGAAGGTGATACCGGCCCTACCGCCATCAATCAGGTCGCGTACTGAGGGCAGATGCTCGCTGCCGGCAATCGCATTGCCGAAATGCTGCGCCTCGACCAGGACATTGCCGAAGGTTTCCGTTTTCGAGGGCAGGCAGAATATCTTGGCGCGGCTGTACAGGTCGTAGAGCTGCGCCTTGTCACTGAGGTGATCATAGAACGCAACCACATCGGCCAACTGAGGATGTGCCGCGAGCAGTTCCTCCTTGAGCTTTTTAAATTCCGGTGTCTGCCCCCCGGCAAAGACAAAACGCCAGCCCTCGGGCACCTCCATCCTTGCGATGCTGCGCAGCAGGTGCTCGGAATTTTTCGCCGCGGCCCCCATGCGCGCCACATGCAGCACAATATTCTCTTTCTCATCGAAAGAGCGCGTGCGAACACCGAGGGCATCCACAATATCCGGGTCAAAGCCGCATGGCATGAGCAGCAGTTTATCCCTGGGCACCTGCGTCACGTTGTTAAAGACATCACTGGACTCGACGGAGACGGCATTGCAGCGGCTGAGAAACAGCCTGCCAAGAAAACGCATGTAGTAGCGGTAGAGAAAGAAGGCATTATCCACGTAAAAGCCGAATCGGGAGCGCGAGGTGTCTGCCTTGGCATAGAGAAAGCCCCGGGGATTGAACAGTTTGTATATCAGGCCGTTGTAGATAGGACGCTTTTTGACGTTGTAGACCATCAGCACGTCGATATTACGTGCGTTACGTGCCAGATAGAGAAAGAACGGCCACTTTGCCTTTTTGTAAAACAGGCTGCGAAGAAAGCGTATTTTCAGCCCCTTCAGTTCATTTTCCAGGTAGGGATAATCACCGTGTCTGTAGGTCAAGACCTCCGACTCATAGCCGTAATGCTTGTACATGGTGTAGGGCAACATACCGTGGGGCTTCATCAGCCGGACATTGTCGATCACCTCGCAGGCAATCACAAAGCGAAGCCTTTTCTGCTTGTCGTTCACAGCCATCCCCCGATCTGCTGTATTGTTCTCCTGACACGGCCGGCCATCACGGAACATCTCCAGGTATTGTTTCAACGTAATCCAGTACGATTGCTTTTCGCGTCAACAGCAACAAGTCAAATACGCAAAATGGACGTATACGGCTGATTAACAGCAATGACAGGCGTTGCTTTCAGCGCGGTGCTATAAGGCGTTCTGTTCTGCAGTTGTAGTATACTTTTCTACTTCATATCATGAGCACGAACTTTACCACACTTTGCCGGAGGTAACCGATCGCCACTAACGCCTCAGCCGCGCACATTCTTGTGGTGCGCAATGACAAGCTCGGCGATTTCATGCTCGCCTGGCCCGCTTTCGCCCTGTTAAAACACCATCTGCCCACGAGCCAGATCAGCGCGCTGGTACCTGAATACACCGCCCCCATGGCGCGGCTCTGCCCGTGGATCGATCACTGCCTCATCGACCCTGCCGAGGAAGACGGGAGCAGAAAGTTGCTGCCCCTGCTACGGCGATTACGGCAACAACGGTTCGACGCAGTCGTGACCCTGTTCTCCACGGGCCGTGTCGCACTTGCCAGCTGTCTGGCAGGCATCCCTTATCGGCTGGCCCCCGCGACCAAGCTGGCACAGTTTTGCTACAACCACCGCCTCACCCAGCACCGTTCCCGCTCGGAAAAACCGGAGTATGCGTACAACCTCGATCTGGCCTACAGGCTGCTAAAAGATTTCTCCTGCACCGAACAGGTACAGACAACACGGCCGGATGAGCAGGGCGACTACCTGCCCGATACAGTGCAACGGCCCCTGCTGGCATTCGATGCGCCGGCAACCAATGCGCTGCGCACCGCCTTCTGTGCCGAACACGGATTTCCAGAGGGAGCGAAGCTGGTCTTCATCCATCCCGGCAGCGGCGGCTCGGCCAATAACCTGGGCACAGACCAGTATGCCGAACTTGCCCGCAGACTCACCTCGACCGGACCACTGGCCTTTGTGATCTCCGCCGGTCCCGGCGAGGAGCAACACGCACAACGATTACAGCAGCAGCTCGTATCGCTACCAGTTGCGATACTGCAACCGGAGGGCGGATTGAGGGAACTGGCCGAGCACCTCGCCTTTACCGATCTGTTTATCAGCGGTTCGACCGGACCACTGCACATCGCCGGCGCGCTGAACCGCAACACCGCTACCTTCTATCCGCGCCACCGCTCCGGCTCGCCGCTGCGCTGGCAGAGCCTCAATGCCCCGGAAAAACAGTTGGCCCTCATCCCGCCGAACAGTGCCGCGGAGAAGGATGTCGGCAGTATTGACGTGGTGCAGGCAGCAGAGCGAATCAGCCGCCGCTTTCTCCAGTAGCAATTTGCTGCAGCAGTTGCTGAAGCGCCGGAAAGTGACTGTCCTCATTGAACAGTTCATCCGCCCGCCGCTTGCCTGCGAGTGCCAACCCGGCGGTGAACCGCCGATCCGTCCACAGGCGTTTTAACTGACAATACAGATCGTCGGCATCCTCCGAGCGAAACAGCAGCCCACTCTTGCCGTGCTCGATGATCTCGGGTACCCCGCCCCGGTCAGAACCGATCACGGCCACCCCGGCGCGCATCGCCTCGACCAGCACCAGACCGAAGGTCTCCTCGACAGTGGTCAGCGCCACCGCATCGCAAGCCTGCATCCAGCGCTGCGGCTGCTCGACAAAGTCACGGAACAAGATACGCTGTTCCATGCCCGACTCCCTGACCTGCCTTTTCAGCCCGGCCAGGTAATCCGCTTCCATGGCGTGCCCGACGATGAGCGCCGTTACATCCGCCCCCTCGGCGATGGCCCGCTGCATCGCCTCGACCAGCAGGTGCTGTCCCTTGTAGTGCTTGATGCGGCCGAACAGGCCGATAACGAAGGTCTCATCGGCGATGCCCAGCTCACGGCGAAACGCCATGCGTGAGGCATCATCAAGCACCTCCTGCGGGGCCGCGACACCGTAGTAGAGCGGTACCACCCGGTCGCCGTAGGCAGGATTGAGAAAGCGACGCATATCCTCCGCCAGGGTGCGGGTAATGGTGATATTCATATCGATCTGACCGTAGAGAAAATCGTGGTAAAAATCACGCTTGGGGCGGGTGATCTGCATCTGCCGGGTAGAGACCAGTTTCGGCTTGTGCTTTGACAGCGCCTTGGCGAAGGCCGCCAGTGCCATGTCCTTGCCCCAGTGCATGTGCACCACGTCGATCTCATGGTCATCGATAAGGCGGGCAAGCGCACGTGCCGCGAGCAGCGGCAACGCCTTGTTTTTGCGCTGCAGCAGTGCCAGCGGCAGCCCCTCCTTTTTCAGGTACTCATGCAGACGACTGCCTTCACTAACCACGGCCAGCACAGAATGGTCCCTGGACAGGCTGCGGCAGCAGCGCAGCATGTAGAGTTCCAGGCCACCCAGGTCGGGCGACAGGCACAGTTCCAGGATCTTCATGGCTAGCGCTCCGGCTGCTTCTGTTCGTGCAATTCGTTGAGCTTGAGGTATTTCATATAGACGTGAAAGGCGGTGGTGGCCGCCACGGTCATCCCGTCCACCCCCTGAAACAGACCGCCCTTGAGAACCAGCTTGCGGATCAGCGCCGCCAGTGCATGGGCTGCGGGTGCCGTTTTCGAAGCACGCCGACCGCGCTCATACATGGCCCAGGCATCTCGCGAACTGAGCTGGTTGATGCGTTCCATCCAGTGCGCATAGTCACGGTAGGTGAAGTGGATAAGATGGGCCCGCAACGCATCAACCCGTTTGGCAGCAACACTGGAGTGGGCCTTCTTCGGCAGGTAGCCCGCACGCCCCCTGTGGTAGAGTCGCACGACCGTATCCGGATAAAAACCGGCGGCACGGATCCAGTGATTGCCGACAAAGTTGCGGCGGCGCAGGCTATAGCCATCAATGTCGTTACGCTCAAGATCCAGTGCGCCAATGGCATTTACCGCATCGTCATCCAGGCGCTCATCCGCATCCAGACTCAGGATCCAGTCGTGACTGGCTTGTGGCACGGCAAAGGCCTTTTGCGGTCCGTCCCCCAGATACTCCTGATGGAACACGCGCGCCCCGGCCTGCTCTGCCAGGGACGCCGTGTCATCGGTGGTCTTGGCATCGACCACCACCAGCACCTCATCGCACACGCGGTACGCCGAGGCGATACAGTCGACAATATTTGCCGCTTCATTGCAGGCGATAATTGTTGCGCTGACCTTCATTCGCTGTTCTTTCCGGTTATCTGCATCAGGGCATTATAAACCTGTTCGACATCAATGCCGGTCAAACAGTCCGTATGGCCATAGGGGCAGCGGCGTTTGAAACAGGGGCTGCACGCCAGCCCCAGATACAGCACACTGGCATTGTCGTTCAACGGCGGCGTATAGTCGGGCGTGGAAGATCCATAAAGGGCGACCAGCGGCACATCCAGCGCAGCGGCTACATGCATCAGGCCCGAATCGTTGCTGACCACCGCTTGCGTGAGCGCGATCAGATCGATCGCATCCTCCAGCCTGGTCTTGCCGCAAAGCACGGTGGTCTTGCCACCGCTGGCCTCATCGATCTGTTCGGCAACCGAGACATCCTTTTGTGAGCCGAACTGCCATACCTGATAGCCGGCCTGTTCCAACTGCATGGCCAGACGGCCATAGTATTCGATCGGCCACTGTTTGGCCGGGCCGTATTCGGCCCCGGGCATAAACCCGACAACAGGTGTGTCCAGGGACAGCGCCAGGCTGCCCAGCAGGCGCTGCTGATTCTGTTTATCGATGCCAAGCGAAGGCCGGGGAACAGGCTTGGGTGGTAGCGGTTCATCCGCATCAAGACCCAGTGCCACGTAGCGCTGCACCACCATTTTGAGCAACTGCTTGTCCAGTGGGCGGATGTCATTGAGCAAGCCGTAACGCATTTCACCGCGGTAGCCGGTACGCTGTTTTATCTGGGCGAAAAACGGTATTAACGCTGCCTTTAACGAACGCGGCAGTGCGATCGCACGGTCGTAACCCTCTCCTGCCAGCTCACGGCCGATTCGATAACGCGTCGCCAGGCCGAGCTGACCATGTCCCAACGGCACGGTGACAGAACGCCGCACCTCGGGCATGCGTGCGATGAGCGGTGCCGACCAGGCCGGCGCCAACACGTCGATAACGGCGTCCGGCTCCCTTTGCCTGAGAAACTTAAACAGTGCCTGTGCCATCACCATATCACCGACCCAGGCGGGGCCGACAACCAGGTAACGGCGCGAATCGCTCATCTCAACCGCCCAGCACCGTCTCGGCAATGGCCACGTTCTGGCGCAGGTGCGCAGGGTTGATGGTGCCGATAATCACGCTGTCCACGGCCGCCTGGGCAAAGACAAAGCGCAGCGCCGCCTCGACACCGCCACCGCCCGCCGCAGCATCAGCATGGCCGCTCTGCAGACCCTTTTTTATCAGCACGCCTTTGTTCAGCCGCGCGGCCGCCTCCAGTACCGGCAACTCATCCGTGTAGGCGGGATTGTAGGTTGCCATCACCACATCCATGTTCTCCACGCACCAGAGACCGCCCTCGACGGTCTTGGTGGACATGCCCACTGCCCTGATCTTCCCCTCCTGCTTCAGCGCCTGCAGGGTATCGCACACCGCCTCGTTCTGAATAATCGCCATGTCGTCACCGTGCGAGTGCACCAGCACCATATCGATGCAGTCACGTCCCAGGCGCCGGAGCGAGCGCTCCACGCTCATGCGGGTATAGTCGGCGGAGAAGTCGAAGGACGATGCACCGTTCTCGAAGATCTCGCCCACCTTGCCGACGATCACCCAGTCATTTTTATGCGGCAGCAGCTGGCCCAGACGCTCCTCGCTGTTGCCATAGGCCGGGGCGGTATCGAGGGTATTGATGCCCAGCTCCCAGGCCAGTTCGAACAGTTCACGCACGGCCTTGTCATCGGGGATGCTGAATCCGGAGGGGTACTTCACCTGCTGGTCACGACCAATCTTGACCGTGCCCAGCCCCAGCGGACTCACCTGAATACCGGTTGAACCGAGCTCTCGCCACAGCTTATTCAATGCCACCTCTCCTCCTCCTGCCACGGCAGCGGCGCAACATCGGGATGCGGCCAGTCGACACTCTCGCCGTCACCACGTGCCGTCACATCCAGAAGCAACTTTTCCACCTCATCGGCCACGCGCGGTGCCAGCGCCAGCTTGGTCGGCCACACGGTAATCACCTTATTCTGCTCCTCGACAAAAACATTGTCGGGACGCGAGCCATCAGCCATACGAACCTCGGCACGATCAATACTCAGGGTGCTCCACTCGCAGGCGGAAAAATCGATCCATGGAAAGAGGCTTGCAAGCTCTTCACGGGTTGCGGCGATCTGCTCTTCCCTGCCGCGCTGTACACCCTGCTCTGCCGGCTGTCCCCCGATATACCAGAGCGTGTTACCCGTCGCATCACGATGGCTGGTAATGGTGATCCTTGGCAACGCATTGGCACCGAGGCAGTGTGCATACACGCCGGCGGGCAAGGCCTTGCCCCTTAGCATCACCATATGCAGCGGCCGGCGCTGCATCTGCGGCCGTTCACGCCCCAGCTGCTGCAGCAGGGCCTCGTTGCCGGCACCGGCGCAGAGCACCAGGCGCTGTGCCTCGATGCGACGTGCGCCGCTCAGCAGGACACTGCCAGGTTGTTCGGGATCGAGTTTCATTTCATCGGCCTGAAAGATCACGTCGCGTTGCGGTGCCGCCATTGCCTCAACAAGCGAAGCGGTATCGAGTACCGGCTCATCGAGGCGGTAGACCTGCCCCCTGAAGCGGGGATCGCGGAACAGCGCCGGGCGTTCATCCCCTTCCAGCGCCCGGGTACGGGAGCGCATCAGCTTGCTGGCGAAAAAACCGGCCATGCGTGAGGTAAGGCTGGCGGTGGACCACATGTACTGGTGATCCGACATCAGTTTGACCGCCGTGAGGTCCAACTCGCCGCTGCCCTCCAGGCAGGCACGCCAGCGGTGGGGCATCTCGATGATCGCCTCGGAAGAGCCGGTAAGCTTGCCGGTCAGCGCATACTTGGTGCCGCCGTGGATGATGCCCTGGGCATAACGGGTCTGGCCACTGCCCAGTGCCCGGCTCTCCAACAGGGCGACACGGTAGCCGGCATTGCGCAGGCGGTTGAGCAACCACAGACCGGCAACACCGCCACCGATGATGGCAACATCCAGCGACAGCTTCTGTGCTTGCGTCATCGCGTGGAAACCCCTGCCATGGAAAAATTAATCAGCCTTTACCCCTTCTGCTCGGAGTCCCTGATCGCGGCAATCAGTCCGGTGGTCGACACGTTATCGACATAGGTCATCACCTTGACCTCGCCACCGGCTTCGCGCACACAGTCTCCGCCGGGGATCTTGTCCGGCTCGTTGTCGCCGCCCTTGACCAGCACGTCGGGCTGGACCCGGCAGATGAGCCGTGTCGGCGTATCTTCAAAAAAGGGCACCACCCAGTCGACACAGTCGAGTGCGGAGAGCACGCGCATACGCCGCTCCAGCGTATTCACCGGCCGCTCTTCGCCCTTGAGGCGCTTGACCGAGGCATCGTCATTGACCGCCACAATCAGCCGGTCACCGAGGCGCGCCGCCTGTTCAAGGTAGGTCACATGGCCGGCATGCAGGATATCGAAACAGCCATTGGTCATAACCACCTTTTCGTGGTGCGCCTTCGCCTCCTGCACCAGTGCCGTCAGTTTGTCTTCGTCGACAATACCCTGCTCGACCTCCTCCAGTTCGCGCATGGCGCGCCGGATCTCGGG
>JBFEUI010000035.1:0-24866 GCA_041547565.1 Thiohalomonadaceae bacterium
CCCCTTCGGGCTGATCAAGTCGGCCAACAAGATCGCCGGCCTGCCGCGACCAAAGGGCTGCAGTTAAACTTCCATCTGCTGAAACTCAACACCATTACAGGGCCCCTCGCGGGCCCTTTTTTATGTGCCGCAACAGCGCTTGTATTTCTTCCCGCTGCCACAGGGACAGGGTGTGTTGCGCGCCACCTTCCGCTGCGCACCGGGGGCCTGGATATCACCGTCGACATAGACCCAACGGCCCGCTTCGCGCCGAAAACGGCTCACCTCATGAAGCCGGCCCGCCTGCCCGCCCTGGCGGTAATCGGCGATAAACTCGACCGTGCCGGCCGTCTCCCCGGCACCACCACGCGTTGTCGTGATGACCTGCAGGCCGGTCCACTGCGTGGTATCGCCGGACAGGTCCAGTTCGGCCGGACGGGTGGTGCTGTGCCAGCTTGCCAGCAGGTAGTCGCTGTCTTTCAGCACAAAGGCCGTGTAGCGCGAACGCATCAGCTGTTCGGCACTCTGTGCCACCGCATCACCCGAGAGCAGCGGGCCACAGCAATCGGCCAGCATCTTGCCCGATCCGCAGGGACACGGTTCTGCCGCCATAGTGGCTAGCTCAACGCCCCGGCAGCCAGAGTGACAGGGCCGGCCAGTAGGTGATGATCAGCACCGCGGACAGCAAAATGAGGAAAAACGGCCAGGTCGCCCGATACAGCTGCATCACCGGTTTGTTGAAACGGTAGCTGGCGATAAACAGGTTCATACCGACCGGCGGGGTGAAGTAGCCGATCTGCATGTTGGCCAGGAAGATGATCCCCAGGTGCACCGGATCGATACCGTAGCCAATGGCCACCGGCAACAGCAGCGGCACCATGATCACCAGCGCCGAGAAAATATCCAGCATCGTTCCCAACACCAGCAGGAAGATATTCAGCAGCACCAGGAAGGCCAGCTTGCTGTCGACGTATGCCCGGATGGTGTCGAACAGGCGCGTCGGCACCTCGGCATCGATAAGGTAGTTGGTCGAGGCGAGCGACACGCCGAGAATCAACAAAATGGCACCCACCAGCACCATGGCATTACGCATGATCATCGGCAGCTGGTGCAGTTTGATCTCGCGGTAGATGAATACCTCCACCACCAGCACGTAAAGCGCGGTGACCGCGGCGGCCTCCGACACGGCAAAATAGCCGCTGTAGATCCCGCCCAGCACGATAAACGGCAACGGCAGCTCCCAGCGTGCCTGCCACAGGGCATCCAGCGCCTCGGCAAGCGAGAATTCGCTCAGCTGCTGTGTACGATTGCTCCATAACACCCATACCGAGAGCAGCACCAGCATCAGGATCCCCGGAAAGATCCCCGCCAGGAACATCTCATCCACACCAAGCGGCTCACCCAGGCCCAGCTGCTGGGTGACGATGGCGTAGAGGATCAGGGGCAGGGACGGCGCAAACAGCAGGCCGAGGCTGCCCGAGGTGGTGATCAGGCCCAGGTTGAAGTTGTCCCGGTATCCCGCCTGCTGCAGTGCCGGGTAGAGCAATGCACCGAGTGCCACGATGGTAACGCCGGAGGCACCGGTAAACGCGGTGAACAGGGCACAGGCGATGAGCGAGACGATGGCCAGTCCGCCGGGCATCCAGCCCAGCAGGGCGCGCGTCAGGTAGACCAGCCGCCCCGCGGCATTGCTTTCGCTGAGCACGTAGCCGGCGAAGGTGAACAGCGGGATGGCCAGCAGCACCGGCATCTCGGCCAGACGGTAGAATTCGATCGCCACCACCGACAGGTCGACCTCTGAACGGTAGAAACCCAGCAGGGCACCGGCGGCAATCACCGCAAACAGCGGCGCCCCCATCAGCGCCAGCGCCACAAGCAAAAGGGCGGTAAGGATCATAGGCGGTGCTGCCTCATGGCAAACAGGCAGGAGCTGAACAGCAGCAGGCTGCGCACCGCCATCATGCCGAAACCGACGGGAATGATTAGTTCGGTCAGCCAGGCGGGCACCGCGGCAAACACCACCGTCTCATCGCCCCACTCCATGCTGACAAAGCGGGCGCCATACCAGGCAATGACACCGCATACGATGGCGCTAAACAGGCTGGTCACCGCCAGGGCGACATTCTTCTGGCGCGGGTTGAGAAAACGGGACACCACGTCGATACGGATATGGTGGTCATCGCGCGTGGCGGCCATGGCACCGAGCATGCCCAGCCACAGCACCAGCACCCGCAACAGCGGGTCGATCCAGGCGATCCCGCTGTCGAACAGGTTACGCAACAAAATCTGGGTGCCGGCCAGGCCAATCATCGAGGCCAGTATGAGAACCAGCAGCCCGTCTTCCAGGGTGGCCACCACCCTGCCCAGGCGTTTCACCCAGTCACTGTTTTGCAACAGGTGCAGCATTCCTGAAGTCCGTCTGGTGGTCTCTCAATGTTTTTAACATCACCGGGCTGAACTCCCCCTCCCGGCTCAGCCTGTCCACCGCCTCGGCGCTGCCCTTGCGCCACTCATCAATCTTTTCCGGCGACGATTGTACAAACTCGATACCCTGCTGTTTCAACGCCTCGCGCGCCGCCTCGTTCTCTTCCCGGTTCTGTACGTTGAGGCGGGTGAAGACATCGGACATCACCTCTTTTACAACCGCCTGGTCCGCCTTGCTCAGTTTATCGAAGGCCTTGCGTTTGACCACCATGGTGCCGTACAGATAGAGCAATGGCGTATCGGACAGGTACTTGACCCGGCTGTGCCACTGCAGTGCGATGGCGCCCACCGTCGAGTTGGCAACCGTATCGAGCAGCCCGGTCTGCAACCCGGTCAGAACGTCCGTCAACGGCAGTGCGACGGGTGAAATGCCAAACACCTCGAAGGCTGCGCGGCTGATGCGATCCCCCTCGGGCACCCACACCTTTTTGCCCTTCAGATCATCAACGCCCGTGACAGGTTCCTTGGTCAGCATGTAGGCAAAGCCCCCCTCGCTGATGCCGAAGCTGACATAGCCGTTCTGATACAGGCCATCGAGGATCAGCGGGTCCATCCGTTCGCGCACATAGTCCACCTCGGCAAGTGAACGGAAGCTAAACGGCAGGCTGTAAACCTGCGAATCGGGGAACAGCTCGGTCAACCCCCCCCCGGTCAAGGCACCGCCATGCAACTGGCCCACCTTGATCTTGCGCAGCACACTCTTGTCATTACCCATGATGCCACCGGGATAGAAACGAAACTTGACCCGACCGTTGGTGCGCTTTTTCACCTCCTGCGCCCCCTGGCGGATCTGCTTCATCCAGTTGGTGCCGTCCGGGGCAATGGTGGCAATCTTGAAGGTGACGGCCTGTGCCATCAATGGCATCACAAGCAACAGGAAAAAAACAGGCGAAAGCAGACGTCTCATCGATTACTCCATAAAATACTCCGCCGACCCAGTCAGAAGAGTTTGCGCCTCTTTCTGCGCCAGCACATTGCTCAAGGTCAAACCCGGCACAACCGGATCGGCCTTGATCACTTCCCTGCACAAGCGATCATGCAGTTCCCTATCAAACATCAGGCGCGCATAACGTCTGGCATACTCAACCTTGGCCATCAGGTTCCTGCCCTGCGAAAGCGCGATGGCACGCTCAAAATGGTAACGGCCCCGTTCCGGCTTTCCGCCCATCGCCGGCGGCAGCAGGCTGCGCAGGATACCCAGGTACAGATGGGGCTGCCCCGCCTGGTAGGCCTCATCGATGGCCACCACCCGTTCCAGCATCGCCTCGACCTTGGGCAGTTCCGCCACAGCCCCCCAGTCGCCACTGCGCTGCTGGATCCACAGCGCCCAGGCCATGGCCGTGGTATAGAGGTAATCCAGCTCGTCTTCGTCCAGCTCCCGGAGTGTCTGTGCAAAGGCTTCATAGGGGCGCTGCGCCATGCCGCAGGTCTCCTCCTCGGCCTGGCAGAGAGCACGGTTGGCATAGTTGCGCGCCTTCTCTCCCATGTGGCGGGCACGTTCCTCATCTTCAATGAACACCGCGGCATAGGCCACATTCAGCCTGGCACCCGCCAACAGCAGTTCCTCATCCTCGGGGTTGCCCTCAATCATCCCATCGATCAGCAGCAGGTAGGCCGGTGCACCGGTGCGCACAATCTCCGGATCACTCTGATTGACAATCGCCTGGGAGAGATTGCCGGCAAGGCCCTGGCCCAACATCGAGGCACAACCGGGAAGCATGGTCAGCAGTGCAGCAAGTATGGCAGCCCGATTAAATGAACAACGGAAAAGGATCAAGCGAAATCTCCCTTGTAATTATTATCCTGTTGTTATGCTGGTGCGCCCAGTGCACGGCCATTACCCCCAGTGACAGCATGGACTATTAAACCAGTTTCCCCGCTTCTTATAAAGAACTCACTGATAAACTAATACACACTGCCCGATAATTTCAAATAGCATATAATCAACCGGTAGATCCGTAACATTGATAGTCTAGTTGCTAATCACAGGGAGACGAGTGAAATGCTGAATAACAGGGCAAGCGAAATTGCACTGCGGAAGATCAAGTCACTCTATCCACTGTGCGAATTGTCGGACGAACATCACCCCCACTTTATCAGGGCGGCACGACTGACCAGGCTGGAAGCCGGTACGCAAATCGCCGCTGACACTTCCGCGGAGCACCTGACATTTCTCATCGACGGCGATCTCAGCATTGTATCGAGTAAAGGGGAGATGGAACGCCTCACTGGAGGTAAGCCACGCGCAAGTTTTCCACTGTTCAAACTGCACAGCCCCGAGTTGTTTGCCCGCAGCAACGCCCCTTCGCTGCTGTTGCAGTTTGACCGTCAACAGTATGAGGCAATAAAGACGGACAAGGCTGCCAGCGACAGCAACCGGCAAGCGGCGATCGTGCTCTCCAGCGATGGGGCTGAATACAACCTGCTGCAGGAACTGCTTGAAAAATATGCCTCGGGCAAGTTAAAACTCCCCAGCCTGCCGGACGTGGCCTTCAAGATACATCGTGCGATTGATGATGAATCGGTGGGGGCGCGCGAGATCGCACAAATTGTTATTACCGATCCTACCCTGTCAGCAAAATTGATACAGGTGGCCAACAGCCCCGCCTATCGCGGCAACGTACGCATTACCACGGTCCAGGACGCCATCACCCGGCTGGGCCTGAAAACAGCACAGAGCCTTACGCTCAGCCTATCTATCGAGAAACTGTTCAACACCAGCTCCGGCATCTTCAAAAAGAGCATGCAGGAGATCTACAGTCACAGTCTGCTGGTCGGTTGCCTCAGCTATGTCATCGCCAAACAAACAGGCCGCCTCAATCCGGAAAGGGCTCTGCTGGCCGGCCTGCTGCACGACCTGGGAAAGATCGTCATCCTGACAAACTGCCACAAATCGCAGCTGTCACGCAGTGACGGCGTCCAGCTCGAGACGCTGATGGGGCAATTCAGGGGAGTGGCGGGAAATATTATTCTCAGCTCGATGGAGTTTGAGCACGACATGATTACCGTCGCCGAAGAGGCCGAGTCCTGGTGGCGCGACAGCGGTGAGGCACTCGACTACTGCGATGTGGTGATCATCGCACAGCTGCACAGTTTTATCGGCACACCAATGCTGCAACGTGTCCCGCACATGGACACGCTGCCCGCCTTCAAAAAATTGAATCTCGGCGAGTTTGATCCCAAACACGGCCTGCAACTACTGCGCGATGCCAACAATGTTGTGCAAAACCTGCGGCAAATGCTGAGTTGATAGCCCCCTCTAGCGCAGCGCGACAGAGTTGCTGGAGCTGTTGCGCCCACGGTCACGCAAATTGGCCACATGTAGCCTGTGCCCGTGCGCCCCGTGCCGCATAAATACCCGCTCGAATACCCGCTCCATATCAGCTGATCCTGACAGGTAGATATCCTGTCGCTGCAGCCCCGGGTAGCGTGCGGCAATCGATTCGCCAAGCTGCTCATACTCGGCGGGTCCGGCTGCCGTACTCACGTACAGTGGGCTGTAGGCATAGTTATCCAGCGCCTGGGTCCAGGATCGGCAATAATTGTCGTAGTAGTGGCCACGCCCCTCCCGTGCCAACCAGAACAGGTGTATCGGCTGGGTTGTATCGATGTTTATGGCCTGTTCTATCAGGCTCTTGATCGAGGCAATGCGCGTATCCTCGGCCACCATCACCATCGGACGATCCGGCTTTTCATCCAGTGTAAAGCTGCCGAACGGACCGTTCACCGCAACACTTTCCCCATGCTTGATGTGATTGAAAAAGTAGTCCGCAAAGGGGTCACCTGCCCTGCAGGGCAGGTGAAAATGCAGCACCATACCATTACAAGGACAACTGGCCACCGCCAAATCCTTCTCCTGCCCGCCAGCCAACCGCAACTGCACATGCTGGCCTGCAAGGAAACGCAGCGTCTTGCTGCGCGGCGTACGCAGCTGGAAGACCAGGGTATGCTCCGCATAACGCTCGATTTTGCTCAGCCGGGTCGTGATTGTTTGCCTGGGGATATCCGCGACGGAGGTCGCCTCACTGGCCTCGATTTCCAGATCACTGGCGGCATGGGCACGGCATAGCAATATGCTGTTCTGCGCAATCTCTTCAGGCGAGAATTTATAATCGGAAAAAACACTGTCACCCAGTCGCCCCTGCAGCAACCGTGCCTTGCAATCACCACAGCGTCCTCCGTTGCAACTGTAATTGAGATTCACACCGGAACGCAGCGCCGCCTCAAGCAGCGTCTCCTGCGCCTCGGCCTGAAACACATGTCCGCTGGGACGTACGGTGATTGAGAAAGACATATGGCAGTGCCTATAACATGCGCGTCTTTTCCAGCTCTTCGAGCAGACGGCGATTGATCATATTTACCAATTCCCTTTGCGCAGCATCCTCCGTCTCCTGCAAGTCACAAAACACCTGTGCCAGATCCTCAATGATCTGGCGGTATTTTTTCGCCTTGGCCTTCGCCACGTCCCGCTCCATCCGCGCCCGTTTCAGCTGCGTACTGAGGTCCTCCTTACTGGGCATGACCCGGTCACTGACTCGCCTGGCAAATACCGTCTGGCTGATCATCTGCAGACGTTCGTACTCATTGTCTTCATCCAGTGCCAGCATGGGGAAATGCCTGCGCAACTCATCCATGTCAATTTGACCTTCGAAGGTGTGAAGCTCGCCCTTACGAATGAGATTTTGCAGTTCGTGCCGGTCGATTCCAAGAAGGTGTACCGCTCTGGCTACGGCTACGTGATAACCCATACTCCACCCTTTAAATTGTCTTTGCCTGCATTCACTCAGTGAAAAAACTGGCCTCTCTACCGTCTAACTATAGACCAGCTGACAAAAACAACGGCAGGCAAAACCCGTGTAATAGTCGTGGGTTTTGCCTGCCGGAAAGTAGGGAAAAATTTGTGGTTTAGGGCGTGACTACTCGTCACCGATCCAGTTCTGCAGCGCCTTGACGATATTGCGCGCCTGGTCCTTGCTGGAGATATTAAACTTCGACTTCTGCTGGTACTCGCCGTGACGCTTCTGGTAACGACGAATGGTGTATTTCTCCGGGCCGTACTCTTCCTTGCTGCGATCCCAGTCCTGGTAGCGGTACAAGATCGTGGACCATGCCCCCTTGGAGAGGATCACCTTGTCCAGTTCCTTGGTGGTAACAATACCGTCTTCGGTGTACTCCACCGTCAATTCATCAACTGTCTCAGCCACCTTGCCTCCTCGTGTTATAAGCCGGTGTAGTGTTGTGAGTCGTTATGCGTTTTCGCTGCATATGGAAAACCATCTGGCCGCGCTAATCAAGTCAGCAGTTCAAAACTCCGGGGTGTGCGGCCCACCAGTCCGAACGGGCAGTTATGCCACAACCTCGATGTCCTCGCTCTCCATCTCACCGCCCTTCAGGCGGAAGGCGCGCATCTCAAGCACGCCCTCGGTGTTCAGCGATACAATAAGATAGTGGGCCTCGGGATAGGCCGCCTGCTCCAGGTCGGTCACCGAAGGCATGGCCGATGCATGCGGATGGGAGTGATAAATGGCAAACAGTTCCTCGCCGCTCTCACGCATTTTGCGCATCGCATCGATCTGCTGTTTGGGGTCCATGGTAAAGCGGCTGCGCGGCTGCGCATCACTGTTGTCCACCGGGTAGCTGTGCTGAGGTTGTCCGGCGCTGGCTCCGATCAAGCCGCAAATCTCCTGCTCCGGAAAACGCTGTGCATGGGCCAGTATCTGGTTAACTATCGTTCTGGGTAATTGAATCATGTGACTGGATTATATTCTTTACTGTCTCTGGGGTTGATCGAGTGAGGCGCCACAGGAGGGGCAGGCTATATCCTTGTTCAGTTTCAGGCTGCGCCACTCCATGGTCATCGCATCCAGCAGCAGCAGGCGTCCGCCCAGGGTATCGCCGATACCCAGCAGCACCTTCAGTGCCTCGGTTGCCTGTACCGTGCCGATCACACCGACGACAGGGGCCAGCACGCCGTTCTCGCTGCAGGTCTGGGCCAACTCGCCCTCATCCCTGTAAAGGCAGCGGTAGCAGGGCCCTTCCTCATGCTCGTTATGAAACACCGTCACCTGTCCTTCCATGCGAATGGCGGCACCTGAGACAAGCGGCACACGCGCCTTGATACAGGCATCGTTCAGCATAAAGCGCGTGGCAAAGTTGTCACTGGCGTCCACCACCACATCGGCCAGTTCCAGCTCGCGCTGCAGCGCCTCGCCCTCCAGTTTGTGGGCCATGGCGATAATTTCGATAGAAGGGTTGAGCGAAAGCAGGGTGTCACGGGCCGATTCGACCTTGGGACGGCCGATATCGGCGGAAGTATGCACGATCTGGCGCTGCAGGTTCGATAGGTCCACCTCATCGAAATCCACCAGCACCAGGGTCCCGACCCCGGCAGCTGCCAGGTACATGGCAGCGGGCGAACCCAGCCCCCCCATACCGATGATCAGTGCCCGGGAGTCGAGCAGTTTCTGCTGACCCTCGATCCCGACCTGGGGCAACATGATCTGGCGGCTATAGCGCAGGAGCTGTTCGTCGTTCATTAGAAATTCCAGGCAACGGGTGAAGTTTAATGAGCAGCTATTCTATCCTTGCCACTCCTTCCTCGCACCTATTCCCGGTTATCGATAATTACGCCAGTGCTCGGGGAGTTCATCACGGCAACCGTGCGGCAGGCGATCATAACGGTTCACAAAGAGCTGCTTGCACTCCTTGACGCCCCCCTCGATCCCCAGGTTTATCCGCTCCGTCTCCTCGGTGTAGTAGTAGAGGGCACGCTTGAGCTTAAACAGCAGCTTGCTGCTGAGGTGGAAACCCAGTTCGGTCAACAGCTCCTCGATGGCCTGCAGGGTAATGGCGGTGACATCGTAACTGACAACCAGCAGCTGGGGTGAGTGGGGAACAAGGCGCTCAATGCCTTCGATATCTGTCAGCACAAGCACGGCGTCCTGCGCCTGGTTGTCGGGGCGCAGTGTGCAGAAGTTGATCTCGCGATGCTTGATCAGACTGTTTTCATCCTTCCCCATGCCCCCATCCTAGAACGATGGCAAAAATAATCAAGCCCGGCGTCCCAGCGCCACGCGGCCGTGTCCCTGCAGGTCCCGCAACTCCTCCACCTCGATAAAACCCTGCGCCTCGAATAGCGCGCTAACCGCCTCACCCTGGTCGTACCCGTGCTCCAGCAACAGCCAGCCGCCCGGCAGCAGATGGGCCGGCGCCATGGCAATCAGGTGACGGATATCATCCAGGCCATCCTCACCGGAAATCAATGCGTTACGCGGCTCAAAGCGCACATCGCCCTGCTCCAGATGGGGGTCATGGCGGGGGATATAGGGGGGATTGGAGAGAATCAGGTCGAACCGCTCATCGGCAAGCGGTTCGAACCAGTCGCCGGCATGAAAGGTGACGTTATCCAGTCCCAGCCGTACGGCATTCTCCCTGGCCACGGCCAGAGCTGCCTCCGAGCGCTCCACGGCCTCAACCCTGCAGCCGGGACACTCGCTGGCCAGCGCCAGAGCGATGGCGCCGCTGCCGGTCCCCAGGTCGAGGATACGGCAGTCACCGCTCCCGGGCAGGCGCGCGAGGGCAGCCTCCACCAGCAGTTCGGTCTCCGGGCGGGGTATCAGGGTAGCGGGACCGACCTGCAGATCCAGCGTCCAGAACGCCCGGGTGCCGGTCAGGTGGGCAACCGGCTCCCCCTTCAGTCGGCGCTGCAGCAATGCCTCGAACCGAGCCAACTCCTCTGCGCAGAGCTCCCTCTCGGGCCAGGTATGAAGATAGGTACGGTCCCGGCCCAGCACATGGGCCAGTAGCACCTCGGCGTCCAGGCGGGCAATATCCTGGACGGGGCGCAGGCGTACCGTGGCATCCTGTAACGCCTCGGCGATATTCACCGTTTAATCTCCGCCCAGTGCCGCCAGTTGGTCCGCCTGGTACTCGTTGACCAGCGGGTCGACCACCTGGTCGAGCTGGCCGCCCATGATCTCATCCAGTTTGTAGAGGGTGAGGTTGATGCGGTGGTCGGTCACCCGCCCTTGGGGGAAATTGTAGGTGCGGATGCGCTCGGAACGGTCACCGCTGCCGACCAGCAGGCGGCGGGTCTCGGCCTGCTCCGACTGCTGCTTCTCCTGCTCGGCGGAAAGCAGCTTCGCCTGCAGCACCGACATCGCCTTGGCGCGGTTTTTGTGCTGAGAACGTTCATCCTGACACTCCACCACGATGCCGGTCGGCAGGTGGGTGATGCGAATCGCCGAGTCGGTCTTGTTGACGTGCTGGCCGCCGGCGCCGGAGGCGCGAAAGGTATCGACCTTGAGGTCGGCGCTGTTGATCTCCACCCCTTCCACCTCGTCGACCTCGGGCAATACAGCCACGGTGCAGGCCGAGGTGTGGATACGCCCCTGCGACTCGGTCTCCGGCACCCGCTGCACCCGGTGTGCCCCCGACTCGAATTTCAGCCGCGAGTAGGCGCCCTGGCCGACGATGCGCGCAATGACCTCCTTGTAACCGCCGTGCTCACCCACACTCTCGCTAATCAGTTCCACCTGCCAGCGGCGCAGTTCGGCATAACGGCTGTACATGCGGAACAGGTCACCGGCAAACAGGGCGGCCTCATCACCGCCGGTACCGGCACGGATCTCCAGGAAGATGTTCTTCTCGTCATTGGGGTCCTTGGGCAACAGCAGTTTCTGCAGTTCAAGCTCCAGTGCCTCACGCTGCGCCCTGGCCGACTTGAGCTCCTCCTCGGCCATCTCGCGCAGTTCCGCATCATCCTCCTTGAGCATCTCTTCGGCCGCCTCGATGTCTTCCAGTGCCCTCTGATACTGCAGGAAACAACCGACCACGGGGTTGACCTCGGCGTACTCCTGCGACAGGGAGCGGAATTTGTTCTGATCGGCAATCACACCCGGATCGGCCAGCAGAGCATTAAGCTCTTCCAGCCGCTCGGAGAGATTCTCCAGCTTGCTGCGAATTGATGCTTTCACGTGGGGTTAGTTGTCTGTGGATTTGAGGTTGAACAGCTCGCGTGCCGCATCGAGCAACTGGTGCTCGCCGTTGTATCCGGCCTGCTTCATGCGATCGCAGGGGGCGTGCATCAGCTTGTTGGTCAGCTGGCGGGCCATCTCTTCCAGCACGGCATCTGCGGCCTTGCCGTTGTGTAGTTGACGAATCGCCGTCTCGATAGCCTGGTCACGCACCGTCTCCGCACTATCGCGAAAAGAGCGAATAGTCGAAACCGCATCGAGCGAACGCAACCAGCCCATGAAATGGCTGACCTGGGTATCGATGATCTCCTCGGCCTGCTGTGCCGCCTCCTGGCGCGAACGCAGCCCCTCCTGGATGATCTCCTGCAGGTCGTCGACAGTGTAGAGATAGACATCATCCAGTTCGCCCACCTGGGTCTCGATATCGCGCGGTACGGCAATATCCACCATCAGCATGGGGCGGTGTTTACGCTTCTTCAGCGCATCTTCCACCATGCCCTTGCCCAGGATCGGCAGTGGGCTGGCTGTTGAGGAGATGACGATATCCGCGT
Source organism: Thiohalomonadaceae bacterium (assembly GCA_041547565.1). Lineage (GTDB taxonomy): Bacteria > Pseudomonadota > Gammaproteobacteria > Thiohalomonadales > Thiohalomonadaceae > JBFEUI01. Next base: position 11,990 of record JBFEUI010000035.1, read on the forward strand.
CGGCCAGGTGGGAGGGTATCTCCGGCAGCGCGATGCCGTAGCCGTCGAACTCGCTGGCCAGGGCATGGGCCTTTTCAAAGGTGCGGTTGGCCACGATGACGCACTTGATGCCGTTCTCGTGCAGGTGGCGTGCCACCAGTTCGATGGTTTCGCCGGCCCCGACCAAAAGCGCCGTGTGTTTGCCCAGGTCGCTGAATATCTGTTTGGACAGGTTGACCGCGGCAAAGGCAACCGACACCGGGCTGGCACCGATAGCCGTATCCGTGCGTACCTGCTTGGCAACGGAGAAGGTGTGTTGAAACAGCCTGTTCAGCAGCAGTCCGGTTGTTCCCGCCTCACTGGCGGTGTTGTAGGCCTGCTTCATCTGCCCGAGGATCTGGGGCTCACCCAGCACCAGTGAATCGAGGCCGCTGGCCACACGCAGGATGTGCCTTACCGCATCGTGATTCGGGTGGGTATAGATGTAGGGATCGACTTCGCTGGGACGCAGTTTGTGAAAGTCGCGGAACCACTCCAGCACGGTGTTGCCTCCCTCGTCCTCAATGCCGCAGTACAGCTCGGTACGATTGCAGGTGGAGAGTATCGCCGCCTCATTCACCGCCCCTGCCGAGGCCAGCTCCCGCAGTGCCTCCGGCATGGTATCGGGGGCAAACGCCACCCGCTCCCGGATTTCCACGGGGGCTGTTTTGTGATTAATACCGAAGGCAAGCAGCGACATAATGGGCAAATGGTCTAAATAATGCTCGAAAATAAATTCTGTCAGTTGACCCTTAATTCTGCTGTACTGTAGCGACTAATAGCAAGTTTTAATTACAATCCCCCTCCTGCGGCCATTCATCAAAACACTACAATTTCAATACCTTGTGGCATATGGGGAGCGTTGCAACGCTCCCCTCTACATACGCTTTCGGCGACACATCCCGGCCAGTGGGCAACGGCAAAATGCAATGACATGTGGACAAACTCAGGTATAGTGCAGGGTGCAAACAAGCGTTGATGGAGTGTGTTGATGAGTAAAGTCGTTCCCGCTCTGGGACTATCCGTTATGGTGCTGCTGGCTGGGTGCAGCCACACCACATACCATGCAGATACCCGTGCGACGGAATCCGAACAGGCCATGCAGCCCGACACGGCCACACCGGCGCAGCAGGAGACCAGACGGCATGTGGAGCTGACACCATCCCTGCTGTTCGAACTGATGAGTGCCGAACTCGCTCATCAACGCGGACAGATGACCCAGGCCGCCCAGACCTATCTGCACGCAGCCCAAACGACACAGGATCCGCGCGTCGCCAGACGAGCCACCCACCTCTCCCTCTACGCCGGCCAGCAAGCGCTGGCACTGGAAGCGGCCCAGCTATGGGTCGCACTCGATCCGGACGATATTGACGCACAACAGTCCGTCTCAGCCCTGCTCATTCGCACCGGCAACCTGGATCAGGCCTATCCACACCTCGAGCGGGTACTGAAACACAATCCCAAAGGACTCTCTTACGGCCTCTCCGTCACCACCAGCCTGCTCAGCCGGGAAGACAAGCCGGCACGCGCCCTGTCGGCACTGGAGCAACTGACAGCGAGCGGCGTACCGCCGGAAGACGCCCTGTATGCCCATGCCCAGCTGGCAAAACAACTGGGACTGAACAACCTGGCCACTCAGGACCTGGAACAGCTGATAGGCGAATACGGTGAGAGCAAAAGCGCACTGATTTTATACAGCCAGGTGCTGCTCAGCCAGGGCAATGAGGCCGGTGCACTAGAGCGCCTCGGACGTGCTGTCGAGCTTGATCCCGATGACGCCAAGCTCAGGCTCTCCTATGCGCGTCTGCTGGTCGACCAGGATGAACTGCCCAAGGCACGCAGGCAATTTCGCGTGCTGATGGAGCGCTCGCCCCACAATGCCGACGTCCTGTACGCCTCCGGGCTGCTTGCCATGCAGGCCAAGGATTACGCGGAGGCGGAGAAACTGTTCCAGCGCCTGCTCACCACCCGACAGCGTACCGATGAAGCCTATTTCTCCCTGGGTGAAATCGCCCTGCAGAAGGAGCAGCCTGAGCAGGCGATCAGCTGGTTCGAGTCCGTCACGGAGGGGCCCAATTACCTCGATGCCCGGCTACGCGCCACCCTGATTATCAAACAGCAACAGGGCCTGGACTCGGCACGTGCCTACCTGCACCAAATAAAGGTCTCCAGCGAGTCGGATTCGGTGCGTGTTCTGCTGGTGGAGGCCGAACTGGTAAAGGAAGACACACTGCCTGAAGAGGCCATGCTCCTTTATAACGATGCACTGGCCCGCTACCCGGACAACATCAAGCTGCTGTTCGCCCGTGCCATGCTCTCGGAGCAGCTTAACCACCTGGAGATGATGGAAAGGGACATCCACAGCATCCTGAAACAGGAGCCGAACAATGCCCAGGCACTCAACGCCTGGGGCTATACCCTTGCCGATCGAACCAACCGTTACCAGGAAGCCTTCGACTACATCAGCCGCGCCCTGCAACAACTGCCCGATGACCCGGCCATTATCGACAGCATGGGCTGGGTGCTGTATCGCCTGGGTCGCTATGAAGAGTCGTTGAAGTATCTGCAAAAGGCGGCGGCCATGCAGCAGGATGGCGAGATCGCAGCCCACCTCGGCGAGGTGCTGTGGCAGATGGGACGCAAGGAGGAGGCACAAAAAATCTGGAATGAGGCACTCGACTTTGCCCCCGACCACGCCATCTTGTTACGGGTCATCAAACGCTTTAGCGAATGAAACGTGTCTTACTGATACTGCTGCCACTCTGGCTCATGGCCTGTAGCGCACCCCAGCCACGCCCAAGCCTCAGCGATCCGGCCGCTGTCTGGCAGCACCACCGCACCCAGCTTGCCGATGTTGCACAATGGCACCTGCTCGGGCGCCTTGCCATCCAGACCGGTGGCGAGAGCTGGTATGCATCGATCGAGTGGAAACAACTGCTGCAGGATTACGAAATACGGCTGACGGCACCGCTGGGCCAGGGCACTATCCGCCTGCGGGGCAACGAAAAGGTGGTCGAACTGTCCGACACAGATGGCCGCACCGCGCTGGATTACGACCCGGAAACCCTGCTGTGGCGTGAATTTGGCTGGAAGGTGCCGGTGGCTTCACTGCGCTTCTGGGTGCTGGGCCTGCCCGCCCCCGGCCCCGAGCAGCATGAACTCGACAGTAATGGACGCCTGAGCCGTCTGCTGCAAAATGACTGGGAAATCCACTTTCTCGACTACACCAGCCACCAGGGCATGGTGCTGCCACGCAAGGTGTTCATCAACAACCACCAGGCCGAGGTGAGACTGGTGGTCAACACCTGGCAGATCCAACCCGGGGAGTAGCACCAAGGATGTCCAAGGCCTGGCCGGCACCCGCCAAACTCAACCTCTTTCTGCACATCACCGGACGGCGTGAAGACGGCTATCACCTGCTGCAGACCGTGTTCCAGTTCCTCGATCACGGTGACCGGCTCCACTTCACCCCGCGCCGTGACGGTAACATCCGCCGCCTTGCAGCAATACCCGGCATCGCCCCTGAAGACGATCTCATCATCAGGGCCGCGACACTGCTGCGCCAGCATGGTGACCCCAGCCTGGGTGTGGATATCGGCATCGACAAGCGGCTGCCGCTGGGGGGCGGACTGGGTGGCGGCAGCTCCGATGCCGCCACGACCCTGGTCGCCCTCAACCGCATCTGGAGGCTGGGACTCACGGCTGATAAACTGGCCGCAATGGGACTGTCTCTCGGGGCCGACGTGCCGATCTTCGTCCATGGCCAGGCCGCCTGGGCCGAGGGTGTCGGCGAGCGGATTTCACCCATCACCCTGCCCGAACCGTGGTTTGTGGTGGTAATTCCCCCGGTTTCCGTCTCCACGGCGGAAATTTTTAGCGCACCGGAATTGACACGCGATTGCCCAACCATCAAAATACGCGACTTCCTCGCCGGGGCGGGCACAAACGTCTGCGAACCGGTGGTGCGAAAGCGCTATCCCGAGGTGGCTGAGGCGCTGGACTGGCTGGGCCGCTACGGCGCTGCCAGACTGACCGGAACGGGAGGTTGTGTATTCGCACCCTTTGAGGATGAGGCCCAGGCTAATGGTGTCCTGGCGCAGCTACCGGAAGGCTGGCAGGCTTTTGCCGCCCGGGGCAGGAACCGCTCTCCACTTCTGGAGCGGCTGGAACAGGAGTCGTAAACCGATGCAGGAAAACGGCTTCACTATTGATTATTGGGGCGTCGCCAAGCGGTAAGGCAGCGGGTTTTGATCCCGTCATGCGGAGGTTCGAATCCTCCCGCCCCAGCCATATTTGTGCAATCGCCGCAGGCGTTTGCACTGGATAGGGCGAGAGGATGAGAACCGTAGAGGTTCGACCCGAGCACACAGTGCGAGGGAACAGCGGCGCAAGGCGACGCTGGCCCCGAAGGGGTGAGACGCAAGGCGCCGAATAATCCTCCCGCCCCAGCCATATCTTTATCAAGCATCCGCCAAGGGTACCGGAACATGATCTCGGATATGATGGTCTTTGCGGGTAACGCCAACCCGCAGCTGGCACAAGATGTAGCCGGTTATCTTGGTATGCCCCTGGGCAAGGCGATTGTCGGCCGCTTCAGTGACGGCGAGATAATGGTGGAAATCCTGGAGAACGTGCGCGGCAAACACGTTTTTATTGTCCAGCCCACCTGTGTCCCCACCAACGACAACCTGATGGAACTGCTGGTGCTTGCGGATGCCGCATCGCGTGCCTCGGCGAGCAAGATAACCGCGGTTATCCCCTATTTCGGTTATGCACGGCAGGATCGCCGGCCCCGCTCGGCACGGGTACCGATCACCGCCAAGATGGTGGCCAACATGATTGCCATCAGCGGTGTCGACCGGGTGCTGACCGTCGACCTGCACGCCGACCAGATCCAGGGCTATTTCGACATTCCGGTAGATAATGTCTACGCCTCGCCGATACTGCTCGGCGATATCTACCGCAACAAGGACCCGAACCTGATGGTCGTGTCACCGGATGTCGGCGGCGTGGTTCGTGCCCGGGCGCTGGCCAAGCGTCTGGACGATGCGGACCTGGCGATTATCGACAAGCGCCGCCCCAAGGCCAACGTGGCCAAGGTGATGCACATCATCGGCGATGTGGAAGACCGCACCTGCATACTGATCGACGATCTGGTCGACACGGCAGGGACCCTGTGCCAGGCAGCCAAGGCCCTCAAGGAGCACGGCGCCGCCAAGGTCAAAGCCTACATCACCCACCCGGTGCTGTCAGGGCCTGCGGTGGACAACATCAAGAATTCCGAGCTGGACGAGCTGGTGGTGACTGACACCATCCCGCTCGCCCCCGAGGCACAGGCCTGCGATCGCATTCGCCAGGTCTCGCTTGCCGAGATGCTGGCCGAGACCATGCGCCGCATCAACAATGAGGAGTCGGTCAGCTCGATGTATATCGACTGATCCCGCAGTAACACGGGGTCAGACGTTATTGCCACCTCTGGTCGCGGGGGTGGTATGCATACCACCTTAAGGGGTGCTCCCCCTTGGAGGGTGGTTTGTTTGTTTTTAATTTAACTGGAGAAATAAAATGAGTGCTGAAGACTTCAATCTGACTGCCGAAGTCCGGAGCGACCTGGGGAAAGGTGCGAGCCGCCGCCTGCGTCGTGAAGGCAAGGTACCCGCCGTGCTCTACGGCGCCGGTAAGGACGCGGTATCCCTTACCATGGACCACGATAACCTGTTCCACCACCTGGAGCATGAGGCGTTCTACTCGCACATCCTCTCTATCAATGTCGATGGCAAGGAAGAGAAGGCTGTACTGAAAGACCTGCAACGCCACCCCGCCAAGCCCTTCATCATGCATGCTGATTTCTTGCGCGTCAGCGACAAGGAGAAGATCCGCATGCAGGTGCCGCTGCACTTCATCAACGAAGACAGCGCACCCGGCGTGAAGATCGGCGGCGGTATGGTCAGCCACAACCTCACCGAGGTAGAGATAAGCTGCCTGCCCAAGGACCTGCCCGAATTCATCGAGGTGGACCTGGGCAACCTGGAGATCGAGGCCGCTATCCACCTCTCGGACCTCGTACTGCCCGAAGGCGTCGAGCTGGTTGAACTGAGCCACGGTGAAGGCCATGACCACGCCGTTGCCGCCATCCACAAGACCCGTGCCAGCCTCGAGACCGAGGAAGCCGGTGAAGCTGAAGCTGCTGAAGGCGAAACCAGCGAAGAGTAAGGCTTAGTCCGCTTCGGCCAGGGTAACCGGCGTTGTCGTCGCGCATCAAACTCATCGTGGGTCTGGGTAATCCGGGCGCACAGTATGAGCGGACGCGGCACAACGCCGGTTTTTGGTTTGTGGACGAGCTGGCACGCCAGGCGCACGGCCAGTTCAAACACGAACACAAATTTCACGGCGAGGTGTGCAAGGTTCAGATGGGCGGCCATGATATCTGGCTGTTAAAACCCCTCACCTTTATGAACAAGAGCGGCCAGGCGGCCTCAGCACTGGCGCGTTTTTACAGGATTCCTGTCGAGGAGATCCTTGTTGCCCATGACGAGCTCGACCTGCCACCGGGCAGCGCTCGTCTGAAACGCGGCGGTGGTCATGGCGGCCACAACGGCCTGCGCGACCTGTTTACCCAGCTGGGCAGCAAGGAGTTTTTGCGCCTGCGCATCGGAATCGGCCACCCGGGACACAGCAGCCAGGTCACAAGCTACGTCCTGGGCAAGGCGCCAGGCGAGGAGCAGCATCAGATAGAGCGCAATATCGATGAGGCGGTCGACATCATGCCGACGCTGCTCGGCGGCGACCTGGCGCGCGCGATGAATGTGCTACACAGCAAAAAATAGCGGCTTACAGCTACAAGCCCCACAACCTGAGACTGAAAAATTATGGGATTTAAGTGCGGTATCGTCGGTCTGCCCAATGTCGGCAAATCCACCCTGTTCAATGCCCTGACCAAGGCGGGCATTCAGGCCGAAAACTACCCTTTCTGCACCATTGAGCCCAATGTCGGCGTGGTGCCCATGCCCGATCCGCGCCTGGACAGACTGGCTGAAATCGTCAAGCCGCAGCAGGTATTGCCGACCACCATGGAGTTCGTTGATATCGCGGGCCTGGTGGCCGGCGCCTCCAGGGGCGAGGGACTGGGCAACAAGTTCCTGGCCAACATCCGCGAGACCGACGCCATCGCCCAGGTGGTGCGCTGCTTCGAGGACAGCAACGTGGTCCACGTCTCAGGCAAGGTCCACCCGCTGGACGACATCGAGGTTATCAACACTGAGCTGGCACTGGCCGACCTGGAGACGGTGGAAAAGGCAGTTACCCGTGTCGCCAAGATGACCAAGAGCGGCGACAAGGAGGCCAAGGCCAAGCTGGCGGTACTGGAACAGGCCAAGGCCCACCTCGATGCCGGCAACCTGGTCCGCACCATGGAACTGGACGACGACCAGCGTGCCCACCTCTATGACCTGCACCTGCTGACCATCAAACCGACCATGTACATCGCCAACGTGGCCGAGGACGGCTTCGAAAACAACCCGCACCTGGATGCGGTACGGGCGCTGGCCGAAAAGGAGGATTCCGAGTGCGTGGCGGTGTGCGCCGCGATCGAGTCGGAGCTGGTCGAACTGGACGATGAGGAGGCCGAGGCCTTTCTCGAGGAGATGGGACTGGAGGAACCGGGACTGAACCGCGTCATTCGCGCCGGCTACCACCTGCTTGGCCTGCAGACCTACTTCACCGCAGGCGTCAAAGAGGTGCGCGCCTGGACCGTGCGCATCGGTGCCACGGCCCCGCAGGCAGCCGGTGTCATCCACACCGACTTTGAAAAAGGCTTTATTCGTGCCGAGGTGGTCGCCTACGACGACTTTGTCGCCTGCAACGGCGAACAGGGCGCCAAGGAGGCCGGCAAGCTGCGCCTGGAAGGCAAGGATTACATCGTCCAGGACGGCGACGTGATGCACTTCCGCTTCAACGTCTGAGGCGCCAGCCAGACTTGACATCAAGGCCCCCAGACTGCAAAATTGCGGGCCTTCAAAACAGCGGCTATGTAGCTCAGTTGGTTAGAGCACATCACTCATAATGATGGGGTCACTAGTTCGAATCTAGTCATAGCCACCATACACGAACGGGATGCTTTTCAGCGTCCCGTTTTCTTTTGTGTGACCCCGGTTTTATTGACAGATGGGGTCCAGTGGATGACGGCTCTCGCCGTCCCCCTGCGGGCGCACTGAAGTGCGTCCCCCGCAAAAAACGCGTGGTCGAATCTAATCATAGCCACCATATTCCCAAATCGTGACCTTTTCGGGCTGCCCAACAACAGCCCGAAAATACCTCGTGACCATTCTGTGACCATCTTATTTTTTCGGTTAATTCTGGCGGCCGAAATTTGACCCTATCCCCCATTTGCTCACATCAGCAAAATGCCTGCCTGGCGATGACGATCTCCCATTGCGTTATCATCTTTCCGAAACTACCATATCTAGAATTCTAGATATAGTGTTTCATAGATATGGACGAGATTTCATTGTTTAAGGCGCTCTCCGATCAGACACGTCTTCGCTGTCTGACCCTGCTCACTGGACATGACGAACTATGTGTCTGTGAGCTGACTCATGCCCTCGCACTCCCCCAGCCAAAGGTCTCTCACCACCTTGGTACATTGCGCAAGGCCGAACTGGTCAGCGACCGCAAAGAGGGATTGTGGATTTATTACCGAATCAATGCGGCACTACCCCAGTGGGCAAAGGACGTCATCTACTCCACCGTTAGCGGTATCCAGAATGAAGAACCCTATGTCAGTGACAAACAGGCGCTCACTGAAATGCCCAACCGTCCCGGCAGTATCTGCAGCGCCTAACGCCGTACACCGATAGAGGGAACAACACCATGTCTACACAATGTGAAGTTACTGCGAAAAAGAGCCAGGGTGCCGAGATGGGCTTCTTCGAACGTTATCTAACGCTTTGGGTCTTTCTCTGCATCATCGCCGGCATTGTCCTCGGGCACTGGTTCCCCGCCCCTTTCCAGATATTAGGGCGCATGGAGATCGCTCAGGTTAACCTGCCTGTCGCCATCCTAATCTGGCTGATGATTATTCCGATGCTGCTGAAGATCGACTTCAGCGCCCTGCATCATGTGAAAGAGCATTGGCGAGGCGTTGGCGTCACCCTGTTCGTTAACTGGGCGGTAAAACCCTTTTCCATGGCACTGCTGGGTTGGCTGTTTATTCGTGGATTCTTTGCCGACTGGTTACCCGCCGAACAGATCGACAGCTATATCGCCGGACTTATCCTGCTGGCCGCCGCCCCCTGCACCGCGATGGTCTTTGTCTGGAGCAACCTCTCCGATGGTGAACCGCACTTCACCCTGACCCAGGTGGCGCTTAACGATACCATCATGATCTTTGCCTTTGCGCCAATCGTCGGGCTGTTGCTGGGTCTTTCAGCTATCACTGTTCCGTGGGATACCCTGTTCCTGTCGGTCATACTCTATATCCTAATCCCCGTGATCATCGCTCAATTCGTGCGACACATGCTGCTCAGTTCCGGTGGTGAGACTGCGTTGTCAGGTGCACTGGAGAAACTGGGCCCCATCTCGCTAAGCGCCTTGCTCGCGACACTGGTTCTTCTCTTCGGCTTTCAGGGTGAACAGATCCTGGCACAACCGCTGGTCATTGCATTGCTGGCCGTGCCCATCCTGATCCAGGTCTACTTCAATTCCGGTCTCGCCTACCTGCTCAACCGCAAGCTTGGCGTCGCCCATTGTGTCGCTGCGCCATCGGCACTTATTGGTGCCAGTAATTTTTTCGAGCTGGCCGTAGCCACCGCAATCGTCCTGTTCGGTTTTGAATCCGGTGCCGCCCTGGCGACCGTCGTCGGTGTACTCATCGAGGTACCGGTTATGCTTTCCGTCGTCAAAATCGTCAACAACACCAGGGACTGGTACGAGGCCGCCCTGCCAACAAAGAAGTGAGTTCCAGATAATGAAGAAAAGCCTCCCCCTCATTGCCGCCCTGTTATTACTCCCGCTCCTGTCATGGGCAGGTGGCTATACACCGAAGGCCGAGAAGGTCGTCGACAATGTCTATGCCATCATCGGCCCGCTCGATCAGCGCAGCCCGGAGAATGACGGGCTGAACAACAACCTGGGCTTCATCGTCACACCAGAGGGGGTGATTCTCATCGACTCCGGCGCCTCCTACCTGGGTGCCGGGCGCGTGGCCCAGGCGATTGCCGAGGTCACCCCCAAACCCGTTCGCTGGGTGATAAATACCGGTGGCCAGGACCACCGCTGGCTCGGCAATGACTATTTCGCCAGACAGGGGGCTGAAATCATCGCCATGAAGCGTACCGCCGATACTCAGGCTGCGTATGCGACACAGCAAATGACCGCGCTCAAACGCTTTCTTGGCGAGCGTCTGGCGGGAACCACAGCGCTACCGGCAACGCGGCAGCTGGCGGGGGATGAGGCGCATATTTCACTGGGGGGTATCGAGCTGGATATCCGCTATACCGATACCCACTATCCCGGCGACAGCATGGTCTGGTTGCCGCAACAGCGCATCATCTTCACCGGCGACCTGGTCTATGTCGACCGCGCCTTTGTCATACTGCCCTGGTCCAGCCCGAAAAACGGCCAAAAGGCCTATGCCGTGATGGAATCACTCAAGCCTGAATTTATCATTCCCGGCCATGGTGCCGTGTCTGACCTGGCCAAGGCACGCCGTGACTGTGGCGACTACTACGACTTTCTCAACAACACCATTGGCGCCGCTGCAGAGGAGATGGTTCCAATGGATGAGATCATGGACAGGCACAATTCACTGCCCGGGTTCGAACACCTGAAACACTTTTCCGATCTGCATCGCACCAATATGAACCGCACCTATCTTGAGTACGAGGCATTTTAACTGTGCGTTTTCTTACTGAGTGATTGTCCATTTGGAGAGACAGATAGTGAACATTCGTGGTGATATAAGCGGTTTCTGCAGAATGGCGAGTGGGGCAATATGAACCGCATGATGGAACTGGCAGGGAGGATGGCCGGGAGCCTGTAGCATGGAGCAGGGGCTGCGCAACTACCTCATCGTCACGGGCGGCTACTGGGCATTTACCGTGACCGACGGGGCGATCCGCATGCTGGTGGTACTCTACTTCCACCTGCTCGGCTACTCGCCCTTCGAGGTAGCGATGCTGTTTCTGTTCTACGAGTTCTTCGGCATCGTCACCAACCTGGTCGGCGGCTGGCTGGGCGCGCGCATTGGCCTCAATCTCACTATGAACATCGGCATGGGCCTGCAGGTGCTCGCCCTGTTGATGCTGACCGTTCCGGACAGCTGGCTGTCGGTCGCCTATGTGATGGCGGCACAGGCCCTCTCCGGCATCGCCAAGGATCTGAACAAGATGTCGGCCAAGGCCTCCGTCAAGGCCATCGCCAGAGAGGGTACGGGCTCATCCCTGTTCAAATGGGTGGCCGTACTGACGGGCTCGAAGAATGCCCTGAAGGGTGCCGGCTTCTTTGTTGGGGCTGTACTGCTGGAGTGGATGGGGTTTCGCGGTACCCTGGCGCTGTTGGCGAGCATGCTGACCGTGGTACTGGTCGTGACCGCCGTGCTGCTGCCCTCGGGCGTCGGCAAAATGAAAGCCAGGCCGAAATTCACCCAGGCCTTCTCACGGGTGGCGGCCATCAACTGGCTCTCAGCGGCACGCTTCTTCCTCTTTGGCTCACGGGATGTCTGGTTCGTCGTCGCCCTGCCCGTCTTTTTGTACGAGGCCCTGGGGTGGAGCTTTACCGAGGTCGGTGCCTTCCTCGCACTGTGGGTGATTGGCTATGGTCTGGTACAGGCCTCTGCACCGAAACTCTTGCGCCACAGCCGCCACGGTCAGGGGCCGAGTGGTGGCAGCGCCAGGATATGGGCCTTTGTACTGGCGCTCTTTCCGGCAGGTATCGCTCTTGGATTACAGCAGGGGTGGCCGGCTGACAGTGTACTGATTGTTGGTCTTATCCTGTTCGGCATCGTGTTTGCCATCAACTCGGCGGTTCACTCCTTCCTGATCCTCGCCTACTCCGACCACGACAGGGTGGCGATGAATGTCGGTTTTTACTACATGGCCAATGCCGGGGGGCGGCTTGCGGGCACGGTGCTTTCCGGCTGGGCCTACCAGACCATCGGGCTGGGCGGCTGCCTCTGGCTCTCAACGGTCTTTGTCGCCGCCGCCGCGCTGCTGTCACTGGGCCTACCGTCGCCATCAACAACTGGGGCGTAAGCACACGACAGTTGTCACAAGTGAGAGTGGGGGTAAAGGCATGTTCGATGGGGCGTTCTGCTTTATTCAGCCCTCACGCCACAGGCAACCATCCTGACCTGCTCCCAGGACGCCTTTGTCAGGCTTTCCGCAGGGTAAGTGGTAGTCGCCCCGGTCACCAGATAGCGTACGATACACTCCGGCTGCCATGTCCTGTCAGAGCGTTTTACCGTCACAATTTCGGCCGCGTGCCTGCCCGGTGTCAGCACAAAATCCCCAACCTCAAGATCGGTCTGGGCGATAAAGAAATTTACAATTTTATTGAACATCCCTGTATCCGAAAAAAAATGCCCGCCGCGAGGATAGGCGGGCAAAAATCCCTTGAAGGAGTCTGATCTATGAACAGTCATAGGATCAGGTGACACTCTATCAGCACGGAACCACTTAATCAGTAAGTGGCCTGCTTATTCTGTTGTAGGAATTAGCTGCCATTGCAGTGCGCCCGCATGCACCGTCCGGTAAATGGCATGCCTGCAGAAACAAATCATCACTGGCGTTTGATAATTGTTTCAATCTCCTCAAGCTTTGCATTTTTCTCTTCCAGGTCTTTCACAAGATGCTTGATCATCTCC
>JBFEUI010000036.1:0-24433 GCA_041547565.1 Thiohalomonadaceae bacterium
GGAGCATGCTGATTAAAATTTCCACCTTGTGGAGGGGCATTTCCGTTTTTTCAGCCAAGGCGTAGGCATTTTGGTAGGCCCACAATCCCTTCCGGGGATCCACGTTAACGCTGTAGGCCAGGCCGATGCTGTACTGCGCAGGGGCGTCCATCGTCATCTCATAGCTGCCGTTGGTGGTGTTCCACTTGAAGGCGTCCATGTCCTGCTGACTGACATAGGAGAAGCCCAGACGCAGTGCATCGCTCTGCTGGTAGATGGCACCGAATGAGGCGCCGAAACCGTATGCCTGGTTTTGCGGCAACTGGAAGTTGCTGTTGTACATCGCCAGGCTCTGGTAATCGATGTTGAGGGCGGCGCCGAGCGACAGTTTGTCACTGGCCTGGTAGGCAAAGCCCGGGGCGATCTTGTAGAACTGCTTGGTGGTCACCACAGGCTGGTCACCCGGTGCCGGCGTGATATCGTCAAAGTCCACGCCCATGCCGGAGAGACCGGCCATGCCCAGGCCGAATGTCATTCCGCCCTCACCGCGAAAGGCCAGTGCACCCGAAGGGATGAGATAGAGATCGGAGTCGCTGTCCACATCATTGGCCTTGCGCGGCGGATTGAGAAAGCCAAACCCCATATCGGCCCGGAACTCGTCCATCTCGATCACTGCCAGGCCGGCCGGATTGGTCAGCACGGTACCGGCATCCTGCGGTGCGGCGGTAATGGCACCTGCCATGCCCCACTGGGTGGCGGTGACGCCGAGCATTTGATCGCCATTGGTTGCGTGGGCGACGGACGCGCATAGACCCAGTCCAATTGCGCCCGTAACCCCTTTCATTACAGATTTGCTGCTCATGGTGTTCCCCCCTTATTGATCAAGTGATAATTATTTTTTTGTTAGCGCAGGTATGGTGTTTGACCCGGCACGCCGCGGAAGGTGGCGTGGCAGGCAATACAGCCATTGGTGATTTTGTCGAGGTAGCCGGCAGCCTCGTGCATGTTGCCTGTTTCCGCCGCTTCGGCCAGACGCAGTGCGTTACCCTCCACTGTGTCATTGAACGGTACCAGTGCAGAAACCATCTCGTTGTTGACATGTTCCAGTTTTAGATACGGTAACAAGCCGCCGCGCGGCAGACGGTGATTGGCCAGGCGCCGTGCGGCACCGGCGGCCTGTTCGGCGTTGTCGGTGAGTAGGCCGGTCACCATGCTTTGATAGTCAGACATCACCTCGTGCATGACCTGACGCAGTGTGATGGTGTCGCTGCGGCGGTTGTGCTGTGAGTAGATGCGCAGCAGTGCCGCCTTGTTTTGCGGCGAGAGTGCCTTGACCTTCTGCTGCTTCTCCGGTGTCATCATGCCGATCTGCTTTTGCATAAGCTGTTTGAGTTGCGCCATGTTGTTGGCCTCTTCAGCCATTACCGTGCTGCAAAGCGACAGGGTGGTTACAGCAATGATTCGACGCATGAATGTCCACGAAAATCTGCTGCTGATATTGCGTGCTGTTGTGTTCACAGTTACCTCCGAATGCATTTGTTTTTTGTCTAACTGCTGTTAGTGTTAGCATGAGGTTTCAACATACCGCCTGACTGTTGCCATGCAATTTCGATTGCGTAACAAGGCGTTACCGGTTGTTACAAATTGTTTCGTTCGACGTGAGGGGAAGGGCAATGCAAGAGACACAGGAACATCTTCTGGTCGTTGATGACGATGCCTCCCTGCGTGCTTTGCTGGTGCGTTACCTGACGGAAAACGGTTACCGGGTCAGTGGCGCCGCCGATGGCAGGGAGATGAAACAGACCCTTGCCGCCGGGGACATAGACCTTGTTATTCTCGACCTGATGCTGCCAGGTGAAGACGGCCTTTCTCTTGCAAAAAAACTGCGTGGTGATGGTGACCTGCCCGTTATCATGATCTCAGCACGCGGCGATGATGTGGATCGGATCGTGGGACTGGAGGTCGGTGCCGATGACTATATCGCCAAGCCGTTCAACCCTCGTGAGCTGTTGGCCAGAATTCGTGCGGTGATGCGTCGTCATAACATGCAGAACCGCTCGGCAGCAGGCATGCTGGTCAGCTTCGGTCCTTTCCAGCTTGATCTGGAGCGTCACCAGTTATCCCGTAACGGAGAATCCATATCGTTGACCACCGGCGAGTTTTCGCTGTTGCGGGTGCTTACCGAGCACCCCAACAAGGTGATGGAGCGTGATGCGTTGCTCAACCATCTTAAAGGTTATGAGCGCAACCCTTTCGACCGGAGTATTGATGTGCGCGTCACGCGCCTGCGGCGCAAGATAGAAGCCGATCCGTCCAATCCCGTCTATATCCGTACCGTGTGGGGCGAGGGCTATATGTTCTGCCCCGATGCGTGAAGTTAGGGGTGGTTTGACGGGATGAAATACAATGTTTTCAGCAAAATCCTGATCACCATTGCTGTCGTCTCCATCCTGTTTCAGGTGTTTACCCTCAGCGTGATTACCTTTCTGATGCTGGCGCCGCTGGGGCACCGCTCGGCTGATGATCTGGTTGTCATTATGAAAGAAACGGCACGCCAGTGGGACAGCCTTCCCGCTGAACAGCGGGCGCCGTTCGTGACACAACAATGGCGGAAAAATCGTATCAGGGTCTCCAATGACCTGTCACCTTTGAAACCCTCCGACAGCCTGTTGCCTTACCTGCTGTTCGTTGAGTTGTCACTGCGCGGTATGGTCAGCCCCTCTACACAACTGCTGATAAGTCATGACGAGCAGGGCGATGCGTGGTACTGGGCGGACATGCCGGTGACAGACGGAGTGCTCAGAATCGGCTTTCCCCGTGATCGTATCGGCGTGCAACCCCCCTTTGCCCTGTTTATCGTGTTCAGTGTCGGCAGTCTGGTGATCCTGCTCACAGCAGTTGTACTGGCGCGACGCATCAGCCTGCCGTTGGAGCAACTGTCCAGTGCGGCACGAAATATCGGCAAGGGTGACTGGCCGGAACCGCTGCCTGAGCGGGGGCCTGAGGAAATGGCCTCGCTAACCCGCACCTTCAATCACATGTCCCAGCAGGTACAGCAGTTGCTCGCCAATCGCACAACGATGCTGGCGGGCATTTCCCATGACCTGCGCACGCCGCTGGCGCGCATGCAACTGGCGCTGGCGATGCTGCCCGAGGACACCGATCGCGAATTGCGCGACGGCATGGAGCGGGATATGAATGAAATGAACAGTCTGATTGCGCAGTTTCTTGAGGTCAGTCGCGGACTGGGAGAGCGGCACAGGGAAGTGGTCGACATCAGGGAAGCGCTGGGAGATCTGGCCGATGACGCCCGGCGCAGTGGTGCCGAGATCCACCGGGAGGATCGTGGCAGCTGCCTGCGCCGGCTCAACCGCATGGCATTGTGCCGTATTGTTTCCAACCTGCTGGATAATGCGATTCGTTACGGTGCACAGTCAGCTGTTGATATCGACTACCGTTGCAGCGCACAGGGGGTGACCATCACTATCGCCGATCGCGGCCCCGGCATCCCGGAGGACAAGCGCGAGGCGATCTTTGATCCCTTTTACCGCCTGGAGCGTTCGCGTAACACCCAGACCGGCGGCAGTGGCCTTGGCCTGGCCATTGCCCGACAACTTGCCGAGGCCAACGGCTGGCTGATAGCGCTCACCGCGCGCGAGGGTGGCGGTACTGAGGCCATTGTTACGCTGCCTGATGAGAGGGGTGAAGAATGAGTTACACCATAGCAGCAACCATTACCTGCCTGCTTCTCGCTGCGCTGATCTTTTTTATCGTGTTGCGCCGGGCCATCGATAAAAGTGTGCGCGCGGTGAAAACCGCCGAGACGACGATTCCGCCTGAGCACGTGCAGTGTTTCTCCTGCGGCATGGTGGTGCCGATGGACAAGGCGCTGGAGAAGAAGGGGCGTTATTTCTGCGGTGTGAAGCGCAATGATCGCAACGGTAATCCGATAGTGCGTGAGTCGCTTGAAAATGAGTGAAGTGTGGCGGACTAACGCCTGTTTGAGTACAAATACCGTGCGCCCCGAACAGGGCGCACGGCGAAAGGCTCAGCTGCGGATGGAACGGAGCTTTGCCACTTCCAGTCCAAATTGATCAGCCTGTTCGAGGGCACGGGCCAGGCGTGCCGGTGCCGAGCGCCCCATGCACTTGTGCCGCAGGTCGCCGTTAATCGCCTCGACCATGCCGTCGATAAGCTTCTCACGGTCAAGTTCCCTGCCGATGAGCTTGAACTGTATATCCATGACATCATTGGCCACGGCGCGTGCCAGTTCCTGGTGCCGGTTCCACAGCACATCGACATCCGCGCCTTCCGGCAGTTCAAGGCCGGCGACATTGGTGGTGACGATATAGACGTTCTTGCGCACCAGTTCGAACAGCATCTCATCGTCGCTGCCCACCTCCCACACGGGAATATCCAGTGTCTCCAGCGCCTTTTCGATCAGGCCGGCAGATGCGCCGTATACCGGTGAGGGCACCAGTACCTTGTAGTCCTGGCCTTTTTTCTTTTCGAACCAGACGGAAATGACGGTGGGATGATTGAGGCCGTGGCGTTCCCAGTCGCGTGGCAGCAGCTCGTTCTGCAGCAGTGCCAGGCGCTCTTTCCATGCCTCCGGGATCTGTGCCAGCACAGGGTGCAGGTCGGCCTCGCCCACCGCAACCAGAACCAGCGCAGGTGGGACCAACGCCTTGGCGACGGCGTTGACATCCATGGTGCGTGTAACGGGAAAAATGGGGTGACCCAGTTTTAGAAAACCGCGGGTGAAAACGCCCGACATCTCGCCGGTGCCAATGACAACAATGGGTTCCAGATCCATTACAACGCTCCTGCAATGTTTATGTATGTGATGTAGTGGAATTGCGTGAATTCATT
Organism: Thiohalomonadaceae bacterium; assembly: GCA_041547565.1. Lineage (GTDB taxonomy): Bacteria > Pseudomonadota > Gammaproteobacteria > Thiohalomonadales > Thiohalomonadaceae > JBFEUI01. The sequence continues at coordinate 4,852 of JBFEUI010000036.1, forward strand.
CTAGCGTATCGCTGTGCCGTTGTTGAACCGGGCGTCAGAATTCGATTCCCGACTGGGCCCTGATGCCGGCCTTGAATGCGTGTTTTATCTCTTTCATTTCGGTGACAGTGTCTGCCATATCGAGCAGTTCGGCCGGTGCCCCGCGGCCGGTGACGATGACGTGCTGTTGCGGTGGTCGCTGTCGCAGGGCATCCAGCACCTGCGCCAGCGGTAGGTAGCGGTATTTGAGTACAATATTCAACTCATCCAGCACGACAAGCTGGATGTCCGGGGCGCTCAGCAACGCCAGTGCCTGTTGCCAGCCTCTGGCTGCGGCCGCCTCATCCCTCTCCCGGCTCTGGGTATCCCAGGTAAACCCCTCGCCCATAACATGAAAGCTGACCTCGGGAAAACGACGGAAGAAGGCCTCCTCGCCAGTGCTGTCGCGCCCCTTGATAAATTGCACGATACCGACCTTCATGCCGTGACCGAGCGCGCGCGCCGCTACCCCGAAGGCGGCCGAACTTTTGCCCTTGCCGTTGCCGGTGTTGACGATGAGCACGCCGCGCTCCTGGCTGGCCTGACGGATATTCTCGTCGATGATCGCCTTTTTGCGTGCCATGCGTGTGCGGTGTGTATCGTTCATGGTCGCAGCCAGGCGTTGCGGTGTGTCTGTAGCTCCTCCAGCCCGTCGAGGATGACCGGTGCGGGGTGAAGAAACTTCTCACCGTCGAGGTTGATGATGCGTAGCGGCGTTTCCGGTTTGATCAGCTGGCACTGCGGGTTGCTGCTGCGCTCGAAAATAAACAGCAGTTCCGGCTTGAGTTCGTCGATGAGCCGGTTCAGGGTGGCAATCTCCTCACCGGCCCTGATATGGCGGATTTTATCCACCGTCTCGACCACATGAAAACCTGCCTGTGTAAACAGCTCGCTCAGCCATCGTTTTTTGCCGAAGGAGTAGGGCATGCCGGAGCATGAGGAGAGCAACAGTACGCGCCGGCCGCCGCCACCGATTCGTGCGCTTGCCTCGCGCCATTGTCGGCTGAAACGCTGCACCCGCTGTTGACCGTCCGCCAGGGCGGCAGCGCTGGCCATAATGCGCAGGTTTTCCTCGACCTGGTTCATGCTGTCAAAGCCGTGCAGGCGATGGGCTGTGGCACCTTCCGGCGTCATGGTGGCGATGCGCTCGCCCCCGGTCCAGTCTGAGGTGAAGATGAGATCGGGATCCAGGGAGGCGATGGCCTCGGCATCGGGATCGAGGATTCCGCCGGTGCGGGGCCGCTCCAGTTGATCGTAGCGGCTGACGCCGACGATGCACGATTCCAGCCCCAGCCACTGCAGGCTTTTGGTAATGTAGGGTGACTGGCTGATGATGCGCGGACATTCGGCCTCTGCGGCGTGTACCGTGCTGAACAACAGAATGGTGAAAAACAGCAGAGTTCTCATAATTGTCCTGTTTGGCTGTAGCTCAGTTTGTGCCGGCTACCTGATATTGTATTTGCACGGGTGAGACTGAGTAGCCTGTGTCCAACGCGGGTCGCTGTGACAGTTAAATATTTTCAATCCCTGTGACGTTCAGGTTGCCACAATACTTCCTGTCCCTGTTCAAAACGGCTGAGTATCCGGGCGATCACAAACAGCAGATCGGAAAGACGGTTCAGGTAGCCCAGGACACAGGGATTGACCGCCGACTCCTTGCTGAGAGAATAGACACGGCGTTCGGCACGGCGGCAGACGGTGCGCGCAAGGTGTGTGGCTGCCGCGGCCTTGCCGCCGGCAGGAAGGATGAACTCCTTGAGCATGGGAAGTTCTTCATTGTAGTCATCCAGCAATGATTCCAGCTGCGTGGTGTCCTCATCGTTGAGTATCGTCGTGCCGGGTATGGAAAGCTCGCCACCGAGATCAAACAGGGTGTGTTGTATGTTGCCGAAGATCCGGTCCATGCCTTCCGGCAGTTCATGACTTCGAATGATGCCGATGCAGCTGTTCAGTTCATCCACGGTACCAAATGCCTCGACCCGGATATGATCCTTCTCCACCCGGGTGCCGTCGCCCAGGCCGGTGGTGCCCCGGTCGCCGGTACGCGTATAGATTTTGGAGAGTCTGTGTCCCATGCGGTTTATTCCAAACGGTAGATGACGGGTAGCTGTAATGGCATCTCCTGCTGCCAGACAGCGAATTGAGCGGCTTCGACCCTGGCCACCTTGTACAACGAGGCGGTCGCCGCCCGATCAAGAATAGTGAAGCCGGAGCTTTTTGCGACCCTGATATCCTTGATCGTGCCACTGGATTCGATATTAAAGCCCAGAACTACGGTACCCTGCCAGCCGCGCCGGCGGGCCCGCGGCGGATAGCTGAAGTGGCGGGCCAGTTCGCGTTGCACATGGCCGATTAACTGACGCCGCACCGCGCTATCGCTGTGGCGTGTTGCGGGGCTTTTTTCCGCTGCCTGCACCTGGCTGTTGTGCCCCTGCTGTGGCGGGCTGGGTCGGGGTGTTGTGGGGGCAGCCGGTTTTGCCGCTGCCCGGGGGGGAGGTGTTGCCTTGCGCGTCATTTCAGGCTTGATGCTTTGCCGTGGTGCGGCCTTTTTCGTTTGTCGTACGGGAGGGGGAAGCGGCTGTGCTGCCGCAGCGTGTGCAGGCGTGACGGCCACGGTCTGTGTTTCGGTGCTGGTCTGTCCCGGTGTTGACAGGAGGACTGTGAAGTGCGCCCCGCCCGTCACGGCCGGCAGGGGCACTTCCGGCACCTGCCAGCCTGCCAGCAGTGCTACGTGCAGGGCACAGGATGCGGCAAGAAAGACGCCCCATCGCGACTTGCTGTAGCTGTGCTGGTGCAGGCCGGCAGTGAACATGGTTTGTGCCTAGAATTCGGCCCTGAGACCGATGCGCCAGTTGCGGGTGAAGTTCACCGGGTAGATGGCGTCATCGCGTATCCACAGGCCGTTGGCCTCCTCAAACAGGTTCTCCACCCGGGCAAACAACTCCATGTTGCGCACCCGGTAGCGGTATCCGATATCGGTGGAGTTGTAGGCCGCCTGCTTCTGCTCGAATTCGTTGGCAAAATCGTTGGCCGCATACGCCTCGCTGCGGTGGGTGTGCGTCAGGTTTACCGTCGAGTGTTGACGTGGCTGGTACACCAGGCCCACCGTCAGTGTGTGCTCGGAGACACCGGGCAGGTCCTTGCCGTCGTAGGCGCCGTTACCGTCATCCTCGCTATCGATAACAGCCCGGGTGTAGGCGTAGTTTATCGAGCCGGATAATGTTTTGTTGAAGCGGTAGCTGTCCTGCAGTTCCAGACCATACTTGTGTGACTGGTCGATGTTGGTGTTGCTGTAGCTGACCGGTTCCAGGTAGATCTCATTCTCCAGTTCGGTGTTGAACAGTGTCAGCTTGAGCGTATTGTCGGCTGTGGTGTGATTGATGCCGATATTCAGCGTCTTCGATTCCGCAGGTTGAATAAAGGTGTTGTAGGTGGTGGTCATGGTGAACCAGTCATAGCTGAAGAAGCGATCGATATCCGGGGCCTGGAAGGCGCTGTTGTAGTTGGCGAAAACACTCAGCGCTTCACTGTAACGGTGGTTGAACCCGATATCGTAGGCGTGCAGCGTATGGCTGTCGCTGAGGCTGTTGCCGTTGTCGGGCTTGTAACTGTAGTCAACATGCTCCTCGCGTCCGCCCAGCGACACGGTGGTGGCGCCCAGCCGGTAATGGCCCTGAAGGTAGTAAGCGCGGTTGTCCTTGCTGGTGCGATTATCCGCACCGGTGCGCTCCCCCGTGAACTCCTGCACCCCGGCCGTCAGGCCCAGGGCGCCCTTGTTGTATTGCAGGGCGAGATCGCCGCTGCTGTTCTCGTAATCGGCACCCCAGCTGCCCCAGCCGGTACGGAAAAATTCAGAGGTCTTGTCCTCCTTGCTGTGATCCAGTGTGATGCTCAACTGTGCGTTGACATCGAAGGTCAGCCCCAGGTCGGTGACGTCGCTTTCCAGATCCTGGCTGATATAGTTGCTGCCGCCGTTTTGTGACGGGTCGTCATCGAACTGTTCCTGCGTCAGTGAGCCGCGGTAATAGTTGTCGATGTAGGTTTTTTCGTGACCGAGGCGCAGGGCCAGCGCGTCGCTGGCAAACAGGGTCAGCTTGGCCTGGGTATTGTTGCTGTCCGCCTCATCCTTCTGCCCGCTGATGTCCGCTTCGCTGTAACCGTCGTGGTGGTAATTTTCCGCCGTCACGGCAAGTTCAAAGCGCTCTTCGGCGAGCGCTGCATTGACGCTGCTGCTTGTCATGCCGTGATTGCCGGCGGCGACCGAGATGTTGGCGCCGGGGGTGGTGGCGGTGTAGATATGGATCGCCCCTGCGGTGGAGCCGTCTCCGTAGATCACCGAGCCGCTGCCCTTGGTGATCTCGATACGCTCAATGCTAGAGAGCGGGACGGCGCTCAACAGTTGCGGGACCAGGTCGATATTGTTCAGGCGGCGGCCGTTTACCGTTACGACAATGTTCTGATAGCCGTCGCCGATGCCGAAGCCGCGCATGTCGATCTTCTGTGAAAACGGGTTGCCGTAGCTGGGCATTGCCGTGATCGAGGTGTTTTTGTCCAGATAGTCATAGAGACTCAGGGCACCGGAATTTCTGATATCACGGCGGGTATGGACTTCCGAGGCGTAGGGTGCGTCGGAATCCCGGTACTCAAGTCTTGTCGCCGTGACGATGATGGGTTCGGCAGCCGAGGTCTGTTCTGTTTCGGCGATTACTGAAGAGGCAGTGGTGGCCAGGCCGACAGCGGCCAGCAGTAACGAGCGGTTCATGGATTCCCCTTTTTGTCGATGCGCTCACCCGCGCATTGGGTAGTAAAAAATACCGGGGTGAGAAGGGGCAGGGGGAGTGTGAGATACGCTCCGTTGCACCGCCCTCCGCAGCACCGGTTCCAGCAGCTTCAGGCCGGTCTCCGGGCTCGCGGTTGGGGAGGATTCCCCGGTCGGTCGCCTTCCCACGTCATCAGACGCAGTGGCTGTGTGACCAACCTTTAACCGCCTACCGTTGCGGGGGCAGCGTCGGAATTGCACTCAAGTGCGCACCGACTTCCCGTTTCATTCCCGGGGCCGGGGGCCCAAGGAACACCTGAAACAGACGGGCAACTTTACGTAGCACCGTGAAACATGTCAATCGGCTTGGGACGGCCGGGCACTCTGTGAAACGCCACTGTCTAACCTAAATCCCTGTTTTTGTGACATAATTACTTGCCTGTACAGCCGTTTTCTCTAAAGTTATAAAGAGATACAGTCGATATCTGCTCTATCCGCGGACTATCGGTATTGCACTCACAGTCCCGATAAATACGGGGACACGCTAATGGATGGACTCTCAAAACCTGTCAGCCAGGCACAACCGCAACACGTTGCCAAAGGCGATCTTGCCACCTCCGCGGTCCCGACAGTACCGCTGAGGCGGGTACTGATCGTCAATGCCAAGGGGGGCTGCGGCAAGACGACCCTGGCGACCAATCTGGCCGGCTATTACGCGGCAAACGGAAAAAAAGTGGTGTTGCAGGACCATGACCCGCAGGGCTCCTGTTCCCAGTGGCTGTCGCTGCGCGGTGAGGAGAACAGCGCTATCTTCGGCATCGCCGCCTACCGCGCCGCCAGCGGTATCACGCGCAGCTACCAGATGCGCGTGCCGCCGGAGACCGAATGGGTGATTATGGATGCACCGGCCGGGGTACACGGCCAGGAATTGATCGAGATGGCGCGCCAGGTCGACACGATACTGATTCCGGTGCTGCCCTCACCGATCGATATTCATGCCGCCTCCCACTTCATCAAGGACCTGCTGCTGGTGGCCAAGGTACGCAACCGGGCCATACGGCTTGGCGTGGTGGCCAACCGGGTCAAACAGAACACCCGTGTCTATCAATCCCTGCAACGCTTTCTAGCAAGCCTGGACATCCCCTTTGTGGCGCAACTGCGCGATACCCAGAACTATGTACGGGCGGCGGAAAACGGCCAGGGCATTCACGAGCTCAAGGCACGCTATATCGAGCGGGACCACATGCAGTGGCAGGCGCTGGTGGAGTGGCTGGAGGGGTAGTCCCGGCACAGATGGTGTATTACACCCATCAGGTTCCCTACGGACTATGACACTGCAAGCCTGATCGTGAAGAGTGAAGTGTGAAGGGTTAGGAGGTATTTTACCTTCATGCTTAAGTCTTCACTCATCACATATCCAGTGAACGGGCGTAGAAACAAAACGCAAAAGCAGGCGGCGATTGCAGAAACAGGAAGTTTATGACTTCGGGATAAAGTAGCGCCCGTCCGTGTTGTCCAGCTGCTGTATCGCCGTGCCATACAGACGCGACAGTCGTTCCCCGGTCAGCAGTTCGCTGCAACTGCCCGCTTCCCACTCCCCGTTATCGAACAGCATCAACACCTTGTCGCAATAGCGCGCCGCCTGATTGATGTCGTGCAACACCATGAGTACGGTGCTTCCCTGTCTGGCGAGGCTGTTGAAATGCCGCAGTACGCTGAGCTGGTGTTTCAGGTCCAGATGGTTGGCCGGTTCATCCAGCATCATTATCGACGGGGCCTGCGCCAGCAGGCTGGCGATGGCAAGGCGGCGCCGCTCGCCACCGGAGAGCGTGCCGACCTGTCGTCCGGCAAGCCCGTCCATCTCCATCGTCACCAGCGCCTGGCGAGCGGCTTGCTGATCCTCGGGCCCTTCCTGACCCCAGATCCCGATATGCGGGTGACGGCCGTCCAGCACGGTCTCCCAGACGGTTGCCGGAAAGGGATCATGGCTGTCCTGCAGCAACAGTCCCAGTTCCCGCGCAATGTGGCGACGCGACAGGGAGCGGATCGGCTGTCGACCCAGTCGCACCTCGCCATCTGCCGGTGCGAGCAGGCCTGCCAGGGCGTGCAGCAGGGTGGTCTTGCCGCTGCCGTTACTGCCCAGCACCGCCCAGCACTCACCGCCGTGCAGGGCAAGCTCAAGATCCTGCAGCAGGGTGCGGGTGTCAACACGCAGCGTCAGGTCGTGTGCTTCAAGTACCGGCCGGGTCATGGCCTACGGTCCCGGGACTCGCGCCACGTTCGCCCCCGAGCGCTGTAGCAGATAGAGAAACAGGGGGACACCGAGCAGGGCGGTCAGCACGCCGACCGGCAGTTGCTGCGGTGCCCACAGGGTACGGGCCAGGGTATCGGCCAGTATCAGCAACAGGGCACCGAGCATGACCGATGCGGGCAGTAACAGCCGATGGTCGCTGCCTATCAGCAGGCGCAGAATGTGGGGCACCACGAGCCCGATAAAGCCGATGCTGCCGCCGATGGTCACCGCCATGGCGGTCAGCAGTGAGGCCAGCAGGTAGAGCTGAATCCTGAGCGGATGGACGTTGACCCCAAGTACGGCCGCCTGCAATTCACCCCGGGCCAGCAGGTTGAGGCTGCGCGCCAGGGGCAGGGCGATGAGCATGGCCAGCAGCAGCACGGCAATACCGGCATCGGCATTGCCCGCATGCCCCAGATCCCCCATCAACCAGAACAGCATGCCGCGCAGGTTGCGCTCCGGGGCGACACTGAGCAGAAAGCCGATAAGCGCCCCCCAGCCTGCCGCCACCACCACGCCGGTCAGCAGCAGGCGTGTGGGGGTCCAGCTTCCGCGTCCCCGCGCCAGTCCGAACACCATGGCGATTGACACCAGCGCCCCCCCGAAGGCGGCACCGTGCAGGCCGAGGCTGCCTGCCCCCAGCAGCATGGCGATAAGCGCTGCGCTGGCGGCCCCCCCCGAAACGCCCAGCACATAGGGATCGGCCAGGGGATTGCCCAGCAATACCTGCATCATGGCGCCGGCCAGGGCCAGCATGCCGCCCACGGCAAGTGCCGCCAGCAACCGTGGCAGGCGCAGTTCGAGTACCACGGTTCTGGCCGGTTCGCTGCCGTTGCCGGTGAGGGTCTGCCACAGCTCCGGGGCCGGTATCGACATCGCGCCGGAGGAGAGCCCGACGATGAAGCTTATCGCAAGCAGTAAACCAAGCAGTGAGAGGATGGCCAGTGAGCGCATGGGCAACTATAGATACAGGATACAAGTAACAAGATACAAGAACCGTCTGGAAACGTTCAGGCTAAATTGTGTCACTCGAACGCCTCTTCCTGTGGCATTTCTCCTGTGTCCGGTGTCTCATCGCGCAGCGAGATGATTTTCCAGCCCTTCATCACCGCGTGATCGGCCAGGGTGTCGTCCGGGTCGACGGCGATCGGGTGGCTGACCATCTCCAGCAGGGGCAGATCGTTGTGCGAGTCACTGTAGAACCAGCTCCCCTCCAGGTTCAATCCCGTCTCAACCAGCCACTTCTCCAGCCGTTTGACCTTGCCATCCTGGAAGCAGGGGATATCGCTGACCTTGCCGGTATAGCGGTTATTGCGCAGCTCCGGCTCGGTGGCCAGTATCTCATCGACCCCCAACTCGTGTGCGATGGGCTCGGTGACAAAGCGGTTGGTGGCGGTGATGATCAGCAGGTAGTCGCCCTGCTGGCGGTGCTGCTGAAGCAGGTCCCGGGCCTTGGGCAGCATGATGGGCCGAATCTTCTCGTCCATAAACTGCTCGTGCCAGTGCTCTAGCGTGGTCATGTCGTGCTCGGCCAGCGGGCGCAGGCTGAAGTCGAGAAACTCGTAGATATCGAGCTGCCCCGCCTTGTACTCATCGTAAAAGCGCTGATTCTCCCGCTCGTAGTAGTCGCCGTCGACGATGCCTTGTTCCACCAGAAAGCGGCCCCAGAGGTAATCGCTGTCGCCCCCGAGCAGGGTGTTGTCCAGATCAAAGATTGCCAGGCTCAATGTTCGTCCCTATATAAAATGGATATAACGGCGGCACATGATAGCAAGTGCGCAAAGCCCTGTTCAGGTGTTTGTTTCACCTATGTTACAGAGATTTGCCCAACGACTGCCAATTGTGGAAGAATCAGGGTGTTAGATAGAAAGGATGTGATTCTAAGTGATTGATTCACAAGGTTACAGAGCGAATGTCGGGATTATTCTGAGCAACCGGGATGGCAAGCTGTTATGGGCGCGTCGCCTGGGCCAGGATAACTGGCAGTTTCCCCAGGGAGGGATACGAAAAAACGAGACCCATGAGCAGGCCCTCTATCGCGAGCTGCACGAGGAGATCGGTCTGTATCCGGGCGACGTCGAGATCATCGGTTCGACCCGCGGCTGGTTGCGTTATCGGCTGCCCAAACGCTATATCCGTCACGGCACTAAACCGCTCTGTATCGGCCAGAAACAACGCTGGTTCATTCTGCGTCTGCTGTCTGACGACTCGCAGGTACGGCTCGACGCCAGCGAAACCCCGGAATTTGATGACTGGCGCTGGGTGCAGTACTGGGAGCCGCTCAAGGAGATCGTGTTCTTCAAGCGTCGTGTCTATGAACAGGCGCTCAAGGAGTTCGAGCACATCCTGTTCCCGGGCCAGGCCAGGCAGCCACGCTCAAACCGGCGTTAGCCGGGCCGGGGGGGAGCGCCGTCCTGACAGGCCAGCGAGGCCATAACAGTTTTTATCCATTCCCAAGGGATACCGCATGCTGCCGATTTTAAGAAGCATCGTACAGGAGGTGAGTGCGGCCGGTTCAGTGGAACAGGCCCTGAACCTTATCGTCGTTCGCGTGAAGGAGACGATGGGCGTGGATGTCTGCTCCGCCTATCTGGTGGATAAGCAGGCGCAGCAGTTTGTGCTGATGGCGACCGATGGCCTGAATGCAGCGTCTGTCGGTCAAGTCAGGATGGGAATGAACGAGGGACTGGTCAGCGTGGTGGCCGAGCGTGAAGAGCCGGTCAATATCTGTGCCCCGCATAATCACCCCCGTTTTCGCGAGTTCCCGGAAACCGGCGAGGAGCGCTACCACTCCTTCCTGGGCGTGCCCATCATCCACCATCGCCAGGTGCTGGGTGTACTGGTACTGCAGCAGCACTCGGAAAAGCCCTTCGATGAAGATGTCGTGACCTTCCTGGTTACCATCGCCGCCCAGCTGGCCGGGGCCATCGCCCACGCCGATGCCAGCGGCGAGATCGAGGGGCTGCGCCCCAAACGTTCGGTCGCCGCCCCGCTGCTCGGCCTGCCGGGGGCACCCGGTGTGGCGATCGGTACCGCCGTGGTGATGCACCCCTACGCCGATATCGACAGCATTCCCGACCGCCAGACGGACGATCCGAAGGGTGAATTGAAGCGTTTTCGCAAGGCGGTGGACGCGGTCAAGAAAGAGATTCGCGCCATGGCCGATCGCATCGGCGAAGACCTGGGCAAGGGCGACAGTGCCCTGTTTGATGCCTACCTGCTGATGCTCGAGAGCGACAGCCTGATCGACACCACCGAGGAGCGCATCCGCCAGGGAAACTGGGCGCCGGGTGCCTTGCGCGAGACGGTGCAGGAACACCTGCGCGTATTCGAGGCGATGGAGGATAACTATCTGCGGGAGCGCGCGGAGGATGTGCGGGATCTCGGCCGCCGCATTCTCGGCCACATGAACAATGAAAAACGGCAGAAGCCTGATTACCCCCGCGAGACGGTGCTGGTGGGCGAAGAGATCACCGCATCGATGCTGATCGAGGTGCCGCCCAGGCGGCTTGCCGGTGTCATCTCGGCGCGCGGCTCGCGCACCTCCCACGTGGCGATACTTGCCCGGGCCCTGGGTGTGCCGGCCGTGATGGGTGTGGACGAGTTGCCGGTGGGCCGTGTCGACGGTCGACGTGTCATCGCCGACGGTTACAGCGGACGGGTGTACGTCAATCCGAATCAGACGGTTCGCCGTGAATTCCGCCGCCTGCAGCAGGAAGAGAAGGCGATGTCGGAGAAGCTGCGCTCGCTCGGCACGCTGCCGGCCAAGACCAAGGACGGCGCCCGCATCCATCTCTATGCCAATACCGGTCTGGTCTCCGACCTCAAGCCCTCCATGAAAAGCGGCGCGGAAGGGGTGGGGCTGTACCGAACCGAGTTTCCCTTCATGATACGCGAGCGCTTTCCCGGTGAGGAGGAGCAGCGCCAGGTCTATCGCGAGGTGCTGGAGTCGTTCCACCCGCAACCGGTGATCATGCGCACGCTGGATGTGGGCGGCGACAAGGCGCTGCCCTATTTCCCCATCCAGGAGGACAACCCCTTTCTCGGCTGGCGCGGGATACGTATCACCCTGGATCATCCGGAAATCTTTCTGGTGCAGCTGCGAGCGATGATGAAGGCCAATGCCGGCCTCAACAATCTGCAACTGCTGCTGCCGATGGTCAGTGATGTCCGCGAGGTGGATCAGGCCCTGGCCCTTATCCATCGAGCCCATGATGAACTGCTGGAAGAAGGGGAGGATGTAAAGCTGCCGAAGATCGGGGTGATGATCGAGGTGCCTTCCGCCATCTACCAGGCGGATGAACTGGCACGGCGGGTAGACTTTTTCTCTGTCGGCTCCAATGACCTGACCCAGTATCTGCTGGCCGTGGACCGCAACAATCCGCGCGTGGCGGAACTCTACGATTCACTGCACCCGGCCGTGCTGCGTGCCCTGAAACAGCTGGTGGAGGCGGCGCGCCAGCATAAACGGCCGGTGAGCGTCTGCGGCGAGATGGCCGGCGATCCGGCGGCGGCCCTGCTGTTGCTGGGTATGGGTATCAGCTCGCTAAGCATGAGCGCCTCCAGCCTGCTGGGGATCAAGTGGCTTGTTCGCAGTTTCAGCCGCCGCCGCGCCAAGGCGGCGCTGGAGCGTGCATTGAAAATGGAAAATGCCGGTGAGGTGCGCAACCACCTGAATCTGCTGCTGGAGAAGTCGGGACTGGGCGGCCTGGTACGCGCAGGCAAGTAGCGACAGGTGATTGATGGTGTGAATCGAGAGCGGCCATACCCGTTGCGGATATGGCCGCTCTTTTGTCACGACACTGTGGTGTCGGTGCGACGCGTTACTGCTTGTTGGAAATAAACTTTACCTTTACCAATGCCTGCGGATAGTTGTTGTCGGCAGCCTTCTGGTACCACTGCCTTGCCGAGGTCAAATCCACCTCGGTACCGATGCCGTCTTCATACATCCCGGCAAGTTTGAACTGGGCCTCTGCATTTCCCGACTCGGCCAGGCTCTTCTGAAACAGAAAGGCGCTCCGGGAAAGCTCGTTGGCCCAGGCGGGTGTGCCTGAAAGCAGGCCAAACAGCAGTGCGCCCACGGTCATTACCCTGAAATGCTTGTCGCTATTTTTGTTTTCCATGTCATCCTCCCAGATTGACGCGTTATCACCCATCCCGTGAAACGGGGAGGGAAAATTCAGCTGACCTCCTGTCACCGTTTCCGTGGTGTTCAACAGGTCTAGTCACTGTCGCGCCATTTATAAAGCGCCGTTGTCAAAAAAATATGAACGCGATGCCGTTTTGTGAGGCAAGTTCACTTTTTGATGCTGAATTTACATTCTGGTGACAGTTGGCAGGCCACGCTGCCTGCCGCCAAGGCGGCTGTTATGAATGGTGGTTACCCAGCGGGAGTTACCCCTAGCGGGGTAACACGGCTAGCTGTCCGTGGTGCCCAGCGCGTTGATATTTTCATCGGCCCACTGAATCGCCGCGAGATAGGCGGCGCGATAGGCTTCGATGTCGATTGACAGTTTTTTGAGCCGCTCCCACTCCGAGTGTTCATAGAGCACCACGCCCTGGAGTATTTCACCCAGCCTGCCTTCAGCGTCGAGCAGGGCCATCTTGATGGTTGTGGAGAGAGGGATATGATCCAGCAGGTCTTCCATCGGCTTGTCCAGCAATGCATCAAGGTTGGATAACAGTCCGACGGTGAAATACTGTTCCTTGTTCTCAAGGGCGTATTTCCCGGCCAGTAACTCGGCCATGCGCGCACGGGTGAGGGACGAGACCAGCAGCTCTTTCGGCTTCTCGTTGTTCAGGCGTGACATCATCAACATGCTGGCCCAGTTGCGGATATTGTTCACCCCGAGTAACACGATGGCCTGATGTATCGAGTCGATCTCGCGCCGCAGGGCGAAGGTGGCGCAGTTGATGTAGCGCAGCAGCCGGTAGGAGAGTGTCGCGTCCTGCAGGATCAGCTTCTCGATCTCTGAAAAATCTGTGTCCGCCTGCAGCTTGGTAAGCAGGTTAAGGAGCACCAGGCGGTTGTTTGGCAGCGGGCGGTCCTTGATGACGTGGGGCCGGCTGAAATAAAAGCCCTGGTAACAATCAAAACCGAGTTGCTTGCACAGGGAAAACTGCTCCGGTGTTTCCACCTTTTCCGCGATCAGTTTGACATCATAGCGACGCAATCGGGTTATCAGTTCGCGCAGCGCCTGTTCATCATGCTGCAGCACATCAAGCTTGACGAAGTCGGCCCGTTCCAGCAGGGGCGAGAGTTCCGGCTTGTAGACAAAGTCATCAAGGGCAATCAGGTAACCGGCCTTGCGGAAGTGGTCGATGCGCTCCAGCACCCTCTGCTCAGGCAGGACATCTTCGAGCAGTTCCATCACCACCTGCTCGCGGGTCACCGGCAGGGGATTGTCCTCAAGGAAGAAGCTGTGGGGAAGATTGAGGAAGGCGGGATGGCTGCCGACGATATTCTCCAGGCCGATATCCATGAATGTGTTGAAAATGACCTGGGCGGTGGCCTTCCGGCCATCGGAGAAATCGGCGGCATTCCGATCACCGTCGCGAAACAGCAATTCATAGCCGATCAGCTCCTGGTTACGGTCCAGGATGGGTTGACGACCAACGAATATATCTTCCATTGTGTTTTTCTGCCGTCTCCTGTTTCAGGACAACACGCCCCGTTGCTGTTATTGTCCGCCGCTAGCTAAACAGCGCCAATACCTCACCGGCCTTGCTGCGGCCGTGGCCGTTGCAGCTAATATAACGTTGCACGCGGAAATAGTCGCGTTCGGCATCCCGGTAGATGGTCTCGGTAAACGCCGTCCTGTGGTTGGAGATCAGTACCGGTATCCCGCGCCGGGCACTGCTTTGTGCCAGTTCCGCCAACTTGTGCTGCAGGTGCAGTTCGAAACCGCCGGCGCTGTAATGGGTGAAATTGGCCGAGCTGCTCAGGGGAACATAGGGCGGATCGCAGTAGACCACATCACCCGGGCGTGCAGCCTTGAGCGTTTGTTCAAACGGTTGATGCCTGAATTGGGCGCGCTGGGCCTTGTGGTGAAAGGCGAGCATCTCAGCCGCGGGAAAGTAGGGGTGCTTGTAACGGCCAAAGGGCACGTTATATCCGCCCTTTTTGTTGTAGCGGCACAGTCCGTTATAACCGTGACGGTTCATGTAGACAAACAGTGCCGCCCTGCGGTTTGTATCCGTCGTGTGGTTGAACTCGTCGCGCAGCTGGTAGTAGCGCTCGGGGGTGTTGTTCTCCACCGTGAACAGCTGCCGGGTGTAGTCGATGAAGCCATCGCCCTCGCGCTTGAGAATATCGTACAGGTCAATCAGGTCGCGGTTGCTGTCCGACAGCAGGTAGCGTTCGTAGTCGGTATTCAGAAACAGCGCGCCCGAACCGGCAAACGGTTCAATCAAGCGCCGGCCCGCGGGCAGGCGGCGTTTGATGCGCTCGACGATGCGGTACTTGTTACCGGCCCATTTCAGGAAAGGGCGGATGGGTACGTGTTCGGTTTTCGCTGGCTTGCGGCGCGGCATCAGATCCCTTTAAAGAACACCTTGGAGTTGCGCTGATAGTTGTACAGGGACTGGCGCTTGATCGGCAGTGCCTTCATCGTATCGGCCTCAAAGCCCCGCTCCTGGAACCAGTGTGCGGTGCGGGTCGTCAGTACAAACAGCCGCTTGATACCCATGCCTCTGGCCAGGCGTTCCAGATAGCCGAGCAGGGCCTCACCGCGCCCCTCGTCACGGTAGCCGTTGTGTACTGCCAGGCAGGCCAGTTCCCCCATCGCCTCATCGGTGAAGGGGTAGAGTGCGGCGCAGGCGATGATGGTGCCGTCACGTTCCACCACGGTGAAATGGTCGATCTCCATCTCCAGCAGCTCCCGGGAACGGCGCACCAGCACGCCCTCGCTCTCCAGCGGTTCGATCAGCTCGAGAATGCCGCCGACATCGTCGATGGTGGCCTGGCGCATGTCCTCGTAGGCATCGCCGGTGATCAGGGTGCCGATACCGTCACGGGTAAACAGTTCCAGCAGCAGCGAACCGTCCACATGGCGGTCGATCAGGTGGGCGCGAGGGACGCCGCTGCGGCAGGCGTAGACGCCGCTGAACAGGCACTTCATCAGCGCCTCCGGCAGCTGCTCCGTGTCGGCCAGCTGTTGCTCCGCAGCGCCCAGGTCCAGCTCGCGTATCAACTGGCCGTCCTGTTCCAGTCCCGCCCCGTCGACCAGGTAGATCAGCTTGTCGGCGTGCAGCTCGATGGCCGCGGCCGTGGCCACATCCTCGGCACTGAGGTTAAACACCTCGCCGGTGGGCGAATAACCGATGGGGGAGAGCAGCACCAGGGCGTCTGCATCGAGCTGACGGGCGATGGCCTCGCCGTCGATACGGCGTACCTCGCCGGTATGCAGGTAGTCGACACCGTCGCGCACACCGAGCGGCTGTGCCGTGACGTAGTTGCCGGAGGCCACGCGGATACAGGCACCGGCCATGGGCGAGTTGGCCAGTCCCATTGACAGCAGTGCCTCGATCTCGACCCGTACGGCTCCCGCCGCCTCCTTGACGCAGGCCAGAGCCTGTTCGTCGGTGATGCGCAGACCGTTCACGTAGTGCATCTCGACACCACGTTCATTCAGGCGCTGTTCGATCTGCGGGCGGGCGCCATGGACCAGCACCAGACGTACGCCCAGGCTGTTGAGCAGGGCGATGTCGTGGACCAGGTTGGCAAACTGCTCCTCGGCGATCACCTCACCGCCGAAGGCGATGACAAACGTCTTGCCGCGAAAGGCGTTGATGTAGGGTGATGAGCCGCGGAACCAGCGCACAAAGGTCTGCGGGTCGTTAATCGTGTCCATGGCTGCGTATCGATCGATCCTGTTGTCGTTATTCGGCTATTGTCCGGTTTGTCTTGATGACTGTAAACACTCGTGAAGTAAATTCCCAGTCGCACCGTTACGCGCTCATGCAGAAGCGCTGTATCAGCTGCTGCAGCAGGGCGACGGTCGGCTGCAGCGTATCGAGGGCGATGAATTCGTCGGGCTGGTGGGCCTGGGCGATATCGCCCGGTCCCAGGATGACGGTTTCCATGCCCATTTCGCTGAGAAACGGCCCTTCGGTGCCGAATGAAACGGCCTCCGCGCCGTGTCCGGTCAGCCTTTCCGCCGCCTGCACGATAGCCGAGTCGCGCGCGGTTTCCATGCCGTTGATGCCGCTGAACAGGGGGCGGATGTTCAGCCCCAGTCCGGTGGCGGCGATTTTGTGCTCGATGCGCCGCCACAGTTCATTGCGCAGCTGTTCCATGTCCATGCCCGGCAGCGGGCGCAGGTCGATGTGCAGTTCGCAGTCGCCGCAGATCCGGTTGGGGTTGTCACCGCCGTGGATGTGGCCGAGATTGAGTGTGGGGAAGGGGACCTTGAAGGCCTCGTTGCGGTATTCGCGCTGCAACTCATCGCGCCAGGCGATGATCTCACCGATGGCATGGTGCATCCCCTCCAGTGCGTTGTTGCCCAGCGACGGGTCGCTGGAGTGGCCGGCGCGGCCCTGCAGGTGGATCGCCTCCATCAGGATGCCCTTGTGGGCATTGACCGGCCGGAGGCCGGTGGGCTCGCCGATCACCGCATAACGGGCCTTGGGCCGGCCCAGCTCGACCAGCGCCCTGGCGCCGTCCATGCTGCTCTCCTCGTCGGCGGTGGCGAGGATGATCAGCGGCTGTTGCAGTTGTGCCGCATCAAAGGCGCGTGCCGCCTCGATGGCCAGGGCAAAAAAGCCCTTCATGTCCGAGGTGCCGAGGCCGTGCAGCCGACCGTCCTTTTCGGTCAGGCGAAACGGATCGAACTGCCAGCGGTGCTCGTCGTAGGGGACGGTATCGGTATGGCCGGCCAGTACCAGCCCGCCAGGCCCGCTGCCGAGGGTGGCGATGAGGTTGGCCTTGTTCGGCTGTGCGGCAAGCGGCAGCACCTCCACGCTGAACCCCTCGTGCTGCAGCCAGTCGGCCAGCAGTTCGATAACCGGCATGTTGCTGGAGTCGAACTCGGGACTGACGCTGCTCACCGAGGGGGCGGCGATAAGTTCGCTCAGCATGGTCATTAACGAGGGGTGGCGTGTACTCATGGGGTGTCCCGACCTGTTTGGCGAATAGCATAAATATTTAATTTATCCTCTGGCGCGAACCCAGGCAACGCATTACATTCTAACCAGCGACAGATGTCGCCTTTTTGGAGTGTCCCCGCATGTTGCGCCGCGCCGTGTTGTCCGACCTTGACCGGCTGGTTGAGCTTGAGAACCGCTGCTTCGATATCGACCGTCTCTCCCGCCGTAGTTTCCGCCACCTGCTGACCCGTGGTCATGCCGTGACCCTGCTTGACGAGGAGGCGGGGCAGATCCGCGGTTATGCCATGGTGCTGTTCAACGCCGGCACCTCACTGGCGCGGCTCTACTCCATCGCGGTGGACCGGCCCTGGCGCGGCAGGGGGCTGGGCCGTCTGTTGATCCAGGAGGCGGAGCGCGAGGCGCTGGCCCATGACTGCGTCACCATCCGGCTGGAGGTGCGGCGTGACAATGTGCCGACCATCTCGCTGTACCGGCAGATGGGCTACCGCCAGTTCGGCCACTACGTGGACTACTACGAGGACCACATGGAGGCGCTGCGTTTTGAGAAACGCCTGCAGCCGCAACTGCGCCCCGATCTGGCCCATGTCCCCTACTACCGCCAGACGCTGGACTTCACCTGCGGTCCGGCCTCGCTGATGATGGCGATGAAAACCCTCGACCCCTCGCTGGTGCTGGACCGCTCGCTGGAGATCCGCCTGTGGCGCGAGTCGACCACGGTCTTCATGACCTCCGGTCACGGCGGCTGCGGACCCTACGGTCTGGCCCTGGCCGCGCAGCACCGCGGCTTCGATGTCGATGTGTATGTTAACGAGGAGGGGGCGCTGTTCATCGACTCGGTGCGCAGCGAGGAGAAAAAAGAGGTGATGCGCCTGGTGCAGGATGATTTCCTCGATGAAATCACGCACCGGAATCTGCCGCTGGCATACCGGCCGCTCGCGCTTGATGAAATGAAAGCACGCTTTGAAAACGGTGCCATCCTGCTGGTGCTGATCAGCTCCTACCGCATCTATCACGAGAAATTCCCCCACTGGGTGGTGGTCACCGGTTTTGATGATCGTTTCGTCTATGTCCACGACCCCTATGTTGACGAGGAGAGAGGGCGCAGCGAGACCGACGTGATCAACATGCCGATCCTGCAAAAGGATTTTCAGCGCATGGCCCGCTACGGCAAGTCCGGCTTGCGCGCCGCTATCGTGCTTTACCGTAAAGAGGGCCACTGAGATGCCGCGACAGATTATCGTGGTGGAGAGCTTTTCCGACTGGCAAGACGGGGATGAGGGCATCGAGGTGGTGCATGTCGATGACTACCTCACCGGCAAGGAATTCTTTCGCCAGAAAAACCTGCAGGTGATCAACCTGTGCCGGCGTTACAGGTACCAGAGCGTGGGCTATTTCTGCTCCCTGCTGGCCGAGGCGCGCGGCCACCGCCCACTGCCGGCGGTCAAGACGATGCTGGATTTGAGTCACAAGTCGCTCTACACCCTTGCCCTCGGTGAGCTGGACCGGCGCCTGCAAAGCGCACTGGACAAAGCCGCGACCGGGGAAGAGTCCATCAGCGTGAATGTGTTTTTCGGCAGCTGCGTGAACGATGCGCTGGCGGCACTGGGCAGACAGGTCTTCGAGGCGTTCCCCACCCCCATGCTGCGTGTGCGCCTGCAGCGCCAGGAGACATGGCGCATCACCAACGTAAAGGGGCTGTCGCTCAACAAGCTCGACGGCACGCAGCGCGAGGAACTCGCTGCTGCGCTGCAGCGCTACCGCCGTCGCCGCCTGCGCCCGGCCAGGGGGCGTTTCAGGGCGCGCTACGATCTGGCCATTTTGCACGACCCGACTGATGCGCAGCCGCCTTCCAACACCAGGGCGTTGCAGCAGTTCATCAAATCGGGACGGCTGCTGGGGCTGGATGTCGAGCTGATCACGCGCAAGGACTACGGACGCCTGGCCGAGTACGATGCGCTGTTTATCCGCGACACCACCAACATCAATCACTACACCTACCGCTTTGCCAAGAAGGCCGAGAGCGAGGGCATGGTGGTGATGGACGACCCGCGCTCGATTCTCCTGTGCACCAACAAGGTCTATCTGGCCGAGCTGTTGCGCGCCAACACGGTCTCGACGCCGCGCACCCTGATTGTCGGCAAGGGGGATCTCAATGCAGCGGAGCAGGCGCTGGGTTATCCGATGGTGCTGAAACTGCCCGACGGCTCCTTCTCCCAGGGTGTGTTCAAGGCGGAGAACCGTGAGCAGTTGAATGAAGTGTGCCGGCGCCTGTTCAAACACTCCGAGTTGATACTGGCCCAGGAGTTCTTCTATACCGAGTATGACTGGCGCATCGGCATTCTCAACCGCCAGCCGATCTTTGCCAGCCAGTACTTTATGTCGAAAAAGCACTGGCAGATCGTGCA
>JBFEUI010000037.1:0-22588 GCA_041547565.1 Thiohalomonadaceae bacterium
AACTGCGTGCGGTGACACGCCTAACGGCTATTTGCAGTTGGCGTGGATATAGGCCTTGTAGTAGCGCTGCTGTTCGCGCAGCATTTCCCCCTCGTAGGTGCTGTACTGGCGGCGCATGCGATCGTCGATATTTTCCAACTGTGTTTTGTATTCGTCGCACTGGGCCTGGTTGGAGACGGTTTGCGGCAGTGCCGCACTGCTGTCCACGGGCTGCGACGGTGCTTGTTGCGGGGCCATCTGCTCCATGGGCTGGTCCGGGTAGAGCCATGGCTGTACCCCCGGGCTGTAGGGGTAGCGGGCTTGCACATACGCTTCCGGCAGATCGTTGAGACTCACCCTGCCAAAGCCGCCGCCCCTGCACTTGGCCGCACTCAGTGAACCGACGCGGGCAGGCGGCAGTGCTTTATTGTGTTTTAACGAGCTGAGGTAGTTGATGATGCCGAGCATGGGGGCAGAGACGCTGTCCACGCCGCCCATCTTCTGTATCAGTTGGTAGCCATCGTTTCCCTTGCGCATCTTTTTGAACAGGTCCGTGGCGACATCGCCGACGATGCTGCATAGGGTGTTATTGTCTGCAGAGCGGCCCATCGACTGTTGCGGCTGATCGCCGTCGTCACTGCTGAGGCAGGGTTTTTGTGAGTAGGTGACATTGCCCCCACTGTCGGTGCAGCGGTAGGTTGCCGCCGAGACGTGAGCGGCGTTTGCCAATAGCAAGGCGAGTGTAAACGAGAAAACGGTCCCTGTTGAACGCGTAACGGCCATGTTGAGGATGCTCCCTTTGAAAAACAGTGCCGTGACGAGACGGCTTGTAGCAACTTACGCTGTTTACACGTCAAATAAAAGGCCTTGCCGGCAGCACAACAGCATGAGCAGGGCGTCGCCGGGCCGGCCTGTTTATCATTAGTGTTCTCTATCAAACAGCCTTTCCCAAAGAAAATTCTTATATATATTAATTCCCGAGGAATTTGCTAGGCTTTGACCATTCTCCTGACAGGCACGGCTGCAGCCCCCGCCAGCCTGAATGCGTCGACATGGCAGCTATATCGAAGCGGCTGTGTCGCCAACTCCACACAAGCAAGGAGGAGACCATGGCCAGTTACATGCTCGTACGACACAGGGTGAAGGATTTTGCGGCGTGGAAGCGCGGTTACGATGAGCATTCAGCCACGCGTAACGCGGCAGGCCTTACCGAGAAATATCTGCTGCACAGCGATGAGGACCCCAACGAGGTGGCCGTGATGTTCGAGGCGGCCGACCCTGAGCGTGCCCGGGCCTTTGCCGGATCGGATGATTTGCGTGAGAAGATGCAGCAGGTGGGTGTGATCGACAAGCCTGATATCTTATTTCTGCACGACTAGCCGGTGGTGAGGCTCAGGCCAGCAGGTTGCCCGTACCGACCATAATCAATATACCCGCGCTCAGCCGCTCGATGCCCACGCGCCAGTTCTGCAGCGCCTCGCGCAGGCGTTCGCCGAAGTAGGCCACACCGACGCCGTAGACAAGCGAGGGGATGGTGATCGCACCGAGCCCGAAACCCAGCCCCAGGGTCAGGCCGTGCAGCGTACTGGCGGTCACGGCCGCCGAGAACAGCACGGTGCCGAGCGGCGCGCAGGGATTGAGGGCCATGCCCGCCCCGAGCAGGAACAGGCCGCCGGGCATCAGCGCGCGCGGCGCCGCGCTCCCGCTGTCCATCCGATGCAGCGGTTGGTCGCCTTCGCGCTTAGGCGCGTTGCACGCACTCGGCCGTGGGCGGCGCAGCAGCAGGGCGAGACCGACCATCACGGCGGCCAGACCCAGCAGCGGGCGCAGCCAGTCGAGGCCGAAGCCCTTCTCCAGGTACTGCCCGGTCAGGCCGGCTGCAGCGCCCAGGCTGGCGTAACTGAACAGGCGGCCGAGGGAGAAGGGCAGCACAATCCGCCACGACTGGCGCACGCCGCCCTCGTTGGCGAGAAACACCGGACCCAGGTAGGGCAGGCAGGTGATGGTGCAGGCGCTCAGGCCGAAGACCAGCCCCAGGGCCATGGCCATGGGCAGGCTGACCAGGGTCTGCTCGATGGGGGTCACGACGCCTCTTCAGCCAGGTATTCGTCGCGGGCGAGTATCGCCGCGCCGAAGGCGGTGACTGTCTGCGGGTGCTCCGGGATCACCAACTCGCGGCCCAGCTCGTCCTGCAGCGCCGAGACCAGGCCGCGGTTCATCGCCGGGCCGCCGTCGAAAAACAGCCGGTCCTCCAGCCCCACTCGCTTGGCCAGACGGGCGGTGCGCTTGGCGATGGAGTAGTGGATGCCGGCGACGATCTCCTCCTTGCCGTGGCCCTTGGCCAGCAGGCCGATGATCTCCGACTCGGCGAACACCGCGCAGGTGCTGTTGATGGTCAGCGGTGCGCCGGTGCCCTTGAAGTGGTACTCGCCCAGCTCCTCCAGGTCGATCTCCAGATTGCGTGCCGCCACGTCGAGAAAGCGCCCGGTGCCGGCGGCGCACTTGTCGTTCATGGCGAAGTTGGAGACGTTGCCGCGCTCGTCGATCTGGATGGCCTTGGAGTCCTGCCCACCGATATTGATGATGGTACGCACGCCGCCCACCGCCTTGCCCTCCTCGAAGGCACCGATGGCGTTGGCGGTGATCTCGCTGATCGAGTCGTCCGCCTCCTTGAACAGCTTGCGTCCGTAGCCGGTGGCGATGATGTAGCGCACCGCCTCGCGGCCCAGGCCGTTTTTCTCCAGCAGGCGCTCGAAGGCCTCCATGGCGTTTTTGTGAAACAGGCTGCCGGTGGGCGAGATGCTGGCGTCGATAAGCGCGCCGTCCTCGCCGACCAGCGCCACCTTGATGGCGGTCGAGCCGATGTCGATGCCGACATAACAGTCCGTCATCGTTGTCTGCTCCTGGTTTTGAGTGATTCGATAAAGGCCTCGACCCGGGTGGAGAGCTGGCCCATGTCGTCGGGGCTGTAGTCGGTCTCCACGTAGAGCATGGGGATGCCCTTCTCATTCAGGGTCTGGGCGATGCTGCGGTGCTCCATCTCGTAGACCTGGCAGCCGGAGAAGGCCTGGTAGACCACGCCGTCGACGGCGAAGCTCTCGGCCAGCTCCAGCAGGCGGCGCTTGCGGTCGTCGTTGCGGGTGAAGATGGGGCAGGTGCAGGGCTTGAGGTAGCGGTCGGCCAGGCTGTCGACCATGTCGTTGACGCGCCACTCGTCTACCGCGGTCATGTCGTAGAGCATGCGGTTGGACGAGCAGGTCTCGTCGGCCACCACCACGCCGCCGGCCTCCTCGAGCAGCAGCGGCAGCTTGAGGTTGGGGAAGATGGGCGGCGAGCCGGTGAACAGGATGCGCGGGGCGCGCTTTTGCGCGGCCTTGACGCCCGCCTGCTCGCGCAGCTCGAGTTCCGTAATCAGTGCTTCGACCGCATCGGTCCAGCGCTCCAGGTCGTCGAAGAAATAGGCGTTGGTCACCAGGAAGGCGTCCTTGCCGAGGAACAGGCTGGGCTTGCGTTTGCGCAGATTGTGCAGCTTGCGGAAGGCGCTCTGGGCGCGTGCGGTTTTGGCCATGGCCGCCTTGAGCGATTTCTTGCTGAGCTTCTTGCCCGTGAGTTTGGTCAGTTGCCGGGCGAACTCGCGCACCGAGCGCTGCCAGTAGAGGCGCGCCTCCTCGCTCTCCTTGCTCGGCGGCAGCTCCATGTTATGCACCGCGTAGCCCATCTCCTCGATCATCCCGCCGGCCTTCTTTTTCTGGTCGCAGGTGGTGGGATTGACCACCAGGTCGAGCTTGCCGACCTTGGGGATGCGGTTCTCGGAGTTGAGCATGCCGAGGGTGGCCTTGACCAGGGAGCAGGACTTGGCCGGCATGAAGTCGGCACCGATCTGGTCGTAGTGGTAGGAGCCGTTGCACAGGCGCACCGGCGTGGCGCCGGCCGCGTAGATCAGTTCCTCCGGGGCCTGCACGCAGGTCACGCCGACCAGCGTGCCCGGCTGCTCCAGGGCCTCGCCCTGGCAGTAGAGGCGGCGGAACAGGTCGTAGAAATAGCGCATCGCCTGCGGGTTGTCGTCGAAGCGGTCCTCGATGTGATCGAGCATCGATTCGGCCTCGCGCGCCTGGCGCGTGCGGTTGTAGGGCAGCTCCTCTTTCATCACTTCCACGTGACTCATTTCTTTTCTATCCCCTGGTTCATGCGTTTGATAAAGCCCTGCTCGGTCGATTCGAACAGGGTCAGCCCGGCAAAGTTGGCTTTCAGTGCCCCCTCCTCGGGACAGGCGGAGACGCACTTGAGGCAGAGGATGCAGTCATCCTGCATGATGCGCGGCTTGTCCACCTCGTCGGCGATCTCACGGATCTGCATGTCGCAAACGCGGTAACAGTCGCCGCAGCGGGTGCACTTGCTGCCGTCCTTTTTCAGCCTGAGCAGGGCCGGTCTGGAGATAAGATAGTGCAGCGCGCTCATGGGGCAGAAGAAGCAGAAGAAGCGCTTCTTGACGAAGGCACCGGCGAGAAACAGGCCAAAGACCAGCATCCCCAGGGCGGTCATGATCATGGTGGTCTTGGTGGAGAAGTCGATGGTCAGCTGGCTGAAATCGCCGGTGAAGGCCGGGATGATCATGCGTGCCGGGCAGATCTCGCAAAACGGCGTGACCATATCGTGCGGCAGCAGCGCACCGCCTACGCCAAGCGGGATAAGCACCATCAGCGCCAGCAGCACGTACTTGATGCGTGAGAGCTTGCGAAACTGGTCGCTGGTATAGCGCGAGTAGCGGATACCGAGGCGGTTGCGCAGGCTGGTGATCCAGTCCTGCAGCGTGCCCAGCGGACAGGCATAGCCGCACCAGGCCTTGTTCAGCACGATGAACCACAGGGTGAAGTAGAGCAGGCCGAGCAGCAGGCTGATCCCGGCGTAGCCAAACAGCGAGGCCCAGTCCCGGGCCAGCATGTGCTGCAGCGGCAGGAAGAAGCAGACTCCGCCACGCCCCTCGTTGTTAAAGCCGCAGGAGAAGGTCGGCAGGTACTGGCCCAGGTTGATGGCCAGGTAGCCGCCGTAGACGAACAGGACGAAGAACAGCAGCTGCAGCCAGAAACGGAAGCGCCGCAGGTCGACGTTGTTGATCGCGGCCCTAACCCCTTTCATCGAACTGCACCTCGCGGTAGGGCTGGCGGCGGCGCCGGCGGTAGAAAAAGATCCCGCCCCCGGTGAGGGTGAAGGCGAACAGGCCGATACCCAGGCCGTAGGCGTAGGAGGTGTAGTCGCGCGTCGACGGGTAGTAGCTGCCGGTGAAGCTGGCGGTGTAGCGGGTCTTGGCATAGGCGGCACCGTCGAGCTCGCCCGCTTCGGCCACCGTGTGGCTGGCCTTGACCAGGTAGCTTTGCGAATGGCGCCGGTTGAACTCGTGCCAGGGCGGATAGTAGTCGCGGATCAGCATAAAGCTGGCACGGCCCTCGCTGTCGGTGGTGACGGTGTTGCGCCATCCGTGCTGGGTGATCATCGTCACCGCGGCGCCCTGCACCGGCTCACCCCGGTAGCGCAGCAGGAACTGGATGGTATCGCCGAAGCCCTGGTTGGTGTGAAAGTCCTCGCCGGGCAGGCGCTCGCGGATAAGCTCCAGCGGCACCTCGGCATCCGCGCGCGGCGGCATCTTCGAGCGCACGTCGTCGTGGCCCTCGCGGCAGCTGTGCTTGAGAAACTCCGCCTTGGCCACCTTCACCTCGCGCAGGCCCTCATTGACCCATTGGTGCTGCACGTAGGCGTTGTAGAAACCCTCTTTCGGCATCGGCACCGTCAGGTGGTACATGCCGTGCTGGTCATCGGGCGTCAGCGCCACTTCGCTTACCTCACCCCGGGTATCGAGCAGCCTGGCCTGTGAGAGATGGCTCGCGCCGACTACGAAACCGTCGTTGCGCGGCGGGTCGCCCAGGCGCAGCCACAGGTGCTTGTAGTAGACACCACGCCGCACCTCCACCGCCCCGCCGTGGGCGTGGCGCATGCCCTTGCCGTGGCCGGCATGGGGCGAGCTGTCCGACAGCCACAGCGGGCTGTTTGCCTCGGCCTGGCCGAGAGACAGCAGCACGGCACATAACAAGCCGCTAACGTAGCGCGAGCCGGTGTTCAGCATAATCCCCCCTGTATAACTCCTGAAGATGCAAACGTCCGCCCATCGTGACGGCGGAGTTATTTTGGACGGGGTATTAATCGTTGAACATGACGAAGATCAATCTGGTGGCGAACATGTCGCCAACTGCGGCAAATGACACAGCAACTGCGGCAAATGACATATTTATTACAGGCTGTCACTGTTCCCTGCGGGTATTTCGAGGCGTTTTTTCCGAATCGATGCGATGGCCGCCTGGTCGAAGACGGTCTGGCAGGCCGGAAACAGGATCCGCTCTTCGAATCGAACATGCGCGGCCAGCATGGCCGCGAAACGTGACAGGGCATCGGTTTCGTCCAACTGTGTGATCAGGTCGTGCAGCTGCCGATGCTCTCCCAGCGTTCTTTCGACAAGGTCGGTCTCACCCAGTCGCAGCAACTCGGGCAGCACCACCTGCTCCTCGAATGCGAAGTGGGGTACAAGTTCGTCTGTATATACGGCGATAACCCTATTTACCAGGGGTTGCGGGTCTACGATATTGTCATGGTCCCGGGTGATTTGGCGGGCCAGCCCCAGCGCCTGGTGGTGTTCTGAGGAGAGGTCTCTCAGGTAGCTTTCGCGTTTCATTGGCGATCTCCTTTGGGCAATACATCGTCCCTTAATGTTGTGCTGGTGTTATAGCGTTGTGCTCTGTTCAACAGGTTGTTCGGCCTTGCCCAGTTGTCCGCGGATGATGTGTACCACCAGCGTGAGAATGAATGCGGCCAGTGCGATGGCATTGGCGATTCCACCGTCTTTGAGCAGTTCGGGTTGCGCCGTTACTCCAGCGGCGACGCGGAGAATGACCGATAGGTGCAACAGCAGCAGCGGCAGGTAGAACAGCGCTGTGTAGGGTATTTTCAGGCGCGTGACCGCCGGAAAAATGATCAGGGCATGCCCAATTACCATGGAGAAGACAAAGCCCAGGAAAAAGGCATGGAGCGGTGCATCCCGACCGATGCCCGGCCATGCCGTTTCGGCGCCGATGAACAGCAGGGCGGATATCAGCAGCCAGAAATAGGCGGCCAGCATGCACACAGCGGTAAAGCGGGTCAGCCCCTCCATGCGCACCGTGCGCCGTGCGACATCGTAGAGCAGCAGCCACAGTCCGATGCCCGCCATGCCCAGTGCGAAAATCCACGTGCCTACCGCCGTGCGGGACAGATCAAACAGTGCGCCGATCAGTGGTACGAGCGACAGCAGTGCGAGTCCCATTCGTTTATTTGCACTCTGAATCACAAAGCGGCTCAACTCCAGGCGCTCGCCGGCGATGGTCAGCAGCAGGAATGCGATCCACCAAAATACAACCTCACCGGCGGCATAACCGCTGACAACGAGTGTATTTCCGGTGGCCAGGGCAACGGCGCCTGCGAGCAAAATCCAGCTGTGGGCGGCGGCTTGCAGGCGCAGGACATACATGGATGCAAAAAGAAAAAGAATACTGCCCAGCGTGATGACAATAAGGCTGGTGGCAGGTGGCGCACCACCGATCAGTGCGCCACCCCCGAGGGCGGTCAGCAGTGGTGCGATATAGGCCCAGCGCCTGCCGATGGCTACCGCACGCTCTAGTCCGATGACCGTACCGAAGAATACCGGGATCATCAGCACCCCATGGAACCCTGCCTGTTGCAGGGCGATTTGCGGCACCGTGGTTCCCAGACGGCTGATCCCGGCAAGCGTGCCGATAACCAGCGAGAGCATGCCAAGGATAAGGATGGGGTATCGGTAGGCGGGTTTGAGATCGTTCCACATGTGACTACTCCCTGATTAGCGTATGTTTATGCAGCCTTTCTGGCGATATTCACGCGCCAGACCTCCGGCCCTTGTTCAACGTACTCCCAGGTATATTCGTTGGGACGTTCCGCCTCGAACTGATAGCGCAACGGTGCCGGATCGTGATCATTGATCAATAAGAGAAACTCACCCGGTGACAGTGCCTCAAAGGTGTTGAAGATCGTCGGGTGACGATCGCGCGGGAGAAGTTTTCTTACATCGATGGTGATGTTCGCGTTTTGATTGCTCATGGTTTTCCTCCTGTTTTGCGGCGCACTAGCGCCATCCTAGTAACTGTTTTGCCTTATCGGACATCATCTCCGGGTGCCACTGCGGTTCCCACACCAGGTTGATGGCCACATCCAGCGAAGGTTGCACCTGTGCCTGTACGGCTTCTCTGGCTTCATCCACCATATGACTGCCCATGGGGCAGGCCGGCGTGGTCAGGCTCATGGTCACCTCCAGCCTGTCTCCATCGGCGGTGACCGCATAGACAAGGCCCAGGTCGACGATGTTGATACCGACCTCAGGGTCGATGACCCCCTGCAGGGCGTCGTAGGCCAATTCTTTGGCGATTTGCTCTTTAGTCATTGTGCTGTCTTCATAGCGAATGTTTAGAACATGTATACAAGAT
This sequence comes from Thiohalomonadaceae bacterium, assembly GCA_041547565.1. Lineage (GTDB taxonomy): Bacteria > Pseudomonadota > Gammaproteobacteria > Thiohalomonadales > Thiohalomonadaceae > JBFEUI01. The sequence continues at coordinate 8,520 of JBFEUI010000037.1, forward strand.
ACATATTTAATCTAGCACGGGTCTGGGAGATAATCAACATATGATATGCATATTTAAAGAAGGTGCTGAATGCGGTTGACCACATTCACGGATTACACCATTCGCGTGTTGATATACATGGGCCTGCATCCCGGCGAATTGACCACGGTTGCTGAGCTGGCGCAGCGCTACGACATCTCGCGCAATCACCTCACCAAGGTCATCCACTACCTTGGCAAGCAGGGTTATATCGAGACCTTGCGTGGCAAGGGCGGCGGCATAAGGCTGGCGGCCCGGCCGGCCGCTATCAATATCGGTGAACTGGTGCGGGACACGGAAAAAAACAGCACGCTGGTTGAGTGTTTTTCACCCGGGGCGTGCCAGTGCAAGATTACACCGGCCTGCCGGCTTACGGGTATCCTGCATGAGGCCCAGGAGGCCTTCTATCAGGTGCTGGGCAAATACACGCTGGCCGATTTGCTGAAAAATGCCGATGCCCTGGAGAAGTTGCTCACAATCCAGGTACGCTAATCCCCGGGGTAGAGGCTTGAAGCGGCTGGCTGGCGACAAACAGGAGGTGATGACCTAAACTGCACGCATGTCACAAAATAACCATAATAACAATAAGGGTTATCTGAAGCGACGCATTCTGATACCGCTGGCGGTGGTCATTATCCTTACAGTCGCTGCCTTTGGCATTGCCACCATATGGCATGTACGCAGCGCTATTGATCGCGAGGCCGAGAGTCAGGTCCATTTTGCCGCTCAGACCTACGACGGTGATATTGAAAGCGACGCCCGGCAGATGGCGGCGCTGCTGGAACTCATCACCAATGATGCGGCCATCCGCCGTGCCCTGGAGCGTGGAGACCGCGAGGCGCTGCTGGCATTGGCGGCGCCATACTACCGTCCGCTCAACAGTGATCTGCATATCACCCACTTTTATTTCAGCACCCCTGACAGGGTCAACCTCTTACGCGTACATAATCCGCCCCGCAACGGCGATCGCATCGACCGCTTCACCACCCTGGAGGCCGAGCGCAGCGGCGCCATCGCCTACGGAGTTGAGCTGGGTGTCCTCGGCACCTTTACCCTGCGCGTGGTCAAGCCCTGGTACCATGACGGCAAACTGCTCGGTTACGTGGAACTTGGCGAGGAGATTGACCATGTCGTGGACAAGCTGCGCCACACTCTGAATATCGGCCTGTTTGTTTTCATCAACAAGCAGTACCTGGAGCGCGGGGAGTGGGAGAAGGGCATGCGCATGCTCGGACGTGAAGGCGAGTGGAAACGCTATCCGGCACATATTCTTGTCAACGCCCCGCCCCGCCCCGGGACCATTCCTGCGCCGCTCGTGCAGCAGCTGTATAACAGCCGGCGCATTATCTTCAACCAGCCCTTCGATGTATCGGTGCCCTCCGAGTATTACAAGGCGACGTTCCTGCCGCTCGAGGATGTGCGTGGCCATCGAGTGGGCATGATACTGTTGATGAGTCCGCAGGAGCACTGGTTTATCCACGGTCGCAATACCATCCTCGGTGCCCTGCTGTTTTTCCTGTTCATCGGAGGCGGTGTCTTTACCCTGTTCTACCGTCTGGCTGACGATACCGAAAAAGTGCTGGATAACACTGCGCGGATGTTGCGCGAGGAAGTAGATGAGAATGAGTATTTGCACGCCCGCCATATCCACAATCTGGAGGAGCAAAACAGTATGCTGGAGGTGGCCGCAGCCGAGATAGAGGCCAATCAGGAGAGGCTCGAGGCGGCCCAGCGCATTGCCCACATCGGTAGCTGGGAGTGGGACATTCCCAGCGGTGAGTTGAGCTGGAGCGATGAGGTCTTCCGCATCTTCGGCTACCGTCCCGGCGAGATTGAAGCGACCTACCCGGCATTTCTGAACGTTATTCATCCTGATGATCGCAAAACCGTTGCACTGGCAGTGCAGGAGGCGCTGCAGAGCGGTTCGTCCTACGATGTGGAACACCGCATTGTTCGCCCCGACGGAGAAGAACGTATCGTCCGTGAGCGTGGCGAGATTGACTACGATGCAGAGAAGCACCCGCTGCGGATGATTGGCACCGTGCACGACATCACCCAACGTAAAAAGGCGGAGCAGCTCAGCCGCCAGCTCGGCCATATCCTCGATAACGCCAGCAATGAGATCTACCTCATCGCGCCGGATGATCTGCAAATCGTAGAGGTCAACCATACTGCAGCACGGCGCCTTAGCTATGCCCTGCCGGAGTTCGAGGCGCTCAGCTATCTGGAGGTGGCTGTCGATCTCGACAGGAAACGTTTTGATGAGCTCGCGGCGCCACTGCTCAGCGGGGAGAGCAGTGAGGTTTGCTTCGAGTCGCGCCATCGCTGCAAGAGCGGTGAGAACTACCCGGTCGAGATTCGCCTGCAGCTCAGTGATCTGGACAATCAACAACTTTATATTGCGATGGTGCTCGATATCAGTGAGCGACTTGAGCAGGCGTTGGCGCTCAAGCACCAGGCGATGCACGACATCCTGACCGATTTGCCAAACCGTGTGCTGCTCGCCGAGCAGATGGAACATGAGGTGGCGCGTGCCCGGCGTAAGCAGGAATCGGTGACACTGTTGCAAATCAATATCGATGATTTCGGTGCCATCAATGACACCCTCGGACACGACAACGGCGACAGGCTGTTGCAGCAATTGGCGGAGCGACTAAAGAATCACGTGCGCCAGGCGGATACCGTGGCGCGCATAGGCGGTGATGAATTCGCCGTGTTGATGCCGGATGCGGCTATCGACGAGCTGGAGGCATTGCAGGGGCAACTGCAACAGGCTTTGAGGCGGCCCTACCAGATTGGCGACTATTCACTCAGCATCGAAACAGCCACCGGCATCGCCGTTTTCCCTGACCATGCCGACAATACGCAAGAGTTGATGCAGCACGCCGATGTGGCGCTGAAACGTGCTAAGGCGTTTCACAGTGTAACGGAAATTTACCGTCCGGATTACGATCCCTTCAGCGTGCGCCGCCTGGTGCTCAGCAGCCACATGCGCAGTGCTATCGACAGGGGAGAGTTTGAGCTCTATTTTCAGCCCAAGGTGGAGGCGGCAAGTGGCAGGCTCAGGGGCGCCGAAGCGCTGATCCGCTGGCAGCATTCGGAACAGGGTTTTATCTCACCGGCGGAGTTCATCCCACTGGCGGAGAAGACGGGCTATATCAGGCAGATCACCCTGTGGGTCATCGATGAGGCGGCACGGTTTCTCAGCGAGTGGGGGACCCTGGCGTCTGCGTTGAGCGTCAGCGTCAACCTCTCCGCGCGCAACCTGCAGGACCCCGAGCTGCTCTCCTATATTACCGAGATCACGGGCAAGTACGGGGTTGCACCCCAGCAGCTGGGCTTCGAGGTGACCGAGACTGCGGTGATGCTCGATCCGGACTATACCCAGAATCTGCTGCAACAGCTCAACCTTGCTGGCCACCCGATTGCCATCGATGATTACGGTACCGGCTATTCGTCCCTGGCCTACATCCACCGCCTGCCCGTCGATGAACTTAAAATCGACAGCAGTTTCACCCTTGATATGCTGTCAAACGAGGACAGTATGCTTATCGTACGTTCCACCGTTGAACTGGCCCACAACCTCAATTTACGCGTCACAGCGGAAGGTGTTGAGTCCGAGGCGCAAATGGAGGAGCTGAAGCGTATGGGCGCTGATCTGCTGCAGGGTTTCTACTTCAGCAGGCCGGTACCGGCTGGCGATTTTATGTCCCTTTTGCAGGCGCGGGCAGGTTTCGAGCTTAACGAGTCTTAATTTTCTCCCTGCTCCTTGCCGCCGGCACGGGGGGCGAAGGCGAGAATGCGGTCGGCCATGCGCGAGAAGGGCAGGCTCTGGAGCCACACGGTGCCTTCGCCCTGCAGGGTGGCCAGGAACAGCCCCTCGCCGCCGAATACCATTGATTTGAGTCCCCCGGCCCGTTCGATGTCGTAGTCGATGCCCTCGCTGAAACCGACCAGGCAGCCTGTGTCGACGCGCAGCTTCTCGCCGCTGAGTTTCTTTTCAATGACGGTGCCGCCAGCCTGGATGAAGGCGAGGCCGTCGCCGGAGAGCTGCTGCAGCACGAAGCCCTCGCCGCCGAACAGGCCGGAGCCGAGTTTCTTGCTGAAGGCGATATCGATCTTGGTGCCCAGGGCGGCGCAGAGGAAGGCGTCCTTCTGGCAGGTAATCTTACCGCCCAGCTCGCCCAGTTTGAGGGGCATTACGGTACCGGGATAGGGGGCGCCAAAGGCCACGCGGCTCTTGTCCTCGCCCTCGTTGCTGAAGTGGGTGGTAAAGATCGACTCGCCCATGAGCATGCGCTTGCCGGCACTGAACAGGCTGCCGAGCAGCCCCTGGTCCGGGTTGGAGCCGTCTCCCATTTTGGTCTCGAAGGTGATCCCCTGTTCCATGTAGGTCATGGCGCCCGCCTCGGCGATGACGGTCTCACCCGGATCAAGTTCAATCTCCACCAGTTGCATGGCGTTGCCGAGGATACGGTAGTCGATGTCGTGTGAATGCATGGGGGTGGCTCCCTGTCTTGTAAACGGTTATGTTTCCGACCATTCTAGCCATCGCCCCCCGTCTTGTCGTGTGGCAGGATGGTACCTATATATGGGGAATGACCGGATTTTGGGTGTGTTATGAAAAGAACAGCAGGAAACGAGTACATTGCACCGTGGGAACGGGCCTTTGATCGGGTATTGAACCCGATTGACGAGTTTATCCACAGCCAGACCACCAGTGGCATCCTGCTGATGCTGTGCGCGGTGGTTGCGCTGGTGCTGGCCAACAGCCAGTGGAACGAGACCTACCACCACCTTCTGGCCTCGACATTTACCATCGGTTTCGAGGGCTTCCAGCTGTCCAAGTCACTGCACCACTGGATTAACGATGGCCTGATGACGCTGTTCTTTTTTGTGGTGGGGCTGGAGCTCAAGCGCGAGATACTGGTGGGTGAACTGGCCGATCCGAAACAGGCAATGCTGCCGATTATCGCGGCCATTGGCGGCATGGTGATGCCGGCGCTGATCTACATAGCCATCAACCCATCGGGCCATACCTTTGACGGCTGGGGTATCCCTATGGCGACCGACATCGCCTTCGCCCTGGGTGCGCTGGCCCTGCTTGGCAGCCGCGTGCCGCGCAACCTGCTGACCTTCCTGGTGGCGCTGGCGATTGTCGATGACCTGGGCGCGGTGACCGTGATTGCGCTGTTCTACACTGAGTCTCTGAACTTCGGGGCCTTGACCATGGCTGCGGTGCTGCTGCTGCTGTTGATCGGTTTGAACCGTGGCGGAATTCGCAAGACCCAGCCCTATGTGTTTATCGGCGTGTTGCTCTGGCTGGCGGTGCTCAAGAGCGGTGTGCATGCCACCCTGGCCGGGATATTTCTCGCCTTTACCATCCCCATGCGCCCGAAATATGACCCCAAGCGTTTTATCGCGCTCATCAACGAGACGGTGGGCAAGATGCGTGATGCCTACCGTCGTGAGGAGAATATTGTCGTTAACGACGAGCTGCGCTGCCGCGTGCGGTCGCTGGAGGAGGGGATCCACCGGGTACAGGCGCCGGCGCAGATCCTGGAGCACAAGATGCACCTGCCTTCGGCCTATATCGTGATCCCGATCTTCTCGCTGGCCAATGCGGGGGTACCCATCGACTGGTCGGCCATCGGCACCATCGTCAGCCATCCGGTGTCGGTCGGCATCACCGCCGGCCTGGTGCTCGGCAAACTACTCGGTATCGTCGGTTTCTCCTGGCTTGCTGTGCGCTTCGGGCTGACCACGCTGCCGCAGGGCCTGAACTTCAGGCACGTTATCGGCGTGGGGCTGATGGGCGGGATCGGATTTACCATGTCAATCTTTATTGCCGAGCTGGGCTTTGCGCATCACCCGGAAGACTTGTTGATGGCGAAGACTGGGATCCTGTTCGCCTCGTTCCTCGCGGGCGTGTGCGGATTTGTCTGGCTCTATCTCACCGCTGAGAAAAAGATTTAAAGATTTAGGGCGCTGCGGTGTCACGGATACAAAAAAAGCCGGCTGCATAGCCGGCTTTTTCATTTCGCAGAAGAATGTGACTACATCTCCCAGTAGAGCTTCTCCTTGTTGAGCTTGTAGCTCCAGGGCAGCTGGCTGTTTTTCCAGCCGTTTACCACGCGCTGTCCCTTGTGCGTACCCTCCCTGGCCTTGTCGCCCTCGTAACCATCGGTGATGGTATAGACGTTCTTGTAACCGGCCTGGGCCAGCAGGTTGGCGGCTCTGGCACTGCGGCTGCCGGAACGGCACATCAGCACGATGGTGCTGTCCTTGCCAAGACCCTTCCTGGCAAGTTGCCCCTCAATCTCGACAAGAAAGCCGCTGTTCGGGCTCAACTTGTAGGTCTGTTTTTTGTCGTCCCATTGATCCCAGTCGCCCTCGAGCATGTAGGGCACGTTGGCATCGGCAATCGTTGGCATGCCGAGAAAGGCCACCTCTGCCCGTGTGCGTACATCCACAAACAGTGTGCTGTCGGCATGGGAGGTGACATAACCGTAGGCCTCCGTGGCGGTCATGTAGAGACCGAGCTCGGTCTGTTTCTTTTTGCCGATGTCCGCGGACACGGAAGAGGAAAAAAGCAGTGAGGTTGATATAAGCGCTACAAATGCTGCGCCTTTAACTGAATATTTCATTAATCAAATTCTCCATTTGAATTTTTAGAATTGTTCCATGTGCATTGAAATGCGCGGGGGATTATAAGAAGATGCTTATATAATGACAATACAAATAACAGGGGAATTATTCTGAATTTGCATTAAAGAGAATCCGTAATATTTTCGGCAACCCGGTGCAGCGGCCTCAGTCGTCCGGGGCGTCGTCCTCTTTCTTTGCAGCCATGGCTTCAAGCCAGTAGGGTTCGGCCTCGCAGCAACAGCAGTCCTGCCATACTTCGACCCCCTCGTGCATGCTGAGGGCGCTTTTGCGTTTGGTGTGAGCGGCTGCAGGCGCTCGGGGGGCGTTTACGGCAGGTGGCTGTTGGTGGTTTGATTTTGGCATGGTGGCACACTCCGCGGGGGAAATAACGGTGGGGCTTGGTTATAGCGTGGCATGGGCTATGGATTCCTGCCACCTGCGCAGCGCACGGTACCTATTCGGTGGTATCTGGGCCATAATGGGGACATATAAATAACGGCGCCATCCATGTGCTTCTCCGCAACAGTTAGCTATACCGCCAGTGCGCTGCTGGTTCCTGTCGGCTTTTACACGTTTTGGTGGGCACGTCAGTTGTCCCTATCATATTGGCCGGTAGCGCTAATCCCCCTTATCTTCGGCACTCAGCAGGGCTTTGAGGGCGCGGTGTGGCAGGCCCTGGACAGCGGTGGCGCGACGATCCCCCCGGCACTGGGGTTTATGTTTTTCTCGCACCTGCTCTGGCTGTTCTGGATCCCGTTGTGTGCCTTCCTGATAGAGGGTAATCCGGCTCGCAGGCGGCTGTTTATGGCCGTGATGGTAGTAGGGGCGGCTGCCGGTCTGTCGATGTACCTGCCGTTGCTGTTGCTGGACTATGAACTGTCGGTCTACGTGATGGAACAGTCGATCGTGTATCAGGTCGGTTTAATATATGACGGTTACCTGCCGCGGGAAGTTGTACGCCTGATTTACGCACTGATTGTGCTGGTACCGTTGCTGTTGTCGACGGACAGGCTTTTCCGGCGTTTCGGTGTTGTCATTCTGGCCTCTGTTGTATTTTCCGTGCTGCTCTACAGCCATGCCTTTATCTCGGTATGGTGCTTCTTTGCCGCGATACTGTCGATCTATATTTACTACATGATTCGGCAGACTTGGCGTGCAGCCTATGCCACAGAACCTAGATGAGATGCAGCACTCGATGATGTGGATCCAGAATTTTCTCTCCAGTAACTTTCGCTTTGATGAGGCCGAGGCAAATCTGGCATTCAAATTTCGCATCCTCAATACCATTATGTTGATTGCGGCTGTGTTTGCCGCGCTGTTCGCGCTGATGCATGACCTGCGGGTCAATGATATCGGCGACATTCACGCCAAGGTTGATTACTTTTATTCGGTCTCTTCAGTGGTGCTGATCCTGCTGCTGCGCCGTTCCAGGCGTTATTTTACGCTTACGGCGACACTGTTTCTGGGCGTTTCGCTGCTGACCTTCATCTCGGCGCTGATCTTTGTCACCGGCGATGAGTTTCGCATCGTCTGGTTTTATTTTGCGATCTATGTCGCCTATGTGTTGCTGGGGGCGCGGGCCGGGATGCTGATGACCGCCGCCTCGCTGGCGGCGATCATCGTGTGCAGCCTGAGTTTTGATCTGCAGCTTTCGCAGACGGCACTGTTCACTTCAGTGTTGGGTCTGCTTGTCGCCAGTCTGCTGTCACGTACCTATACCGTGCAGATGTCCCATTATGAGGCATTGCTGCAAAAGAAGAATGCGGCGCTCATGGATAGTGTGAAGGAACTGGATACGGCGCTGGAGCAGGCCAACGAGGCGAGCCGGGCCAAGAGTCTGTTTCTGGCGAATATGAGTCATGAAATACGCACTCCAATGAACGGTGTGCTCGGTATGGTTCAGGTCATGCATACGACAGCAATGGATGCCGAGCAGAAACACTATATCGAGACTATCGAACGCTCAAGCAAACACCTGCTCGCCCTGATCGATGAGCTGCTCGATCTGTCCAAGATCGAGTCGGGCACACTGGAGCTTGTGATCAAGCCCTTTGACACCTTTCAGTGGGTTCTCGACATTCAGGTGGTGGCCGAGTCGCTGTTCGAAGAGCGCAGGGTGGCCTTTGTCACCGAGGTGAACGATGAGCTGCCTGCCTGGCTCAAGGGGGATGCCTCGCGGCTGATGTCGGTCGTGGTAAACCTGATCAGCAATGCGGCCAAGTTTACCCATGAAGGTGAAGTGACACTGGGCGTGAAAGGGCACTACAACGACAACAGCCATTACATGTTGCGTGTCGCGGTCGAGGATACCGGCGTGGGGATACCGGAGTCGAAGTTGCCGACTATCTTCGATAATTTCCAGCAGGTGGCGCCTGAGCGTATCACCAACAAGGGCGTCGGACTGGGGCTTGCCATCAGCAAGCGTCTGATTGATGCGATGGGCGGTAATCTGACGGTCAGTTCGATTGTGGGCAAGGGCAGCCGCTTTGAGCTGGCGGTAGAGTTACCGGTTGTCAGTGTGGATAAAACACCGCTGGATGAGGGCAGCCGGGTCACGGTGCAGAGCAATCTTTCGGTGCTGCTGGTGGATGACGATGCCATCAGTCGCCTGGCCGTGAGCACCCTGTTGAAAAAGCGCGGTCACAGTGTTGTTGAGGTGGAAAACGGCGAAAACGCACTGCAGCAGGTGGCTGCGTACCACTTCGATGTGGTGCTGATGGATGTGCATATGCCGGTGATGGATGGCGTGACGGCCACCCGCTCGATTCGTGCAAGTGATAGCGCGGAGGTCAGGCAGCTACCTGTCATCGGCATGACCGCCAGCGTGATGAACGATGAGCAGGCCAGTTATCTGCAGGCCGGGATGAATGCGGTGGTGGAAAAACCCATTGTGCTGGAACGGCTGATGGCGGAAATATGGGGCGTATTGCATGAACGGCATCAGCCAGAGCTTTAAGCGGTTGACCGTCCCTGTGTGCGGCTTTATTTCCGTCAGCGGTAGCACTATTTAACTTTGATGTAGTTGGAATTCAATCGGGTATCGATGTGACCACTGATGCTATGACCGAAGTGCTCTCCCTGCTTGGTGCCGCGGTGCTGGTTGTGCCGCTGTTCCGGTTCCTGCGCCTGGGTGCGGTGCTGGGTTTTCTGGCGGCGGGGATGTTGATCGGACCGGCCGGTCTGGCACTGGTCACCGAGGTGGAGGCGATGCGGGCACTGGCCGAACTCGGCGTGGTGTTGTTGCTGTTTTTTATCGGCATCGAATTGAAACCGGCGCGCTTGTGGCTGATGCGCCAGCAGGTCTTCGGCATGGGCAGCGTGCAGGTGATGGTGACCGGACTGCTGCTGACAGCCGTACTGCTGGCTGTCGGTGTGGAATCAGGTGCCGCATTGATACTGGGCTTCGGTCTGGCGCTCTCCTCGACCGCCTTTGTGCTGCAGATTCTTACCGAGCGGCGTGAACTGTCATCGGCCCACGGCCGTCCGGCGCTGGCAATCCTGCTGTTGCAGGACCTGGCGGTGGTGCCGCTGTTGTTGCTGATACCGCTGCTGGCCAATCCTGAAACCACCCTGAGTGGCGATCTGGGCCTGGCCGCCGTTGAGGCGTTGGCGGAGGTCATGGGGGTGATTGTGATCGGTCGCTACCTGTTGCGGCCCGTGCTGCACCAGGTCGCAGTGCACGGTTCCCACGAAATATTTATCGCCACCGGTCTGCTTTTGGTATTCGGAACCGCAGTGATTATTGAGCATGCCGGAATGTCGATGGCGATGGGAGCCTTCCTTGCCGGTCTGCTGATCTCCGACTCGGAGTTTCGCCACCAGATCATGGCCGATATCCTTCCCTTCCGTTCGCTGTTGCTGGGCTTGTTTTTCATGAGTGTCGGTATGGCGGTGGATATGGGTGTGCTCATCGATGCGCCACTGCGTATCGGGCTGATGCTGCTGGCCTTGCTGGCAATAAAGATTACCGTGCTGTGGGTTGTGGCCCGGCTGTTTCGGGTAGGGCGTATTGCCTCCCGCCGTGTTGCTCTGTTGCTGGGGCAAAGCGGTGAATTCGGTTTCGTGCTGTTTGGTGAGGCCTTTTATACCGGCCTGTTAAGCAGTGACATCTACCAGGAGGTGATACTGGTTGTGGCGTTGAGCATGGTGATGACACCCTTGCTGGCGGCGCGCTATAACTTTCAATCCGTGGTGGAGGAGGAGGGGGAGGAGTTGGCGCCGACGCTGGAAGAGAGTGACGGGCGGGCCGAGGTTATCGTTGCCGGCTTCGGGCGCATGGGGCAGCGTATCGTGAATCTGCTGCGTGATGCCGGCGTCAAATACGTGGCCGTTGAGCAGCGCCCGGCACTGGTGAAGGCGGGAAGGGCGAAAGGCTACTCCGTTTTCTATGGCGATGCGGCCGACCCACATTTGCTGGAGAGTGCTGGAGTGGCCGAGGCAAAGATGATGGTGGTGGCGGTGGACAATGCCGACGTGGTGGAGCGGCTGGTCGTCAATGTGCGCCGGCTCTACCCGCAACTGCCCATCTTTGCACGTGGCCATAGCCAGGCGCGTTGTGAGCACCTGCTGAAAGTCGGCGCCACGGAGGTGTCGTCGGAGAACCTGGAGGCGAGTCTGCAGCTGTCGCGTTTTGCCCTTGTGGAGGCGGGCATTGACAGCGATGTGGCCGAGCAGCTGCTGCAGGACTACCGTGACAATTATTATGAATACCTCTCTTTCCGCGGCAGTCCGGATCAGTCGAAATCGAGCAGCTCGGGATAATCGAGCATATCACGCAAGCGTTTCAGCTCCGTGCGGCGCTCCAGTTCACGTCGGGCGTTCAGGGCGCGCCGGTTTGCTTCATGTTTGTCGATGAAGTCCATCTCGTCGTCCTCATCGAAACGGTCGCTGTTGTTGAAACCATGCTTGTTTGCCATCACTGTTCTCCTAAGTTGTGATAGGGGGGAGATCGGAAATATCACAGGCCGCTGCGTCGCCTGAACCAGCCGGTTATGCTCAGGCGCTCGCGCCGGGCGGGCAGCACCTCATGTACAAAGCGTGAGCTGAGGAATGTTACGAACTGCCCGGCGTGTGGCAACACCTCTTCATAGTTATGCTGTGCCGCATCGGTGTAGATGCGCAGCTGACCGCCGTCCGCCTCCTTCCAGTCGTCATTCAGGTAGAGGATGGCGGTAACGGTGCGCCGGTCGTCGCCTTGAAACTGATCCAGGTGCTTGCGGTAGAAGCTGCCGGGAGGGTAGATGGCGACATGCCCCTCGTAGTCGTGCAGGTTGAGATAGAGGGTGCGGTTGATGAGCAGGCGGAACGCTTCAAGCAGCGCAAGGTAACGTCCAAGGCTGCCGCTGGTGTTTGCCGGGTCGAGCCACATGATGTGATCGGAGCGTATGCGTTCATGCAACGCATGGGACTCACCCTGGCCGATGCCTGCCTGATGAAACAGATCCTGACGCAGCAGTTCTGCTGCCGCCTGTTGCAACTGCTCAATGTCCTCTGACGGAATGAAATCGGGAATGATGCTCCACCCCTTGTCACACAGCTCGCTAATGAGCTGATCCTGAAGCCGTGCTTCGAGCAGCGGTTTGTCTATTTGTTCGGATAACAGGGGCTTCATCGCTATTAATCAGGTTGTCTGTCCAGGAGGCCGATATCCGGTGGCTTCGGTGCCGAGTGTTGTTCAGGCGAAAGAAGGTGGCCCAGTCCCTTGGGCCGGTGGTACATGCCGTTAATCAGTACCCAGTTGCCTCTCCCTTGCTCTAATTGAACGACACCGATGCAGGTGCGCGACTGGGTTGCCCAGCCGCTTTGTGAAGACTGTTTTGAATAAGGCGAACCTTACTTGTCTTCTTGTGAACCACTCTCAGCCAGGCTCTGGATACACTCGGCCAGGTACTCTTTCATCTCTTCGGCCGGGACCTGGTCTTCCTGCGCGTACTGTTTGCACTTCGCTTCCGCCTCTTCCGCCGAGGAGGCAAAGGCTGCGGGGCTGGCGAGGATGGCAGTGGCCAGGGCCAGCATAGAAATCTGCTTCAGCATTTCCGTGTTCTCCTGATATAGGACATATGTTTTCGTGCGGCGTGTAGTGCCGCACCCAGGCGCTTTATATCCGCTTGCCAGCAGCATGGAAAACGAAAAATAATGCGTGTCATGTGAAATAAAATTGGTCGAGGCACATGGACCTGGATCTGCTTAAAACATTTCTTGAGGTACACCGGGTGAGGCATTTCGGCCGGGCGGCGGAGAACCTGTTTGTTACACCGTCGGCAGTAAGTGCCCGGGTGCGGCAACTCGAAGAACAGCTCGGCGTAACCCTGTTCAACCGCAGCAGAAACAATATTCACCTCACGCCCGAGGGTGAGCGCCTGCTCAATCATGCCCGGGCACTGGTCAATGCATGGGAGAAGGCGCGCTATGATGTGGTGGCCGGCTCCGGTGCCGCCAGCCAGTTCACCGTCCTCGGTGTGCCCAGCCTGTGGGATACGATGTTGCTGCCGTGGGTGACACAGGTCAGATTGGCCAGGCCGGAGCTGATGCTGCGGCTCGAGACGATGCCCTCTGATGTCATTTGGCGTCGCCTGCAGCAAAACCAGGCGGATCTTGGTTTCGCCTTTGAACCCCATGCGGGTCCGGAGCTTCAGGTTGAGGAGAGCGGCTCGGTGGAGCTGAACATGGTGGCCACCGGGGCCGGGCTGACGTCCGCACAGGTGGTCGGAGACGGTTATGTCATGGTGGACTGGGGCGGCTCGTTCATGACACGCCACGCGGCGCTGTTTCCCGATGCGGCGATCCCTGCCACCTGGGTCTCCAACGGCAGGCTGGCCTTTGACCTGTTGCTGGCCGGCGGCGGCCGCGGGAGCTATTTGCCCGAGTCCATGACCCGCGGGGCGCTGGAGGCAGAACGCCTTTTCCCCGTTATCGATGCCCCGGCAATCAGGCTGCCGGTGTATGCCTCCTATCCGGTGTGGTCGGCATATGATGCGCTGATTGCCGAACTGCTTGCACTGCGGTGCCAGACGTGAGGCGCCATGGCCTCCTGCACGCTGAGCCTGTCAGCGGCTGAGGCGTCCCCACACCACCATTGCTACCAGTGCACCGGCACCGCTCCCGACCAACTCGCGCAGCGCCGCATCCCCTGCAGGGATCAGCAACTCGGCGAGGGCCAGCCCGATGGCCGCGCCCACCACGATCACCAGGAGCAGGACTATCATGTCGCGCACACTGTTTTTGTTTTCGTCTATACGCATACCTCCATCATAGATGAGGCGGTCACAGCTGTGGCGATAGGAAATACCCGTATCTTTGAGTTGTGCCGGACACCAGGGCGACGTGCTGGGCTACACTGCGAGTAAGGGTATCCGGTTATCACGGGCGGGGTGTGTACCATGAAAAATAGTATCACTGCGGGG
>JBFEUI010000038.1:0-22469 GCA_041547565.1 Thiohalomonadaceae bacterium
CCCCTGCGCGGTTCTGATTCCATCATGTGGACCATCAAGTTCCGTAATGGCACCCTGAAGCGCTTCAAGTTCCCCATTCGTACCACTCCCGAAGGTTCTATCGATCCTTACGGTGGCAAGGCCGAGGCCGATTTGAGCAAGATTACCGAATCAGGTTTCTTCAATCATAACGAGCAAAACGGCTACCGTGCTGGCGACCCCAGTGAGCTGATCCGCAAGTAAGCGGCGATTGAATAAGAACTTTCAAAGAGGTATTACACAATGTCTGAATACGGTTTTGGTAATCCAGAGGTTATCGAAGAAGAAGTCGATATCCTCCTCATCGGTGGTGGTATGGCCTGCTGTGGCGCCGCCTACGAAATCGAGCCCTGGGCTAAAAAAGCTGAAGCTGAGCTGGGCCGTCCGCTGAACATCAAGCTGGTCGACAAGGCTTCCCTGCCCCGTTCCGGTGCGGTTGCTCAAGGTCTGTCCGCCATCAACACCTACATCGGTAGCGAGCAGGACCCTGCTGACTATGCCCGTATGGTCTCCAACGACCTGATGGGTATCACCCGTGATGACCTGGCCTATGACCTGGGCCGCCACGTTGACGAATCTGTTCACCTGTTCGAAGAGTGGGGTCTGCCCATCTGGAAGACCGACGAGAACGGTGAGCGTCACGACGGCTCCAAAGGCATGACTTCACTGAAGGACGGCGGTAAGCCCGTACGTTCCGGTAAGTGGCAAATCATGATCAACGGTGAGTCCTACAAGTGGATCGTCGCCGAGGCTGCTCAGAAAGCTCTGGGTACTGATCGCATCCAGGAGCGTGTCTTCATCGTTAAACTGGTTAACGACAAGAACGACCCCAGCCGTGTTGCTGGTGCGGTTGGTTTCTCTGTTCGTGAGCACAAGGTCTACGTCTACAAGTTCAAGACCTGCCTGTTGGCCGCCGGTGGTTGTGTAAACATCTTCCGTCCGCGTTCAGTTGGTGAAGGTCAAGGCCGTGCCTGGTATCCCGTATGGAACGCCGGTTCTACCTACACCATGGCTGCTGAGGCCGGTGCAGAGCTGACCCTGATGGAAAACCGCTTCGTACCCGCCCGTTTCAAAGACGGTTACGGTCCTGTAGGCGCATGGTTCCTGCTGTTCAAATCTCAAGCCACTAACGCCTTCGGCGAAGTTTACATGGCCCGTAACAAGGAGATGTTGAACGACTATCCTCCTTACGGCCAGGCTGCTGTTCCCGCATCCTGCCTGCGTAACCACCTGATGCTCAAAGAGATGAAGGAAGGTCGCGGTCCTATCTGGATGGACACTGTTACTGCCCTGGCGAACCTGCGTGAGACCCTGTCTCCCCGTGAGGTTAAGCACCTGGAAGCAGAAGCATGGGAAGACTTCCTCGACATGTGTGTTGGCCAGTGCGGTATCTGGGTTGGTGAGAACATCGAGCCTGAGAAGAAGAACTCCGAGCTGATGCCTACCGAGCCCTACCTGCTGGGTTCTCACTCCGGTTGCTGTGGTATCTGGACTTCCGGTCCTGATGACGTAGGCGCTCCGACTGAAGAGACTGAAGCCGGTGTACCTGAGCACCTGCCTTCCGGCTGGAACTGGGGCTACCGTGGTATGACCACTGTTAGCGGCCTGTTCACCGCCGGTGACGGTGTGGGTGCTTCCGGTCACAAGTTCTCCTCCGGTTCACACGCCGAAGGCCGTATGGCTGCCAAGGCCATGGTCAAGTACGTCCTCGACAACAAAGACTTCCAGCCCGAGCTGGACAAGTCTGTCGACGAGCTGGTTGCTGAAATCTACCAGCCGGTCAAGACGTACATGGAGCACAAGGACTACACCACTGCCATCGACGTCAACCCCAACTACATCACTCCCAAGATGCTGCAGTTCCGTCTGCAGAAGATCATGGATGAGTACGTAGCTGGTGTTGCCACCTACTACAACACCAACGAGCACATGCTTGCCGTAGCTGAAGAGAAGCTGGGCATGCTGAAAGAAGACGCAGAAAAAATG
This sequence comes from Thiohalomonadaceae bacterium, assembly GCA_041547565.1. Classification (GTDB taxonomy): domain Bacteria; phylum Pseudomonadota; class Gammaproteobacteria; order Thiohalomonadales; family Thiohalomonadaceae; genus JBFEUI01. The sequence goes on from JBFEUI010000038.1 coordinate 2,005, forward strand.
CGTGCGAAAGACCTCCACGAGCTGCTCCGCGCTTGGGAGAACTACCACCGCATTCTGACTGCCGAAGCTCACATGAAGCACATCCAGTTCCGCGAAGAGAGCCGTTATCCCGGCTTCTACTACCGCGCCGACAAGAACTTCGTCGACGAGGAGAACTGGCACTGCTTCGTTAACTCCATCTACAACAAGGAGACCAAAGAGTGGACTTGCTTCAAGCGCGCCCACGTTGACCTGGTCGACAAGTCCAAGCTGTTCAAGTAAGCACTACTTGCACTAGCTAGATGGAAAAGAGGTCCGGGTGTCGCAAGGCACCCGGACTTTTTCATCTCTAAGGAGATGTGAAGGGTGAGAAGTGAAGGGTGAGGGCGCACCGCTCTTTGCTTCACGCCTCACTCTTCACCCTTCACATTTCTGGGGTACAATAGAGACCCTTTTGAATATCCCGGGCCTGAAACAGGCCGCCATGTAGTACCGAGGTTACACCCATGTCCGAGAATGAAGCCGTAAAGAACCCGAACCCCGTTACCCCGGAACTGCTCGAGGGCAGTGCCAAGATTAAATTTCGCTGCCGCAAGGGTATCGCGTGCTGGAATGCCTGCTGCAGCAACATCGACATCACCCTGACACCCTATGACATCATCCGGCTGAAGAACCGGCTTGGCATAAAGTCGCATGAGTTTCTGCGTGAGTACACCGTGCCGTTCGAGTTTGAGAAGGACGGCATTGCCGGTGTGAAATTCAAGCCGGTCGAGGGCGGAACCGCCTGTCGCTTCATGACCGACGAGGGCTGCAGTGTCTACGAGGACCGTCCCACCTCCTGCCGCTACTATCCGGTGGGTCTCGTCGCCATGCGTCGTGAAGACGAATTCACCGACCGCAAGTACTACGCACTGGTCGAGGAGGATCACTGCCTGGGTCACCAGGAAGATCAGGTGATGACCATTGATGAGTATCGCAAGGATCAGAAGTGCGAGGAGTATGATGAGCGCTCGCGCGGCTGGCGCCAGCTGGTACTGAAGAAAAAATCCTCCGGTCCAACTATTGGCAAACCCTCTCTGCGAAGTCGCCAGCTGTTCTTCATGGCCAACTATGACATGGACCGTTTCCGTGAGTTCGTTCGCAGCGAGGGATTCACAAACAGTTTTGATGTTGAACCGGAACTCTACGAAAAATTGCTCCAGGATGATGTCGAGCTGATGGAGTTTGGAGCACGCTTCCTTAAGCATGTGTTGTTTGGTGATGAGAGTATTCCCACCAAAGAGGGAGCGCTTGAAGAGCGTATTAGGCAGAAGGAAGCTGAGGCCGCTGCCAAGGCAGAGCTTGAGGATGATGCCGCATCCAAATACGACCCATCGAGCGAGCCGGTTGACCTCTAGTCGGTTCTACAGCGGTGCCTTGGGGTACTGAGAAAAAATGGCCCGCTCCGGGCCATTTTTTTTGTCTTGATAAAGTCTGCTAAAGTGTGTCACAACTGCTGTGGGTTGTGCGCTGGGAAGCGTTCACGCGTGTGCTGCCTGATAACCGGAAGTGAAGGAATGTTAAATCTGGATAAGGTATTTGAAGATTTTTTTGATCGGCGCTTGCTGCGCTACTGGATCAAGACGCTGATTATCGCTCTGCTGGTACTGGGCCCCCTGCTGTTGTGGCTGGGCCTGGGGGTGTTCGCCGTGGTCAGTGACTTCGCCGTTTCCATTGCCGCTGACCCGGCGGGCAAGGTCGAACAGGCGTTCTGGCTGACCATACTGCTCGGTGCCGTGCACATCGTCGTTGGCGTGCTGTTGACAGGGGTACTCGGCATCCTCTTCCTGCATCTGTTCGTGATGTTGAGCCTGTTCATTATCGGGTTTTTCACCGAGGACATCGTCAAACAGGTACGCGACAAACACTATCCGGGGGTGAGCCTCGACGGAACAATGACGGTGTTTGATTTTGGCCTGTTTATGGCTAAATCGCTGATTAAACACCTGCTGGTGTTGATACTGTTGCTGCCGCTGCTGTTGATTCCGGCGGTAAACGGTCTGATTATCGTCGCCTGGCTGTTCTCCATGTATCGCTCGGCCCTGCTGGTCGACGTTGGTGGCAATGTATTTGACAAACAGCAGTTGTACAAGCAGATATCACTGTTTGAGCCACGCTACTATCCGGCTACTGCCGCTTCCTATTTTGCCGGCCTGGTGCCGCTGCTCAATCTGGCAGCCCCCTATCTGGCGGTTATCTGGCTGTCACATATCTTGCTGGATAACAAGGACAGCTATATTGCCGAATCTGGCGCCTAGTGCGGCACCCCAGGCATTGGTTAACGGATCACGAAATGTCCAGGCGCTTTGAATTCGACAGCATTGGCACCATCCACTCCTGCTTCAAGGAGAAGTTTGGAATACCCAGGCAGCCTGGCCTGGTCGCCGATGCAACAGCCACCCTGGAGTTGTTGCCGCCGTATAACCGCCCGGAGGTGGTGAAGGGGCTAGAGGGTTTTTCCCATCTCTGGCTCACATTTGTCTTTCACGCGATTGAGCAGGGAAAGTGGAGTCCAACCGTGCGTCCACCGCGCCTCGGCGGCAACAAGCGTGTGGGCGTGTTTGCCAGCCGCTCCACCCACCGCCCCAACCCGATCGGTCTTTCCGTGGTTGAGCTGGAACGGGTTGAGAGTGATGCGCAGTCGGTGGTATTGCACCTCAAAGGTGTCGACCTGCTGGATGGTACACCGGTGCTGGATATCAAGCCGTACCTGCCCTATGTCGATGCAATCGAGCAGGCAGAGGGCGGCTACGCGAGCTCTGCCCCCGGGGGACGGCAACCGGTCGGTTTTAGCGCGGAAGCCGAGCGGGTGCTGCAGCAGCACATGTCCGACTACCCGCGCTTACGAATACTTATCACTGAACTGCTCGCCCTTGATCCGAGGCCGGCATACAAACAAACATCTGAATCTGATCGTATCTACGGCATGCGTTTGCTGGATTTTGATATCAACTGGCGCATGGATACCGGGGGTATCCTGGTGACGCAGGTAACGAAGCTCTGAGCATTGCCAGGCGGCGCTGGTTAGTCCTGCCTGCACAATCGGCGAGTGGCCCCGATTCGAGAACGAGTCGTACTGACACCAGTTGGTTGAGACAATAAAAAACGCCCCTTTACAGGGGCGTTCAATACGTACCAAATTATTATTGGTTATTTATTTTTTACTTGTTAGCCAGGTCTTCCAGCTTTTTGGCGCGGATGATCTGTCCATCCAGTGCTGCTTCGGTGGCGGACTTGCCGTAGGCCAGCGAGATCAGTTGTGAGTAGTAGACCACGGGCATCTCAAATTTTGTTCCGAAGGTCTTGTTGATGTTGCTCTGGTAGGACTCAACGTTCATCTGGCACAGCTGGCACGGTGTGACAATCATGTCGGCACCGCCGTCATAGGCCGCCTCGATGATGTCCTTGACCAGTGCCTGGCCTTTTTCAGGTTCCGAGAACATCAGTGCGCCTGAGCAGCAGGAGACCTTTTTCTCGTAGTTGCTGACTGCCTCGGCACCGCATGCCTCAACCATCTTGTCGAGATACTGCGGATTCTCGAACGACTCACCGGCAATGCCGAAGGGACGGTTGGTCTGACAGCCGACATAACCGGCGATCTTGACGCCCTCCAGAGGCTTTGTGACGCCATTGGCGATGCTGTCGATACCGATGTCCTCGACCAATACCTCGACCATGTGGCGGGTTTTTGGCATCGCGTTCGGTTCAACCTTGAGACCGATTTCATCCAGTGCGGCATTGATACCCTCGCGTACGTGGGCGTTCTCGTTGACACGATCCTCCGCCTCGCGGGTGGCGATCCAGCAGGCGGCGCAAGGTGCGACAATGTCCTTGTCGCCGTTCTGCTGCTGCGACAGGGCGATGTTGCGTGCTGAGAGGGAGAGACGCGGGATCTCACTGCCGCCGGCGTAGCCGATTGAGGCGCCGCAACAGTTCCAGTCGTCGATCTCATTGAGCTGGATGTCCAGCGCATCGCACATGGCGTTGGCGGAACGCAGGAAGTTATCCGCCGAGGCCTTGCTCTGCGACGAGCACCCGGGGTAGAAGGAATATTCTTTCTTGGCCATTACTCTTTCTCCTACTTGCCAAACTTGGCAACGTGTTCAGCTTCGAACTCTTCGGCCTTCTTCAGCATCTTGGCGATGCCGGAGCGGTCTTTGCACTTGTGACCGCCGAAGTACTCCATCGGGTTCATGCGCTTGGTCTTCATCATCGCCATACCAAGTTCCTTACCCGCCAGGGCGTTCTTGATGCCCTGGGCGAAGCCGTCCTTGAAGTAAAGACCGACACCGATCTTCAACTCGTTAACACGGCCGTTCTGCACGATTGAGTTCCAGAAGATATCGCCGAACTTGACGGTCGGCTGCTCCTTCGGTGCCAGGCCAAGGCGTTTACCATAGCTCGCCAGGCCGTGCATGATGTGTGTGATCGGCAGACCGCGCGGGCAGCGGGCAATACAGTTATAGCAGGAGGTACACATCCACATGGAGGTGGAGGAGAGGACCTCATCGCGCTTGTTGGCGCGAATCATCATAAAGATTTCCTGCGGCGGATGCTCCCAGTGGTTCTGCATCGGGCAGGAGCCGGAGCAGACGCCACACTGCATGCACATCTTGACCCAGTGGCCTTCCTCAACATTGGCCTCGACCTCTTTGAGGAAGTTGCTGCGGTACTTCTCGATCATCGCCTGATTCATATCGCTCATGGTGATGTCTCCTTAGAACTTGAACGGGCTCATGCCGATTTCTTCGACGGTCTTTTCCATATCGTTAATGAGCTGCGGAATGCGCTCAATATCGGCGATGGAGACCTCGTAGGTGGCGACACGCTCTTCTTCCAGATTCAGTGTCTTCAGGGTTTCGTCGACCTTGCTCATACGGATATGAGCCATCTCGGAACCGCGTACGAAGTGACACTGGTAATTTTCACCCTTCTGGCAACCCAGCAGGACGATGCCGTCATAGCCGCTGTTCAGTGCGTCGGTCACCCAGATCAGGTTGGTGGAACCGAGGCAGCGAACCGGCACGACACGTGCCCAGGGGCTGTATTCCTGGCGCGTCATACCGGCCATGTCGAGCGCCGGGTAGGCGTCGTTCTCGCAGGCCAGTACCAGGATGCGCGGCTTCTCGTCGAACTCGTCGGGGATGTCCACGTTCTTGATCTGCTGACCGACGGTGTCGACCGAGTAGTTCTCGAAGGAGATGACGCGTACCGGGCAGGCACCCATGCAGGTACCGCAACGGCGGCAACGTGCCTCGTTGTACTGCGGGTAGCCGTTCTCGTCCTCGTTGATGGCGCCGAAGGGGCACTCAACGGTACAACGCTTGCACTGGGTGCAGCCTTCCTTGCGGAAGCTTGGGAAGGACAGGTCACCGGAGCGCGGGTGGGCGGCACGGCCCAACGCGGAGTTCTCGCAGGCCTGGATGGCCTTCAGTGTGGCGCCGGCAGCGTCTTCCTGGGTCTGGGCGATGTCCATCGGACGACGCACAGGACCGGCGGCGTAGATACCGGTACGGCGGGTCTCGTACGGGAAGCAGATGAAGTGGGAATCGGTGAAACCCTTGGTCAGCTGCGGCATGTCCGGACCCTGGCGGTAATCCAGGTTGAGGACGGATTCGCGAGACTTGATGAACTCGATCTTCTGCTCGGCGGCGGCGACCTTTTCATCGTCACCGACGGCCTCGCCACGCTCGGACTCGGCGGCCAGCAGGCCTTCAACGTCGACACCGGAGTTGGGCAGCATGCCGGTGGCCAGAACCACGATATCGGCGTCGATATCGGTGTCCTCGTCGAGGATCAGGTCCTTGTAGTTGACCTTAAGCGAACCGTTGGCATCGACGCTGCTGACGGCGCCCTTGGAGAAGGTGACGCCGTTCTCCTGGCCGCAGCGGTAGAAGTCCTCGCCGGTGGCACCGGGTACACGCAGGTCATCGAACAGTACGGTGGCGTCGCCGCCGGCCTGCTTGACGTACATCGCCTGCTTGATGGAGGTGGCACAGCAGTGGCCGGAGTAGTAGTCCAGCTCGCCTTCCTTGCTGGAACGCTGGCCGGCGCACTGGACGAAGACCACGTTCTGGGCATCGGAGCCGTCGGATTTCTTAATGGCGCCGCCGTTGGCCTTGACCATCTGCTCGAAGCCGAGCTGGTCCATGACGTCGGGGCTTTTGCCGCCGCCCAGGTCGGGCAGCTTGTTGATGTCGTAAGGGGTAAAGCCGGTGGCCTGGACGATGGCGCCGACAGTGAAGTTGCTGCCGTCGGACAGTTCAACACTGAAGCGGCCCGGCGCGCCGGCAGTCTTGGCGACAGTGGCGCCGGTGTGGACATTGATCTTGTCGTTGCCGTTGACCGCCTCGATCATCTCGTCCATGCCGGTATCGACAGGACCCTGCAGGCCGTTCTTGCCCGGCACACGCTTGTACAGCTGGGCAACGTTACCGCCGAGGGCGTCGTTCTTTTCCACCAGCTCCACGGTGTAGCCGGTGGCAGCAGCTTCCAGGGCAGAGGTCATGCCGGAGACGCCGCCGCCGACAACCATGATGCTGCGTGTCAGGCCCTGCTCCTCGCTCGGGGCGGGTGGGGTCATGAACTTGGCTTCGGCACAGGCCATGCGCACGTAGTCGTCGGCCATCTCCTGGGTGGTCTCCTGGTGCTCATCGTCCTCGGGACGGATCCAGATGACACCCTCACGGATGTTGGCGCGGCTGAGCGTCACACCTTCAAAATTAAAGGCTTCGGTCTTGGCACGGCGTGAGCAGGCGGCGATGACGACCTTGTTGACACCTTCGTTGTCGATGTCGTCCTGGATCATCTTCACGCCTTCGGCGTTGCACAGGAACTCGTGTTCCTTACCGATGGCGGCTTTGCCGTCACGGGTTGCGGTCATGACCAGCTGGTTGATGTCCAGACGGTCTTCGATGCCGCAACCTTTGCAGATATAGGCTCCAATCTTGTTGTCAGACACTGTATTAACCCTCCGATCCTGCAACTTTGTTCACAACCTGGATGGCACGCAGTGCCGCGGCTGTAGCGTTCTGGGCAGCACGGTTGACGTCCAGTGCGTCGGAAGAACAACCGGCGCCGAAGATGCCGCCATTGGCCTCATCCGGTTCGATGAAGTTGTGCTTGTTGATATTGGTACCCTCTGGGAGTACCCCGGAAGGAACGTTGGATTCCATACCGACTGCCAGCACAACCAGGTCGTGCTCGTTGGCGTAGCGGTTGTAACCCTCGGTATCCACACCGTTCAGTACCACGTTGCCGTTCTCGCCCTTGACGATGTTGGCGACCTTCGACTTGACGAAGCTGACGTTCTCGTCGGCCTGGACCTTCTGGTAGAAGTCGTCGATACGGTCGATGGCACGGATATCGATGTAGTAAACAGTGGATTTGCAATCTTCCAGCTGCTCGGAAATGTAGGTGGTCTGCTTCAGGGAGGCCATGCAGCAGATACGCGAGCAGTGCTCCAGGTGGTTGCGGTCACGGGAACCGGCACACTGGATGAAGGCGATGTTCTTCGGTGCTTCACCGTCGGAAGGACGCTGAATCTTGCCGCCGGTGGGACCGAAGGGGTCGAGCATGCGCTCGAACTCGACGTTGGTGATGACGTTGTCGTAGCGGTCATAGCCATAAGGCTGAATCTTGTTGGCATCGTAAGGGGTCCAGCCGGTGGCCCAGACGATGGCGCCGACGTTGAGGCTGAGTTCTTCCTCGGCCATCTCCAGGTCCACAGCGTCGAACTTGCAGGCCTCTTTGGCCTTGTTCGCATCATCGGTGCCGATGATGGCCGGGTCGATGACATAGCGCTGGGGGAAGGCCATGGTGTGGCTCAGGTAGGCGCCCTTGCGCTTTTTCATGCCGTAGTTGTGCTCGTCGTCGAATTCGGCCTCTACTGCCTTGGCGCACTCGCCGCAGGCGGTGCAGTTTTCGTTGACGTAGCGCGGTGCAACCTTGACGCTGACGTTGTAGTTACCTTCCTCACCGCTGACGCCGGTGACTTCCGCCATGGTCAGCAGGCGAATGTTCTTGTTCGCCTTCAGGCGACGCAGCTGGATTTCGATACCGCAGGTGGGTATGCACAGCTTGGGGAAGTATTTGTACAGCTGACCGACACGGCCGCCGACGGTAGGCGATTTCTCCACCAGCAGGACCTGTTTACCGCATTCGGCCGCTTCAATGGCCGCGGTCAGTCCGCTAATGCCGCCACCTACGACCATGATGGTCTCGTTGGTTGCGATTACCTCTGACATTGATATCCCTCCGTAAAGGACGATTTTTATAAGCTTTAAAGCTGAATTCTGCTGGGGGGGTAACGGCAGGCCAGAGGAGGAACTGTATACAGTCAGCGGCCCGCTAGCATATCTACTCCCACATAGGGGCAACACAATACTCCTTTATAGGACGGTTGCCTATATTAAGGAGTATCGAATTTTCCAATGCGGAAATAGATTGCATATATGTTTTGCTTATGGAACGCGATGTTCCTAAGGCTATATAAAACCTAACAATTTTCTAGGTTTTTGCCGTGTCGGCTTGTGTAAGCCGACAAATGTCATTATTTAATGGATGAGCGTGTAAATCGACACTCATTTAAATATAAGGTGAGGTGTGAAGGGTGAAGCGCATGTCGTTAAACGTGAAAGGTGAATCGTAAAATGAGATAGGGCGCCCCACGGGCGCCAGAATACGGCGGGCATGGCCCGCCCTATGCCCATGATTTAATAACAGGTGAAGGGTGATGAATGAAGTGTGAAAAGGGCATGGTGCCAATGCTACATTTACGATTCACGTTTAACGCTTAACGTTTCACGCCAGTTCGCTTCACTCTTCACTTCTTACTCTTCACACCCAGGAGTCCCTGTGCAGGCCAGAGATATCAAACCCGAAGAGTACCTTATCGAGAACGAACCCTATTACGAGGCCACCGGCAGCGAGATCGCCATCTTTGAGGCTGCCTACCGCAACAGGCTGCCGGTGCTGCTGAAAGGGCCGACCGGCTGCGGCAAGACCCGCTTCATGGAGTACATGGCCTGGCGCCTGCAACGGCCGCTGATTACCGTCTCCTGTCATGATGATCTGACCGCCTCCGATCTGGTCGGCCGTTATCTCATCAAGGGTGGTGAGACGGTGTGGGTGGACGGCCCGCTGGCCCAGGCGGTGCGCGCCGGCGGCATCTGCTACCTGGACGAAATCGTCGAGGCGCGCAAGGACACCATGGTGGTGATCCATCCGCTGGCCGATGACCGCCGGGTGTTGCCGATGGAGAAGCTGGGCAGCCTGCTGGAGGCGAGCGACGATTTCTGTCTTGCCATCTCCTACAACCCCGGCTACCAGAGCGTACTCAAGGATCTGAAGCAGAGCACGCGCCAGCGCTTTGTGGCGCTGGAGTTCGACTACCCCTCGGCGCAGCTGGAAGCGACCATCGTCGAGAAGGAGACCGGGGTTGAACGCCCCATGGCCGAAAAGCTGGTCAAGTTCGCCGGCATGACGCGCAACCTCAAGGGCAGCGGACTGGAGGAGGGGGCGAGTACCCGCCTGCTGGTGCACGCCGCCAAGCTGGTTGTCTCCGGTGTCGAGCCGGTCTCCGCCTGCCAAAGCGCCATCGCCCAGGCGCTGACCGACGATCCGGAGATGCTAGTCGCGGTCAACGAACTCTCCTCGTCGCTGTTTTAAGTCGGTGTTGGGTACGCAAAGTTCGCGGAGACGCCAAGAGCGCGAAGATGATGAAAATGACTGATGCAGTCTATAGGGCTGGTTGCCATTGTGGTTTTCGCCAGAATAATGTCGATACGAGGAAGGCAGTAAAATTATTTAACAACTTTGCGATCTTGGCGTCTCTGCGGTCTCAGCGCTACTTACTCCTGAATGAATAAAGACACCACACTAACGGCTGAACAGATCACCGCCCGCCTCGATGAATACCTCGAGGTGGAGTTCACCTTCATCCGCACCGATGAGCTGGCAAAGGTGTTGCTGTCGCTGCCGCGGCACGATCAGGAGTTTATCCTGGACTGGGTCAAACGCATCGCCAGCACACAAATCGAGCTGGCCCACCAGTTTGCCCGCCACGTGATTCATGTGCTGGACAAGATGGATGCCCACACCATCGAGGCCTGGGTGCTCTATGCGCTGGACTGTTATGACCGTTCCGGCCTGCTCGAGGCGATGGCGGTGATTCACAATGTGGAGCACTTCGTGCGCCTCAGTCACGAGCGTGCCGTTGGTGCGGTGTTCGAGGAGGTCAACGGGGTACTGCGCAACTTCGTCCATGGTCTGAGCGGCAGGCAGTTGCAGCTGGAGCATGCCGAGCAGGGTTGGACCGACAGTGAGACCATTTACCTCCCTGCCGTGGTCGCCCAGCTGGAGAGCAAGGAGGACAATTTCCTGCTTTACAAATCGCTGGCGGCAATGCTGTGGGCGCAGACTCGTTTTGGCACCTTCCGCGTCGATCTCCAAGAGGCGCTGGGTAGACACGCCCGTTATGAACGGGCGCGGGGGTGTTTTCAGGCACTGGAGACAATGCGGCTCGAGGCCTGTATCGCCCGCGAACTGCCCGGGCTGTATCGCGGCATGCAGCGCTTGAAGCAGGAGTTGAACCAGGATGAAGTGCCATCGCGCTGGCAACAGGCCGCGCAAGCGCTGGCAAGCGCCACGGCAACGGTGGAAGACAGTCTGGCACTGGTAGACAGCATGCTCGATGCCCCCCGGCCCGTGGTGCCGTGTTACCAGGGGGCGATGGACCCGGCGGCGGTGGAAGCGGTGAAACAGGCGCGCATCGAACGGGAAAAGATGTTGCTGCGTGTGCGCCTGGCCAAGATGCTGGAAGAGGCGCGCAGGGAGGGCACGGAAACCGAAAAGCCGGGGAAGTTTGAATTAACAAACAAGGCGGATAGCCAGCGGCAGGAACCGGGTCAGTTTGAGCTGACACTGGATGATGTGCCGATTGCGCCGCCCGCCGATGTCAAACAGCTACTTACCTCAATACAACTCGATTTGAGTGAGATACCGGACGAGTATCTGCATCCGGCCGGGCCCGGCGAATACGACCCCAGCCTCTACCGGGAGCAGAAACCGAACATGGAGGAGGTGTGGAGCGGCACCTATCATGAGGAGGGAGCGGAGTTCTACGACGAGTGGGACCATGGCCGCCAGCACTACCGTAAAAACTGGTGCGTGGTGCGCGAGGTTAATGTCAAACCGGTCTATGACGACTTTGTCGACAGAACACTCAACAAGCACATGGGTCTGGTGAAGCACCTGCGCAAGACCTTCGAGGCGATGCGCGATGAGGACCGGTTGTTGAAGTGCCAGGCCCATGGCGACGGGGTCGATATCGATGCCCTGGTCGAGGCGCTGGCCGACGCCAATGACGGTCGGGAGATGTCCGAACGCCTGTTTACCCGCATGCACCGCTGTGAACGCAACATTGCCGTGGTCTTCATGGTGGACATGAGCGGCTCCACCCGCGGCTGGATCAACGAGGCCGAGCGTGAGTCCCTGGTGCTGCTGTGCGAGGCGCTGGAGACGCTCGGTGATCGCTACGCCATCTACGGCTTCTCCGGCACCACGCGTAAACGCTGCGACCTGTTTCATATCAAGTCGTTCGAGGAGCCGTATGACCGTGAGGTGAAGGCGCGCATCAGCGGTATCGATGCGCAGGATTACACCCGCATGGGCTTTGCCATTCGCCACCTTAGCCGGTTGCTCAACGGGGTCGATGCGAAAAACCGCATTCTTATCACCATCTCCGACGGTAAACCGGACGACCTCAACGACTACCGCGGTGAATACGGTATCGAGGATACCCGCAAGGCGCTGATCGAGGCACGGCGCAGCGGCATCCACCCCTACTGCATTACCATCGACGAGAAGGCGCGCGACTACCTGCCCCACCTCTACGGCCCGGCAGCCTATACCCTGGTGCGTGAGGTGGCGGAATTGCCGCTGAAGGTCTCGGATATCTACCGGCGTTTAACGGTTTGACACAATCGCTCCGGCTCGCCTTGCCCGAATGGCGGTGTAGAATGAGGAGTTAGGGGGCAGCTTTGGCTAGACTAAGGAAGTAAACCGCCGGAAAGGATCCCATGCGCCGAGTTCTGCTGATTCTGCTTGTGTTGTGCTGTTCGTCCAGCCTTGTGGCGGCGGCGGAGGTGCGCATCGGCGTGCTGGCAAAGCGCGGAGATGAGCGCACAGTCACCCGCTGGCAGCCCACTGCCGAGTATCTCAGCCGAGAAGTTTCCGGTCATCGTTTTCGCGTGGTGCCGCTCGATTTCGAGGAGATCGGACCGGCGGTGGCCGCCGCCGATATCGACTTTCTGCTTGCCAACTCCGGTATCTATGTCGAGTTTGAAAAGCGCTATGGTGTGGGGCGTATCGCCACCCTGCGCAACCGCAACGGCGACCGGGGCTATACCCGCTTCGGCGGTGTGATCTTTACCCGTGCCGGGCGCGATGACATCAACACCCTGGCAGACCTCGTCGGCAAGCGTTTCGCCGCGGTCAAGGAGAACTCCCTCGGCGGCTACCTGATGGCCTGGCGTGAGATGGCACAGCAGGGCATTGTGCCGAGCGAAGACACCACGCTGCAGTTCGCCGGTACCCACGATGCGGTGGTGGATGCGGTGCTGCGTGGCGAGGCCGATGCCGGTACGGTGCGCACCGACACCCTGGAGGTTATGAGTCGCGAGGGACACATAGACCTGGCCCGGATCAAGGTGATCAACCCCCAGCAGTACCCTGACTTCTCTTACCTTTGCAGTACCCGGCTCTACCCGGAGTGGCCGTTTGCCCGGTTGCCCCACACACCCGAAACGCTCAGTCACGCCGTAGCCACGGCGCTGCTGCGCATGCCGTCCGACAGCTCCGCCGCCCAGGCCGCTCAGATCAGAGGCTGGACCGTGCCGCGTAACTACCAGCCGGTGCATGAGCTGATGCGTGAGCTGCGCGTCGGTCCCTATGCCGATTTGGGGCGGATCACCTTCAGGGACGTGCTCTACAACTACTGGCACTGGCTGTTGCTCACCCTGCTGATACTCATGCTGTTGAGTGCCGCCACTGCCTATGTTACCCGCCTCAACCTGCGCCTGCGCGAGGCGGAACGTGAGCTGCTTGAGGCACGCGACAACTTGACGCAAAAGGTGCGTGAACGCACCGCCGAGCTGGAGGAGAGCCATCGACGCCTGGAGCGCATCAGTCGTGACTGGAATGACGCTTTCGATGCAATACGCGATCCCATCTTTATCCATGATGCCGAGATGCGCATCGTGCAGGCCAATCCCGCCTACTGCGAGCGGGCAGGCCACTCACTGGAGCAGATACTGGGTCGCCCCTACTACGAGTTCTTCCCCAGGCGGGACGGGCCTCTGCCGGCATGTGAAATATTTCCCGAACAGCTGCAGCAGCAGGGCGATGAGGTGCAGCTGGATAGTGGCGAGGTGTTTGTCTCCCGCTCCTTCGGTATCTGGCGTGCCGACAATACGGTACAGCATGCCATCCACATCCTGGATGATGTCACGGCGGAACGCCGTGCCGAGGCGCACCGGCGTACCCTGAGCCGAGCGGTGGAGCAGACCGCCGAGGGGGTGTTGATCCTGGATCGCAACCGGCATGTGCTTTACTGCAATCCCGGTATGAAGCGTCTGCTTGAACGCAAACCCGATAATGCCAACGAAGACCCGACACTGGCCGATGTGGAAGAGCTGGTTGTCGCCCATTTTACCGAACCGCTGCGGCAGCTGTTTGCGGAGGCGGAGCAAAATAACAGTGCCTCCGGCGAGATGGAGCTACAGTTGTTTGGCCGGGGCAGCAAGCCGGTATTCCTCACTGTCGGCTGCATCCATGATGAAGGCAGTGAGATAGAGGGGTATGTACTGACTGCGCTGGACCTTAGTGAGGTGAGGCGGGCGGAGCAGGCGCTGACTTTTCGCATCGGTTTTGAATCGGTGATCGCGGTGATTGCCTCTCGCCTGGTCAATATCGAGCCGGAACAGCTCGATAATGAGATTGATGATGTGCTGCGCCGCCTGGGCGAGTTTGCCGGGGCGGATCGCGCCTACCTGTTTGACTACGATAGCGAGGCCGACACCATCAGCAACAGCCACGAGTGGTGTGCGCAGGGTGTAGCGCCCCAGAGCGCCTCGCTGCAACAACTGCCGCTTGATTCATTTCCCTGGTTGCGAGCGAAGTTTTTTGCGGCCGAGGCGGTGGTGGTGCCGGATGTGGCACAACTGCCCGATGAGGCGGCGTTCGAGCGTGATGAGTTTCAGCGTGAAGCGATTCGCTCGCTGCTCAACGTGCCGCTGTACTACGGCGGCAATTTTTCCGGTTTCATCGGTTTTGACAACGTGGCGCAGCAGCGTGACTGGGCCGAGGAGAATGTGCGTCTGCTACGTACCGCGGGCGAGATTATTATCAACAGCCTGGCGCGGATACGGGCACTGGGTAATTTGCAACAAAGCGAGGCAAGCCTGGCGGCTGCACAGCACATTGCCCACATCGGCAACTGGGACTGGGACATCGTTGGCGGTACCCTCTCCTGGTCCGATGAGATTTATCGTATTTTCGGCATGGAGCCGCAGCAGTTCGGCGCCACCTATGAGGCCTTCCTGGCCTCGGTCCATCCCGATGATCGCCAGTTCGTCGTTGATGAGGTAAATGATGCGGTGGCGGGGAACAAGGAGTACGCCATCGATCACCGTATCGTACGTCGCGACGGCAGCGAGCGCATCGTCCACGAGGTCGGTGCCGTGGAGTTTGGCGATAAAGGGGAAGCGCTGCGTATGATCGGCACGGTTCAGGATGTAACCGAACTGCGCCAGGCGGAGCGGGAAACCCAGCGGCTCAATCGTGCGCTGCGTACCCTCAGCCTGTGCAACACTGCCCTGGTCCACGCCGAGCAGGAGCAGACGCTGATGGAGGACATCTGCAATATACTGATCGGACACGGCGGTTACCGTTTTGCCTGGGTGGGCTATGTGCAAAAGGCTAAGAGTCGAATGATAAGGCCGGTCGCCCATGCCGGTTTTGAACGCGGCTTTCTCGACACGCTGCGGTTCACCTGGGCTGATGATGCGAACGGACAGCATCCTGCCGGACATGCGGTGCGGGAGGAGGCAACCTTTATTGCCCGCGATATAGCGGCCAGTGCGGATGTTAGCCCCTGGCGTGAACAGGCACTGCAGCGGGGTTATGCATCGGTGATTGCGCTGCCGCTGAGATCGGAAAGCGAGGTGCTCGGTGTGATCACCATCGATTCGTCCGAGCCCGATGCCTTCGATCAGGCTGAACAGCGTCTGCTGGAGGAGATGGCCGATGACCTGGCATTCGGGATCAGGACCCTGCGCAGCAAGGCTGAACGGGTACGCGCCGAACTGGCACTAAAAATAACCGAAGAGCGTTACGAGGAGCTGTATGAAAACGCACCCAACGCCTACCTTTCCGTCTCGGCCACTGATGGCAGTCTGATACAGTTCAATCAGGCGCTGTGCGATATCCTCGGCTATGATCGTGAAACGCTGGCGCTGATGAAGGTGTTTGAGCTCTATGCCGACACCGATGACGGCCTGATTAAGGCGAAAAAGCTGTTTGCAGATTTCAAGCATGGCAAGGGTGTGCGTGATGTGGAGTTGCAGATGCACCATGCAGCCGGCTACCCGGTGTGGGTGAGTGTCAGTATCGACCCGGTGACGAATGAACAGGGACGGGTGGTGGAGAGCCGTTCCATGATTATCGATATTTCGGCACGCAAGCGTGCCGAGGAGGAGCGCAGCCATTTTGCCGGGCAGTTGCAGCGTTCACTGCTGCAGACTATCCGTGCCATCGCTCTGACCATTGAGAAGCGCGATCCCTATACGGCCGGTCATCAGGAGCGGGTGGCCGATCTTGCCGTGGCAATAGGCAGGGAAATGGGCCTGGATGAGCAGCGCCTGGAGGGGCTGCGGCTGGGAGCGGTGATTCACGATATCGGCAAGATATCGGTGCCCTCCGAGATACTCAACCGTCCCGGCAGGCTGGAACCCGAGCTGTTTCGCATCATTCAGTCGCACCCGGTCATTGGTTACGATATCGTCAAGGAGATCGACTTTCCCTGGCCGCTGGCCAAGATGGTGGTGCAGCACCACGAGCGCCTCAACGGCAGCGGTTATCCCAAAGGTCTGAAGGGGAGTGAACTGTTGCTCGAGTCCCGCATCCTGATGGTGGCCGATGTACTTGAGGCGATGGCCTCACACCGTCCCTATCGCGCCGCACTGGGCATAGACATCGCCCTGCGGGAGATAGAGAAGGGTAAGGGTGAGCTGTACGATGCCGAGGTGGTGGAGGCCTGCCTGAGCCTGTTCCGCGATAAGGGTATGACAATGGAGGCGGGTCCACGCTATACCTAGGGCTAACGGAGTGACGGCGTTTGCCATTGGCTCAATCCGTGAAAATATCATGTTGTATTTCTGTTAAGTGCATTCCGTATTTGAATGCCGGGTAATAGACATTAATAGACGATATTGTTAGGTTTTACCGGTGACGGTCGTTTGCCGGCTGGTACCCGCCTGAATGTTACGGAAGACATTGTTCATCTTTTGGGGTGACAGGGAATACAAGTCCAAACCCATGAAAATCTCTCAACGCTACCGCTTTTTCGTTGTTGCAGCGCTCATCCTGATCCCGCTGGCCAGCATCATGGCATTCGCCCTGAACGCCACCTATTCACCCGTATTCAAAACGGTAGACAATATCTTCTTTGAGTCGGTGGACGAGATGATGCCGCTGGTGCATCTGGGCAATGCCCTGCACAAGGTGGCGATGCCGCCCAACGACTATCTGATAAACGGCGATCCGCTGGAGCGTGAAAGATGGCGTAGCCGGGTGCGCGAGGTCGAGATGCGTTTTGATATGGTGCGCTCGCGCCTGCACCGAGAGGAGGAGAAGGAGAGGCTCAACGCGCTGTTTGTGTTGTGGCAGCAGAGAAAGCGCGAGGGAGAGCGGATTCTTAACAGTGACATTGCCGGCAATGAACAGGCGCTGGCGCAATTGATGATGCGCTTTGACCGGGGTATCTACAACATCGTCGCCCGCATTGACGAAATGCATGCCGAGATCCATGCGTTGATCAACGTCGAGTATGCGCGGGCGCAGCAATTCAAACAGAATGCGCTCATGGCAACAGTCGTGGTGTTGATCGTGTCGCTGGTTGCCGGGTTTATCGCCAGCATCTATCTGGGCCGTGAGCGCCAGCGGTTGATGATGCTGTCGGAACAGGACCCCCTGACCGGTATTCGCAACCGGCGCGCCCTCGACATGAAGCTGCATATGATGTCGCAGGAGTCATCAGCGATGGACGATTCCTTCTATTCGGTGCTGATGATGGATATCGACCATTTCAAGCGTATAAATGATGAACACGGCCACCATAGCGGTGATGATGTACTGCGCCACTTCGCCGGGCTGGTGGAGCAGAATATGCGTACCGGTGATTTTTTTGCCCGCTGGGGTGGCGAGGAGTTTGTGCTGTTGCTGCCGGACACTGAAAAGTCGGTCGCCCTCAAGATTGCCGAGCGTATCAGGCAGGCGGTACATAACACTCCTGCGATAGGCATTGATGATAGTGATATTCTCATGACCGTCAGTATCGGCGGCAGCAGCTGGCCGGAGCACGGCGAGGAGTACGGCGAGGTGATCAGGCTGGCGGACAAGGCGCTCTACGCGGCGAAAAACAGCGGCCGCAACTGTGTTGTCTTTGCCTGATGGCAGCTAGTTGCCAATGGCAATCAGTGGGACCCGCATTTCCGCCTCGCTGAGGCCGCCGTGGACACCAATCTGCGCAAAGGGGCGCTCGTTGACAATGCGGTCCTTGATCACGTAATTCCCTTTCATCAGCAGCGCATAATCACCTATCCGGTGCCTAAGTTCAGGGTGTGCCGTCCCCACACCGAACAGTCCCTGTTCGATCAGGTGCTGACTGTCATGCAGTTCGCAGGCGTGGGAGAGGTTCGCCTCGATGTAGCGCTCAAAACGCTCGTGCTGCGTGGCATGCACATAACAAAAGGCGG
This sequence comes from Thiohalomonadaceae bacterium, assembly GCA_041547565.1. GTDB lineage: Bacteria > Pseudomonadota > Gammaproteobacteria > Thiohalomonadales > Thiohalomonadaceae > JBFEUI01. The sequence goes on from JBFEUI010000038.1 coordinate 20,058, forward strand.
CACGCGGTTCACCGCACAGCGGCAGGGTGAGGCAATCGCGCAGTTCCGGGTGCGCATCGAGGTGGATGGTGTGCGCCGCGTCGGTGTCGATCAGTCCGTGGTCGGCGGTGACAAGCAGCGTGGCATTGTGCTGCCGGCAACTGTCGGCAAGGCGCTGGGCGCAACGGTCCAGTTCGGCAAAGTGCGTGGCGACGGCATCGCTGTCGATGCCGTTAATGTGCGCCAGGCCGTCGAACTCCGCCCAGTAGGCAATCACCAGCTTGCGCTTTCCGTCGGCAATGAGTCGGTTGATCTCCTGCAGCATGGTCTCCAGGTCCGTGTGGCCGTGCCGCTGTGCCGTACCGCACATCGCCAAGCTGTAGACCGAATCGCTGATGTAGGCGGGATTGACGACATGGGCCTCCACCTCCGCGCCGTTTAGCATCGAGGGCTGGCCGATAAGTTGTTGCGGTGTGATGTCGGCCTGGGCAAAACCGGCACCTCTGAAGCGGGGTGTGAACGGTAGCACGGTGGCCACACAGCCCAGTTCGCGAAACCAGGTGAACCAGCCGGTGATGGCATGTTGCTGCGGCCCGGCGCCGGTGTAGAAGCTGGTGATGGCGCTGGCCGTGGTGCTGGGAAAGACCGAGCTGAGTGTCGCCAGCCTGTGGTGGTAGAGAAAGCTGTCGGGATGCCGTTCGAGGTAGTCATTGCCCAGCCCGTCGATGATCCACAGCACCACGGGTACGTCGTTGAAGTTTTCCCCGGTCAGGGCATTGAGGGGGTGGTAGTGCCCGGTGGCAAGGCCCAACGGCCTGCCTATTGAGGCCATCAGGTTGATGATGCTCCGGCTGTAATCGGGTAATAGCATCTACTCCTGCACGCTGCCGGGGAGCGACTTGATGTAGACGTCCTGTTTGGCATAGGGGATCTCGATCCCCTCCTGCCGGAAGCGCTTGTAGACCGCACCGTTGAGCGAGTCGAGGATACGCCCGCGCAGGCTCGGCTCGTCGACCCAGCCGAGTAGCTCGAAATCGAGGCTGGAGGCGCCAAAGGTGCGAAAACGTACCCTTGGCTCCGGGTTGTCGCACACCCCTTCATCCTGCTGCGCCACGTCCATCAGCACCGCGCGCACCTGATCGATATCCGAGCCGTAGGCCACGCCCACCTTCAGGCGAATACGGAACTTTTTATGCGGACCGCCCGACTCGTTGATGACCTTGGTGTTGCCCATGATGGAGTTGGGAATGGTGACCTCCACATCATCGCGTGTCAGCAGGCGCGTGCTGCGCAGGCCGATCTGTGTCACCTCGCCGCGCTCACCCGAATCGAGCACCACGTAGTCGCCTATCTGGTAGGGGGCGTCGGCCAGTATGAAGACGCCTGAGAAGAGGTTGGCCAGGGTGTCCTTGGCGGCAAAACCGATGGCGATACCGACGATACCGGCCGAGGCGAGCCAGGCGGTCATGTCGATGTTCCACGCGGTAAACAGGAAATAGATCGCGGCGCCGATGATGACCAGCAGTGCCAGATTCTCGAACAGCGGCAGGGTCTGGGAACGGATGATGGCGAAGCGGTCGGGCGTGCCGCTCATGGCACGCAGGATCAGCCGCGCCAGTTGCAGCAGGAACAGTGTCCAGATCACCACCGCCACGCTCTTGAACAGCGATAGCGTGGCCGTCTCCATGCTGCCCTCCAGTACCAGTACCGCTGCGATGGACAGGGCAACCAGAAACACGCTGGCGAAGGCCGGGCCACGCAACAGTTCCACCACGTGGTCATCGAAGAGGGTGCGGGTCTTTTTCAGGATGAGGTGCACCAGCCGGCTGAGTCCCCAGTTGACCAGCTTGGCGATAAAGTAACCGATGATAATGACGGCGATGGCCTGCAGGTAGGCGTGCTCGCCAAAGTAGCTGAGGTAGGGGTGGAGCCTGTCGATCAGTGTGTCCATCAGTTGTCTGTTCTCCGCGTCGTCCGTTCAATCAGCGTATCTGTTGAGTGATTCTTAGCAATTAATGGCGCGGGGGCAAGTAGAAAAAAGAAAAGCCGCCCTTGGGCGGCTTTTCCAGGTACGACTTGCCTTTGCTTTGATCAGGCGGCGTATTTCTCCTTCGCCTCCTTGGCCGCCTTCGCCTCCTCGGGGCTGTAGGCGGCACCGGACCAGAGCATCTCGTAGGCGATCTCCTCGTTGCCGTTCTCGCACAGGGCCAGCACATCCTTGAACAGGGGCTGGAAGGTCTGCGACTTGTGCGACTCCTCGTGTTCCTCGAAGCTGCGCCAGAAGGTGATGATCAGCGCCTCCTTGCCCTTCAGCGGGCTTTCGACCGCCTGGCCGACGGTGGAGCCCTCGTTGGAGATCATGCCGCTGTTGAGGGTGACGAAGCCGCCGACAAAGCCGGTCTCGGAGTGGTAGGTCTTGACGTTCTCGCACAG
>JBFEUI010000039.1:0-22291 GCA_041547565.1 Thiohalomonadaceae bacterium
TCGGCCTTGACGCCACCGTCGATCTCCAGACGGATATCGTAACCGGACTCATCGATCATCTTGCGTGCCTGGCGCAACTTCTCCATGGTGGCGGGGATAAAGCTCTGGCCACCGAAACCGGGGTTAACGGACATCAGCAGGATCATGTCCACCTTGTCCATCACGTAGTCGAGATAGGAGAGCGGCGTGGCCGGATTAAACACAAGGCCGGACTTACAGCCTTGCTCACGTACCAGCGCCAGGGAGCGGTCGATGTGCTCGGAGGCCTCGGGATGGAAGGTGATGTAGGTGGCGCCCGCCTTGGCGAAGTCGGGAATGATGCGGTCGACCGGCTTGACCATCATGTGCACGTCGATATCGGCCGTTACACCGTGGCTGCGCAGTGCATCACAGACCAGCGGGCCAATGGTCAAGTTGGGCACGTAGTGATTGTCCATGACATCGAAGTGGACGATATCGGTACCGGCGGCGATAACGTTATCCACCTCTTCACCCAGCTTGGCGAAGTCCGCGGACAGGATGGAGGGTGCAATCTTGAAATCTGCCATGATTCTTGCCTCTTTTATTGGCCCCAACAGGACCGTTTTAAATCATCTTCACGCCACCCCTCAGCAACTGGAGCGGCGCACCAGAAAAAAGAACCCCACATAATACCCACCTTGACGGGCTGTGTAAAAATGTTATGAATGGCTCAAAGCCGCCGTATCCGGGGCATTCCCCTGCCGGCAAACTGCAACGGGTGACTGAAGGTGGATTTTTGTCCATGCTAAGAGTGATGTTTCTGGCCAGGATAGTAATGGTTGTTATGCAAGCCCGAATATTTAGCGCACTGCTGCTTATCGGCCTGCCGCTGTGGTATGCCGCCGAGGCGGCGGAGGAGAACGCCCCGGCAGAAGCTCCGGGTGCGGCAACAGTTGTCGCAACGCCTGAGGAGCGGGAGGCCAGCATCAGCGCCAGCCTGCGTCAATCGGCAGCAAACGGTGAGGCCATTGAGCTGTCGGGTGAAAAAGGCCCGTTTCTGGGTCTCTACCGTGCTGAAAAGCACGGCGAATCCCAGGGTGGCATTATCCTCCTGCACGACCTCGACAATCACGCCAACTGGCCGCAGGTGATCCGTCCACTGCGCCTGCAGCTCCCGCTGCACGGCTGGCACACCCTCTCCATCCAGTTGCCCTTCTTCGGCGACATACCGCCCCCTGAGAAAATGGACGAACAACTGGACAGTGCCGGTGCGCGCCTGAAAAGCGCAATCGGCTTTTTCACCGGCAAGGGCATCCGCAACATCGTGGTTATCGCCCATGGGCGGGGGGCCACGCTTGCCGCCGACTACCTGTCACGCAACGACAACCACGGCGTACAGGGGCTTGTACTGATCGCCCTGGCCGGCCACGGGGCCGACCAGCCGCGCCTCGATCCCATGCGCACGCTGGAGGCGATCACGGTTCCCTTCCTGGATCTCTACGGCACCCGCGACAGTGATGCGGTGACGGCCGGCGGGGCACAGCGCCTGGAGCTGATCCGCAGGAAGACACGCGCGGCCGGGACAAGCCCGCCCCCCTATCGTCAGGTGCTCATCACCGGGGCCAACCATGAATTTATCGCCCAGCAGCAGATGCTGGTGCGGCGCATCAGGGGCTGGCTCATGCGCCACGCAAAGGGCACGGAACTCGAAGGAGGGTAATCTCCGGTGATAGACTGCGCACACCATCCATCTGAAGAAAGACGCCTAACGCCATGAGTATCGCTCTTAGCCTGCACCTGCTTGCCGCCATCATCTGGGTCGGAGGCATGTTTTTCGCCCATATGATTCTGCGCCCGACAGCCGTGGCCCAACTGGAACCGCCACAACGGCTCCCGCTGTGGACAGGTGTCTTTAACCGTTTCTTCCCCTGGGTATGGGGGGCGGTGATCACGCTGCCGGCAAGCGGTTACTGGATCATATTCGGCATCTATGGCGGCATGGGCAGCACGCCGGTTTTTGTGCACATCATGAATGCCATCGGGCTGGTGATGATCGCGCTTTTTGCCTTGCTCTATTTCGGCCCCTACCAGCACCTGAGGCGTGAAGTGGCGGCACAGAACTGGCCGGAAGCAGCAAAAAGGCTCGACTGGATCCGCCGTATAGTCACCACCAACCTGATTCTTGGCCTGCTGACCAGTGTTGTTGCGGTGGCCGGGAAATACAGTATTTGAAGGGCTACGCATCAATTATTGGGGATAGGGTTCTTGGTTTCCCGATAAAGCTTTCTGGTACAATCGCGATATGGTTACAAAAAGAGAATGCCAACCCTGTACCGCCTGTTGCGATGGCTGGTTTAAAATAACCGTCGCTGGCTATGAAGCAATGCCAGGCAAGCCATGCCCGTACTCCACGGTAAATGGTTGTAGTGATTACGAGAACCGCCCTGTTGACCCCTGCAAAAACTTCATGTGTGGCTGGATACAGGAGAACAGCCCATTACCTGACTGGATGAAACCTAACGAGTCGAGAGTAATAGTAATACTTGACAAGTTTCGCTTTTCAGGCGCTCCCGTAGATCTAGCTGTACCAACAGGCAAGAAGATCCCTCAGCGCGCACTCAACTGGCTGAAAAAATTTGCTGAAGAACATGGGCGGCCATTAATGTATCTCGAGAACACCAAGTTGAAGAAAAAATATACAGGTGAGTCGACTCTGTATTTACATGGCCCCCCACAATTCCAGGCATATGTGCAATCAAGAATGGCTGCTGGCCAGCAGTTTTTTTAAAACGAGCCCAACGGTATATTTGGTTTCTAGCCCGTCTCTGGGCTTTCAACGCATCCCCCGCGCCTGCTTGACCGTATCGTAGGCGGCGCGGATCTCCTGCACCTTCTCGGTGGCCAGCTTGATCATCTCCTCGGGCAGCCCCTTGGCCACCAGCTTGTCCGGGTGGTGCTGGTTCATCAGGCGGCGATAGGCCTTTTTCACCTCGGCATCGGATGCCGAACTGTCCACCCCCAGCAGCTGGTAGGCTTCGACCAGATCGGCATCACTGCGACGCGGGGCGTAGTGTGCCTGCTCGTCGGAGGAGAAGTGGCTGGCGGCAGTGACCATCGCCACCAGCCGTGCAAACTCGGCCTGACTGAAACCGAGGCGAACAAACACATGGCGCAACACCTGCTCCTCTTCCGGGTCGAGCACGCTGTCGGCCAGGGCCGCCTGCAACTGGATCTCCAGGAACATCTGGATCAGGGTATGGCGGCGGTGGCACTCGCGTCGGAACTGCTCCAGCACGTCATCCAGGATAAAACCGGGCTGCTTGCCCTCATTGAACAGATTGATTGCCAGCTGGCGCTGCTCGGCATCGAGATCCATCTGCCGCATCACCCTCTCGGCATAGTCGATCTCATGGCGGCTGACACGGCCGTCGGCCTTGGCCAGGTGACCCATGACCGAGAAGGTAGCGGTGAAAAAGGCGGTCTGTGTGCGTTCCTGCTCTCCCCACACCGCAGAGGGTCCCTCCCCCAGACCTTTGATGCCCTTGTCGAAATGGTGTCCGAGAGCAGCACCCAGCAGGGCGCCCAGGGGCCCACCCATCATGTAACCGAATGCACCGCCGATCAGTTTTCCCCACCAGTTCATTGTCTGCCCTTTCCTTTGTGTCGCCGTTTTGCCTCTGCCGCCGGGGCGCTCCCCTCATCATCGGCAGCCAGCATGATAACCTCAATCTCCTCGGTGATCTCCTCCTGCCGCAACATCTGGGCCCGGTGCCGGAACTGCTCCAGCTTGTCATCGATACGCTGCACCGCCCCCTCCAGATGCTGCACCCGGCGCCGGTTCTCCATCAACATCGAGGAATAGAGCAGGCCGTGCAGCAGCGCAAACAGGTAACTGTCGATCAGTTTCGCCAGCAGCTGCGCAGGGCGCAAATTCAACAGCGGTGCATGGCCATAGCGCGGCGGCGACCCGCCCATGCCCTGAAACGGCGGCAGCAGCGAAATATCCTCGATACGTCCGATGGTGGCATCCTGATAGACGACACGCACCGACCCGGCAAGACCGGCGGGCAAATGGTGCTCAAGTGCCTGAACAATACTGTTGAGACAGGCGGGAATCTCCTCGGTCACCATCGGGCCTGGCAGGATTTGCGTCACGCGGGGATCCTGCGCCAGGTGTTGCCCGAGTTTTTGCCCCAGCACCATGACTCCACCGGCCCGGTCACCGATGCGGGCGACGAAATAGCGACCCAGTTGCTCGTTGAAATCACCGCAGAATACCCGTTCCGAGCCGATGAGCAGATAGAACGGTCCCTCCGCTTCACCCGTGGCGGAGATCCGGGGATAGTGGCCGAGAAAATCATCAGCTACCGTCTCCATGGTCACCAGTACCTGCCGTTGTACCCCGAGATAGTGTTCGAGTTTGCGTTCCTCCATCATGGCCAGGCTTTTCATCGATGCCATGATGCTGCGGATATCACCCAGATGACGGCGATGCTGTTCCAGCTCGCGGCGTTTCACGCCTGCCCCTCCCGGCCGAATTCCGCAAACCACTCGTGCAGTGACGCCAGCCACTCATCCCTGGGCGAGCCGAGCTGCAGGCCCGAGCCGGCCAGCCGCTCGCGCAGCCGGGCCTGCAGCTCCGCAGGGGGAATCCCTGCGAGCTGTTCGAACAGGCGTTCGTTGAAGGCCAGCAACCAGAGCAGTTCAAACTCGACCGTCTCGGGGGCGAGCCGCTCCTGTTTGAGCAGTTCGCGCAACAGGCGCCCCCGTTCAATGGCGGCCGTCATCGAGGCCTCCAGCTTGGCACCGAAGCGGGTGAACACCTCCAGCTCCAGGAACTGCAGGTAATCCAGTTTCATCCGCCCTGCCTCCGCCTTCACCCGCGGGTGCTGTGCCTGACCGCCGATACGGGAGACCGAACGGGCAATATCGATGGCCGGTCGGAATCCCGCGGTAAACAGGTTGCGGTCAAGGTAGATTTGGCCGTCGGTAATGGAGATCAGGTTGGTAGGGATGTAGGTGGCGATCTCCCCCTGCTGGGTTTCGACGATGGGCAGCGCCGTCATCGAACCGCCGCCATGGGCGGCATTCAGGCAGGTCGAGCGCTCCAACAGACGCGCATGGATGGAGAATACATCACCGGGATAGGCCTCGCGTCCCGGCGGCCGGCGCAGCAGCAGCGACAGTTCCCGGTAGGTTTTGGCGTGGGTGCTGAGATCGTCATACACCACCAGCGTATCGCGTCCCTGTTCCATCCACGCCTCGGCCAGGGCACAGCCGGCAAAGGGCGCCAGATGCTGCAGCCCGGGTAGCGCGCTGGCCTCCGCCACCACCACGGTGGTGTAGTCCATGGCCCCGAAACGGGTGAGAAGCTCCAGGGTATTGACCACCGTGGAGCGCTTCTGGCCAATCAGCACATAGACACAGTAGACGCCCTTGTCACGCTGATTGACGATGCTGTCCAGCGCCAGGGAACTGCGCCCGAGTCCCTCGTCACCGATGATCAACTGCCGCTGTCCCTTGCCAATCGGTATCATGGTGTCGATGATCTTGATGCCGGTGTAGAGCGGTTGATGCACGTAGTCGCGCGCCACGATGGGCGGCGCGTTCCGTTCCAGCCGCTGCAACCGCTGGCCCTGCAGTGGCGGGTGGCCGTCCAGGGGATTGCCCAGCGGGTCGAGCACCCGTCCCAGCACCTCATCACCGGCCGGGATCCCCAGCGGATGCCGGGTGAGGAACACCGCCATGCCCGACTTGAGGGCCTCGGTCTCACTCAGCAACACACCTCCCACCCGTTCGCGCGTCAGGTCGAACACCTGGGCACGGCTGCCATCCTCCAGCAGCAGCACATCATCCATCGCCGCCGATGGCAGCCCGGAGACCCAGATGATGCCGTCACCGACCGACACCACCGTGCCGCGCTCACTGATGCGCAGGCCGGGTCGGTAACGGTCCAGCCATTGCGCCTGCCGCTGCACAAGCCTCAAGCTGGAGGGGTCAGAGTGGCGCATGGACAGTTTCGACAAAGCCCTTCAACTCATCGGCAAGATTCAGATGCAACACCCAGGGGGCGGCGGCAATTCGCACCCCGCCGAGCAGGGCGGGCTCATGCCGTACCTCGATCACCAGCGTATCGCCGAAGATCCGCGCCAGCTGCTGCTGCAGCCGTGCCTGCATCGGCTCATCCAGGGGGTAGGCCGTGGAGATGGTGACCTGTTCGGTATGGCTGTCGCGCATCGCCTGGAGTTGCTCGATTTGCTCCGGCTCCAACACGGTCAGCTCCTCCACCACCAGCGACAACAGGCGCTGGTGCAGATGTTCATCGGCGACACGTTCCAGCAGGCGCGAGGCAAAGCGCATGCCCTGCTCCAGGCCAAGCTGTTCCAGCTGTCTTTGCTGCTCATCCAGGCGGCGCTGCTCGGCGACCCGCGCCTTCTCCCGCTCGTTTTCCACCTCACGGTGCGCACTCTCCAGCAGGCGCTGCCGCTCCTCACCCAGCTCGCGGTCCAGCTCCACACGCAGGGCACGCTTCTCACTCTCCCAGTCGGCCAGCCGCTCCTCAAACTGCCTGCGCAGTGCCAGCGCCTCATCGCGCATGGTCGCGGCATCGGTCAGGGTCTGTGACACCGACATGCGCCGCTGCTCGATGACATCCAGTACCGGCCTGTAGAGGAAGTGTTTCAGCAGCCAGAGCAGGACCAGAAAGTTGATGATTTCCAGAATAAAGGTCGACCAGCTCAGTTCCACCTCGATACTCCTCCGATTAGCAGCCTTGTTGTCACGACCCGCATCACGGTTGCAGCAGGTATTCGAGCAGTGGATTGCGGAACAGCACGATCAGCACGATCACCAGCACGTAAATCGCCAGCGATTCGATCATCGCCAGACCGATAAACAGGGTGCGCATGATCGAGCGTTCCGCTTCCGGCTGTCTCGCCAGTGCATCCAGTGCACTGCTGATGGCACGCCCCATGGCAAACGCCGGCAGCAGCACACCGATGGCGATGGCAAAGACCGAGGCAACCGTCGAGGCCAGTACAAACCAGCTCATCTCCGTCATGGCTTACTCCTCTTTTCTCGTTCGACTCTGTTGTGAATGAATACCGCTCGCCACGTAGACCAGCGCCAGCATGCCGAAAATATAGGCCTGTACCAGCGCCTCCACGATATGCAGCATGAGGATCGGCACCGGGGCGAGAAACCCGGCAACAAACAGGATCAGCAGTGCGGCCATCTCAAGGCTCATCATGTTGCCAAACAGGCGCACCGCCAGCGCCACGGTTCGCGTCACCTCGCTGATCAGGTGAAACGGCAACATCACCGGGTTGGGCATAAGATAATGCCGCAGATAGACTTTCAGACCCTGGGTGCGAATCCCGAACCAGTGGACCGATAGAAACACCAGCACCGCCAGGGCGGCGGTCACCGACAGGTCGCGTGTCGGTGAGTTCAGTCCGGGGACCAGCCCAATCAGATTGGCGCACACCAGAAAGATCCACAGCGTTGCGATAAACGGCATAATGGTACGGGCGTGCTCCCCGGCCACCGCCTCAACGGCCGCATTCATCGCATCAACCATCCCCTCCACCATTGACTGCAGCAGCGAGGGTTTGGCCGCCAGCCCACGGGACAGCACTACTGCGGCACCGGCGAGCACGACAAGCAGTCCCCATGCGGTCAGCGTCGTCTCACTGATGGCTACCGGTCCCAGCTGGGCGACCATGCCGATACCTATTTGCGCATCAGCCATCGTTACTCCCTTCCCTGATATACAGATAGACGTTCACCACACCAATAATGATACCGAGAAAGATCAGACTGGTTGTCCAGTGTACGGAGTACCCTGCCACCTTCTCGTCGAGCCACTGCCCCACGTAGGCGCCGAGAATAATCGGCACAATAAACAGCAGTCCGATTGTGCCGATATAGAGGGTATGGGAGATCAGCGGCTCATGCTCCTTTTCCGCCCTTTTGATGCGCGAGGCCTGGCGTTCCACCCGCTTTTTCAGCTTTTCGTACTCGGGGTCGCTCATGGCGCCAGCTCCGCATCATGCCCCATACGATAAAGCTCGCGCAGCAGCGACTGTTCCATGTTGTGCAGGCTCTTGCGCGTTGCCGTCAGCGATTGCTCTTCGCGATACAGTTGTGTCTCGATACGCTGAATGATGCGTTCAAAATCATCGTCGCGCAGGTAGTGGCGGCAGGCGATCCATAACACATCGTCATGGAAATAGAGCACACCGCCGGGCATGGCAAGAAACTCCCACTTGCCGGCGGCCCTGCGAAAGCGTGCCAGGCCGAAGCTCAGCACCGTCATCATGCGTTCGTGACCCGACAACAGGCCGAAACTGCCGCTGTCATCCTCACCGACAAACGACTGCACCCCATCGATGGTCTCGCTGCCCTTCGCATCCTGTAACCGCAGGGTAAAGGTGTTCATGGTCGGACCGCCTTCATGCTGCCCTGCATATAGCACTGCTGCTCGCTCAGCCGGTCATAACGTCCATCGAGAAATCCCTCACAATCATCCAGTGTATCTGCCAGTGGCACTGTCACACCCTGAATGCCGGTATGTTCAGCCGTGACACTGAACGGCTGGGTCAGGTAACGCTGCAGCTTGCGGGCACGCATCACAATCAGACGATCGGCCTGCGACAGCTCCTCAATACCCAGCATGGTTATGATGTCTTCCAGCTCATGATAACGGGCCAGGTGTTCACGCACGCCTGCGGCAATAGTGTAGTGCCGCTCCCCCAGGGTGTGGCGGTCCATCAATTTGCTGCTGGAGGCCAGCGGGTCGACCGCCGGATAGATCCCCTTGCCGGCCTGCTCACGGGAAAGAATGACACTGGTATCAAGGTGGCTGAGGATAGCGCTGACCGCCGGGTCGGTCATGTCATCGGCCGGCACGTATACCGCCTGAACCGAGGTAATAGCCCCGCTGCGGGTCGAGAGGATACGGTCCTGCATCTCTGCCACCTCGCTGTTGAGGGTCGGTTGATAACCCACGGTCGCCGGCATGCGGCCCAGCAGGCTGGATATCTCACTGCCGGCCTGGACAAAGCGGAACACATTATCCATGACAAACAGCACCTCCTTGTGCAGGGTATCGCGCAGGTATTCCGCATAGGTCAGGGCTGACAGGCCGACGCGAAACCGGACACCGGGTGACTCATCCATCTGTCCGAAGATCATCGTCGTCTGCGGCATCACGCCCGCACGCTGCATCTCACGCCACAACTCATGCGCCTCACGGATTCGCTCACCGACACCGGCAAACACCGACACGCCCTGGTGCAGTTCGGCAATGGCATGCATAAACTCCATCACCAGAACGGTCTTGCCCACGCCGGCGCCGCCAAACAGGCCGGTCTTGCCACCCTTTACAAACGGGCAGAGCAGATCGATCACCTTGATGCCGGTTTCCAGTACCTCGCTGACACCCAAGGCCTCATGCAGCATGGCACTCTGGCCATGGATGTTGCGGTAATGTTCCGAGCCCAGCGGTGCAGCGTCATCCAGTGGCTCACCAAAAAAATTCAGCACCCGCCCCAGACACTCGGGTGCAACAGGGACATGCAGGGGTGCGCCGGTGTCATGCACGGCAAGGCCGCGCTTCAGTCCCGCAGCGTTGTGCAGGGTGACGGCACGTATGCGCGCCTCGTCCAGATGCTGATGCACCTCGAACAACACCGTCTCATGGCCCAGCTCGGCACACAGCGCCTGGTGCAGCGGTGGCAGTTTCCTGTGGCAGGCAATGACAACAACGGGGCCGTGGACCTCCTCGATCACTCCGAGAGGACCCGACTGAGGGAGCAGAGATTTCTCCTTAGCACTCATTTCACCCCTTTTTTGTTCAGCCCGCCTGACACCGTGTCACTCATACTATGATTATTCCTGGTGAGCTGCCACCAACTACTCATGATCTTGACGGACATGGCCACAGCGCCAGCAAGCGACGAATTGACCCTCAAGGATCTCTCCACAGTGTGCACAGGTCCAGGGTGCTGCTGTTTCGTCTGCATCGCCACTTATCAGCGCCGCAATCACCGCCCTGGCATGTTGATAATCAACATCGTTTTCCAGCCACACCTCGGGCCATACTTCATTTAGCGGCAACTCCCCGGCGGCACCCACGAGGAACTCGTTTTTCAACGTGCAGGCAATACCCTCCGCCTCAAGCAGATTCCTGACATGTCCGACCAACATTTTATCCGGAGCACTGAAAACGAGCTGCATGACACCCTGCCAGGGTAAACATCAATTTCGCTTTGCCGTACTGCAGGCAAAAGCCGACCACCGCCATTACAAATAATAGCGGCTTGCAGGGATTATGCGTTTTTTATTCGGTGGCTAACCCGGCATGCCGTCTACACGCGGACGCCACAACACCGGCACGTAGACGATAAGAAAGAGTACAAATGCAGTAAGCCACAGTACGCCTGCGGCCATGACATAGTACAGGTAGGCCTCGGGGTGGAACATGGGCGACACCACGCGCACCAGGGCCGCAATATTGATCAGGGCAAAGGCGATCGAGATGGCGCGTTTGGCATGCATTTCCCGGCCGGTGTGACCGAGCGACACGCGCGCCATCATCCCCAGTGTCAGCACACCGATAGCGCCAACGGTAAACGCGTGTATCGCCAAAAAGGGCGAGACCAGCCCCTGGGCACTCAGCGCCTTTAACAAAAAGCCGATACCGATCCAGGCATAACCGCCGTAAAGCACCCACAACAGCGATACGGAACGGATCCGCGGATGATACCAGCCGAACACGCGAACCAGGTGCGCGACCATCGCTGCCAGCGCGGCAACAGTCAGCAGCAGGGCAGGGACGCCGAGCGCTTCGAACAGAAAGTAGACCGGCACCGAGGCGACGCACAGCTTTTCCACCCAGGGCCACTGTTTAATCTGCACGCCGGGCAATCCGCGTTCAATAAAGAAACCGATCACCCGCCCGCCCATCACCGCAAGCAACATCACCAGCATACCGATAGCGATACTGTTACCCGCCTGCAGGGTATTGCCGGTCACACCCAGCACCTGCAGGTGCACCAGCAGATTGCCCAGACCGTAGGCCAGCAGCAACGGCACAAAGAAAAGATTGCGCCATTGCCGAACGCGGCTGATGGGCAGGTAGATCGCGTAGGCCAGTGCCGGCAGGAACAGCAGATCGACCGCTGCCACGACCGCACCCGGTAACGGCATAAAGGGCAGCACGCGTGCCAGCAGCCAGAGCCCGGCCAACAACGCCAGCGGCGTGCCGGTAATGGTCTGCACCGAGGTCCAGTTGCGCACCGCGGTCAGCAAAAATCCAGCGACGACCGCGGCGGAATAGCCAAACAGCATCTCGTGACTGTGCCAGCCGATATCACCGTAATAGGTGGCCGGCGCAGGGCCACCGGCATACAGATGCAGCCAGAACGACAGCAGTGCCACAGCGGCCACGCCCGCGAGCAAGAAAAAGGGACGGAAGCCAAGGGCAAACAAGGCAAAACCTGTGGGCGGCGCACTGGGGCGCGGCTCCTGAATATTCAACGGCATTTTGTAGATCCTGGTGGTGTTATTAAAAACAATACTCAAACAAAGGGCTTTAAGGCTGCATGTAGTTTATTTTTTTGGCAGCCAAAACCACCAGACGATAAATACAATAAGCACCACTCCAGCTGCATTGACCCACATCATTTTTGATTCTCCTGGCGCTTGAGCAGGCGCAAGCGGTTCGCATTGGAGACCACCGTGACCGAGGACATCGCCATCGCCGCACCGGCAATCATCGGGTTGAGCAGCATGCCGATAAAGGGATAGAGCACGCCGGCGGCCACCGGAATGCCGAGCGAATTGTAGACAAAGGCACCGAACAGATTCTGCTTGATGTTGCGCACCGTCGCCCTGGAAATATAAATGGCGTCGGAGACTCCGTGCACGGAACCGCGCATCAGGGTCACATCGGCACTTTCGATCGCCACATCGGTACCGCTGCCGATGGCAAAACCGATGTCAGCCCGCGCCAGGGCCGGTGCATCATTGATACCGTCACCCACCATGGCCACCACTTCACCCTGCTGCTGCAACGCTGCCACCTTGTCCGCCTTCTCCTCCGGCATCACCTCGGCGATAAAACCGTCGATACCGACCTGGGCAGCGACCGCATTGGCAGTGGTACGATTATCCCCGGTGAGCAGAATCACCTTCAGCCCCTGACGATGCAGCCGCTCGATGGCCGCTTTTGAGTCGGCCTTGATCGGGTCGGCAATACCAAACACCGCCGCCCCTGCTTCGTTCATCGCCATGAACACCGGCGTATGACCTGCAGCCGCCAGACGCTCGGCCTGTTGCTCCAGGTGACCGAGGTAAACCCCGTGCGCAGCCATCAGTGCATGATTGCCGATCAACACCAGTTGCCCACCCATGCGTCCACGCACACCCTGTCCGCTGAGCGCTTCAAAATCGCTCAGTTCCAGTCGTTCCAACCCACGCTTATCGGCCGCCTCGACGATTGCCCCTGCAAGCGGGTGCTCCGAGGCCGCCTCGATTGTCGCCGCGATGGCCAGCAGCTTTTCCTCATCGGCGTTGCCGAAGGTGACGGTTTCGAGCAGTGCCGGTTTACCCTCGGTAACGGTGCCGGTCTTGTCCAGCAGCACCGTGGTAATTCGGCCAGCCTGCTGCAACGCCTCACCGTTACGGATCAGCACGCCAAACTCCGCCGCCTTGCCCACACCCACCATGATGGAAATCGGCGTCGCCAGCCCCAGGGCACAGGGGCAGGCGATAATCAGCACCGTCATGGTCACGACGATGGCGAAACTGACTCGCGGTTCGGGCCCGAAATTGAACCACACCAGGAAGGCGAGCACGGCAATGATAAGTACCGTGGGCACGAATATCGCAGCCACCTTGTCCACCAGCCGGCCGATGGCCGGCTTGCTGGCCTGCGCCTCACGCACCATCTCGATAATACGGGCCAGCACGGTATCCTTGCCGATGCGCCTGGCCTGGTAGAGAAAGGAGCCCCGGGTATTGATGGTGCCGCCGATGACCTCGTCGCCCGGCGCCTTGCTCACCGGGATCGGTTCACCGCTGATCATCGACTCATCGATATGGGAACTGCCGTCGATGATGACACCGTCCACGGCGATACGTTCACCCGGACGCACCCGCAGGGTCTCTCCCAGACCAACCTCGAGGATCGGGATATCAAACTCCTGCCCATCGCGCACCACCCGCGCCGTTTTAGGCTGCAGTCCGACCAGTCGTTTGATCGCCTCCGAGGTCTTACCGCGGGCACGCATCTCCATCGCCTGGCCGAAATTGATCAGGGCAATAATAATGGCCGCCGCCTCGTAGTAGGCGTGCTGTGCCAACGTCGGCACGCTCTCGGGAAACAGGGTGATAACCAGCGAGTAGATCCAGGCCGAACCGGTGCCCATCGCGATCAGGGTATCCATGTTGGCATTGTGGTGTTTGAACTGCTTCCAGGCACCGACGAAAAAGTGACGTCCTGCGTAATACATCGCAAATAGGGTCACAAGACCTGTCAGTAGCCAGAACGGCCGACCGGCGGCCAGTTCAGGAAGCCATCCCGCCATGGAGCCGCCCATCAGTGGAAAACCGACCACCGCGGCAATCGCAGACTGCTTCAGCAACGTGTGATAGTGCTGTAGTTCCCGTACCTCGCGTTCGGCCTGTTCCTCCTCGAGGCTGCGCAACTCCGCAGCCTCATAACCACCGTCGACCACCGCGTCGACCAGTGTATCCACGGTCACATCGCCGCTGACCTGTGCCGTATGCTCGGCAAAATTCACCGTCGCCGCGGTCACACCGGGTACTGCGCGCAGGATATTTTCGACTGCGGCCACACAGCCGGCACAACTCATACCGCCGATGGACAATCTGATTATCTGCTGCTCCGACAAAACAGGTCTCCTGGTTGGCAAAAAGGCGCAATAGCCCGTTATCGTACAGCATTCCCTGCCGTTACATGAATCTCGATACAGCTAGTCACACCTTTTTTGACCGCGATCATCCCAATTTATTCCGGTAGGACGGATACTAAAGCGCTGGAACACTACATATCCGTCACGATGATAAAACTGCCGATTAAATTACCCTTACAACCACTATCGGTTTTGCTGCGCGCCCTCCCGGACAGCCTGCATACCGAATTTTTGAGCCGTCTGTTCAATCACCTACTCAAGGGGCAGTGGATGGCCGAGCAGCTGGTTGACCTGGAAGGCAAGTGCCTGAGCATCGCCATCAGCGACAGCGCCACCGACCTGCTGTTTACCATCAAGGACCGGCGCCTGGTGCGCAGTCCGCGCGGTTCCAAGTGGGATGTGCGCATCAAGGGGAAGCTTGAGGATTTCTGGTTGCTCGCCACCCGCAGGGAAGACCCTGACACGCTCTTTTTCAATCGCCAACTGGCCATTGAGGGTGAAACCGAGGCGGGCCTCTATCTGAAGAACATGCTCGATGCGATGGAGTTCGACTGGGAAGCCCACCTGCAGGCGGTGCTGGGGCCCGGTCCCGGCAAACGCCTGGGCCAGCTGATTAAATCCAGCGGCATCGACAAGCGCCTGGGCGGTCAGGCATAAAAAAGATACACGTTACACGAGAGCTGCTTTTCTCTTGTATCTTGCCAACGTGTCCCTTTAAATTTAATCCGTATCGATCTGGCGCATCAGCTCGAAGTGATGCAGAAACGGGTTGCTGAGTGAGGGGTTGCGGATCATCTGACGATAGTTACCGGTGACAAATTCCAGCGCCTTGGTCGCCACGGCAGGACCGAGACGGGTCAGGCCGAAACCTTTTTCCAGCCATCCCTTCCAGCTCTCCGGCGTCGCGCGCAAGTCCCAGTCCAGCGCCTCGCCGTTATAGCTTCCAGCCTGTGACACCGCGCCGTTGGCGATCACCATCACCCCGCGGGGCTGTGCTTCACCCTTGAAACCATAGGCGATATTGGCGGAAAAACCGGCCTTTTGCAGCGGTTCCAGAACCTTCGGCTCGTTATTCCACTTGTTCTGCAGTGACAGCATCCACGCTTCGGAGAACAGTTCAGCCATAGCATTCCTCTTGCATGTTTCTTTTAGTTATCGGGAAGACACAAAACGTAAAAAAGATACCACAGATTATACCGATGCCTAATGTAACCCATAGTGTGCCTGTCACAGTTATCAGGAAACAGCTGCAATCTCCTCACCGGTCGCGGCCTTCCAGTCCATGCCGGCCTCACCATACCAGTAGCCGTTGCACGGCTGCCCGATGATGATCCTGGCAAGCTGCGCCTCACCCTGTGCGATGGTTATCTCACCGCGATTCACGGCTGCAAAACTTTCTACCACCCGTCCCATATGTCGGGACTGGGGCGACAGGCGCACCACATCCACGCCCAGTTGCTGCATTTCAGGCAGTGCCGTGATCAGGTTGCAGCTCGCCGCGGAGAGCGTCTGGATACCGTTCATGGAGAGAAAGGCCTGACCGTCCTGGGTCTTGAGCAGCATGCCGTCCTCGTAGTCACCGCAACGGTACTGGCAATCGTCCTTGGGCAGTTTGTGGGCACGGGCGGTAAAGCATCGCGCCGAGAATGCCAGGGGGATGCGGCCGAAGGCGAACACCTCGGTCTGCAAACCTTCCGGTCTCACCTCCTGCAGCGCAGCCAGGGTGGTATGCGACAGTTCCACCGGCATCACCCAGCGCTCGGCGCCAAGTGACTTGTGCAGGGCGAGCGATTCACCGTTGTACACATTCAGGTGCGGCCCGGCGATGTAGGGAATACCGGCCTGTGAGGCCAGGTGCACCGCCGCCATGTCATTGGCCTCGACCTTGAAACGGCCGTTGTCGACGATGCGCCGCAGGGTCTTCAGCTCGGAGTCGGCCTCCATCAGGGCTAGCGACGAGAGCACCACCTCCTTGCCGGCGGCACTCAGGCGTTCCGCCACCTCCAGCCAGTCCTCCAGCCGCATCAGGCGGCGCTTGGAACAGACCACCTCGCCCAGATAGACAATATCCACCGGCCACTCGGCAGCCTGTTCATAAAAGGCCAGGGTATCGTCCTTCGACCAGTAATAGAGATTGGGACCTAATGATAATTTCATAATCGTTCAATTACTCGTAATTCCGGTTTGCGCCGGTTTTTACCTCGATACGCGGACCTCGATCCTCGTACCTGTTCTCATTGCCAGTTCCTTTCCAAAGCGCCAAGGGTGTGAGTGCTACCTTCCGCCACTTTGTTGAGTTGCGCCACCCATTCGCTCTTCGGCACAAAGCCCTCGGGGTTGCTGCTGGCCGCATCGATGGCCTGGCGCAGCACCTTCGTCACCTGCCCGACATAGGCGGGGCTGCGCTGACGTCCCTCGACCTTGATCGCCTTCACCCCCATCGCCTGCAGTTGCGGCAGGATATCGAGAATGCTGAGGCTGGTGGGCTCCTCGATGGCATAGCCCACCTCGCCGTTGACCTCGAAGCGCCCCTTGCAGATCACCGGGTAGCCGGCACTCTCGCCCGGCCCGTAGCTGTCGATCAGCACGTCGTTGAGCCGCACCTTGCGCCCGTCGGGGGCCTCTTCCCAGCGCACCGCCTTGGCCGGCGAACAGGCGCCGCAGGTGTTGGGCGACTCGCCGGTGGCATAGGAGGAGAGATAGCAGCGCCCCTCAACCATCACGCACAGGCTGCCAAAGGCAAACACCTCGATCTCGACATCGGTATTCTCCACCACCCGTTTGACCTGTGACAGCGAGAGTACCCGCGGCAGCACCACCCGCTGGATGCCAAAGTGCTGGCGGTAAAAGTCGATCGCCTCGGGGCTGGTTGCCGAGCCCTGCACCGACAGGTGCAGCCGCAGCTGCGGGTGGGTCCTGGCCGCATAGCGCATCAGCCCGGTATCGGCCAGGATCAGCGCATCGACGCCCAGCCGTGCGGCACGGTCCACCGCCGCGGTCCAGGTTGTCCAGGTCTGGGGCTGGGGATAGGTGTTCAGCGCCAGCAACACCTTGCGTCCACGCTCGTGCGCGTAGCGTATGCCGTTCTCCGCGCCCCGCTCATCAAAGTTCAGGCCGGGGAAATTGCGGGCATTGGTGGCGTCACGAAAGCCCATGTAGACCGTGTCGGCACCGTTATCGATCGCCTGCTTCAGCGCCGGCAGACTACCCGCCGGGCAGACCAGTTCCAGTTTTTCTGACATCAAATCACCCTTCTCTCACGTCGGCCCTGTACCGTACCACGCCGGACCAGTTCCTGTTCAATGGCATTGAGCACCTTCCACTTCCAGTTACACCAGGCAGGGGTCAGCAAAATCGACTCCGCCGCGGTCCCGGTGAGACGGTGATAAACCACCTCCCGCGGGGTGCGCTCGACCAGGTCGGCGGCAATACGCACGTACTCATCCATGGTCATGGGCGTGTACTCCCCGCGGCGCCACTCGTTGGCCAGCATGGTGCCCTTGACCACATGCAGCGGATGGAGCTTGAGCCCCTCCACCCCCAGTTCCAGCACCCGCTCCAGACTCATGTGCATGTGCGCGGCGTCCTCGCCCGGCAGACCGGCAATCAGGTGGGTGCAGACCGGCAGGCCGCGCTCGTGCGCCGCCTTCAGCGCCACCCGGTATTCGGCAAAACCGTGCCCCCGGTTGACCCGTTCCAGGGTGTGGTCAAAGGCCGACTGCAGGCCCAGTTCCAGCCACACCTCGTACCCCCTCTCGCGATAACCGGCCAGCAGGTCGAGCACCGCCGGTGGCACACAGTCGGGACGGGTGCCGATGGACAGGCCGATCACATCCGGCTCGGCGAGGGCCGAATCATACAACGCCTTGAGGCGCGCCGGATCATCATAGGTATTCGTGTAGGCCTGAAAATAGGCCAGGAACTTGCGTGCCCCGGTGCGCTTGCGCAACACCCGGCGCCCCGCCTCGATCTGCTCGGCCACTGCATCCGGTTCACGCGCGTTGGGGCTGAACGAACTGTTGTTGCAGAAGGTACAACCCCCGCGTCCCTTGCTGCCGTCGCGATTGGGGCAGGTAAAACCGGCATTAATCGCCAGCTTGTGGACCCGCTCACCGTAGCGCTCGAGCATCCACTGACCGAAGGTGAAGACCACATCGGACAGCGCCATTATCCGACCTCGTCCAGTACCCGCCGGCGAAATGCCACACCCAGATCACTGGCGATCTTTTCACACGCCTGGATATCGACGCCCTCCAGGCCTTCGATCGCGGTCAGCGACACAGCCATCCCCGCGTCACGGGCGCGTGCGGCAAAATCGAGCATCGCCGGGTAGGCGCCAGCCAGTTTCGGTCGCGTATGGCGCACGTAGGTCTCCTCGTCCTGGGCGTTGAGCGAGATGGACAGACTGTCGATAACCTCGGCCATCTCTCCGGTCACATCACGGCCGTGTACCAGATTGGCCAGGCCGTCGGTATTCACGCGGATGGTGCAACCCTGCGCCTTCAGTCGCCTCGCCACCTCCAGCAGCACATCCAGCCGCTTGGTCGGTTCGCCCAGTCCGCAGAAGACCATTTCCCGGTATTGGCCTGGATCGCCGATCGCCGCCATGACCTCGTCCACCGAAGGCTCGTGATCCAGGCTCAGGTCGTAGGACTGCACCTCCCAGGTCCGATTGTGCTTGGGACAGAAGGGGCAGCGCAGGGTACAGCTACTGGTGATGTTCAGGTAACAATTCCCATGTAATGGGTAGGCGATTATGGAGTCCTGTTTCTCCGCTCGCTCTGGCGCTGATTGCATATAATTCCGCTCTCTTTGCGTGGTTTAGTTTAGGCGAATCATCACTATATTAAGAATGATGCAGATCAATTACCGATCTTAAGGTAAAATGGAACACTTTATGTCCGATCCTATCGCAGCAGGTTCTAAATGATTAAGACCCCATTACCGTTGTTAAAGCTCCGTGACCGTGAGCTGTTGCCCATCATCCAGGGAGGAATGGGGGTAGGCGTATCCGCCCATAGTCTAGCAGGAACCGTTGCACGGGAAGGCGCCATAGGCACTATCGCCAGTATCGACCTGCGTGTCCACCACCCTGACCTGATGGAAAAGACACGCCGGACCAAGGATCGCAAGATCATCGATGATGCCAATATGGAGGCGCTGGACCGGGAAATCAAAAAGGCCCGCGAGATCGCCGGACCCGACGGTTGCATCGCGGTGAACGTCATGAAGGCGGTCGACCGCCATCCCGAGCTGGTCAGGCAGGCCTGTGAGAGCGGTGCCGATGCCATCATCATGGGTGCTGGCCTGCCCTTCGACCTGCCCGACATGGTCAAGGGTTATGACGACGTGGCGCTGATCCCCATCCTCTCGGAGGAGCGCGGCGTGCGCGCGGTACTCAAACGCTGGCTGCGCAAGGGGGTGATCCCGGATGCCATCGTCCTGGAGCACCCACGCTATGCCGGCGGCCACCTCGGGGCACCCAAGCCCGAGGACATCAACAATCCGAAATTCGATTTCAAACGCGTACTGGCGGAGATCCCCAAGGTATTCGAATCACTGAAGCTCGATCCGATCCCGCTCATTCCCGCCGGCGGTGTAAATTCGTTCAACAAGATCAGGGAACTGATCAACCAGGGGGCCAGCGCCGTTCAGATCGGCACCCCGTTTGCCGTCACCAAGGAAGGGGACGCCCACCAGACGTTCAAGGACGTGCTGCTCAAGGCCAAGCCCGAGGACATCGTCACCTTCATGAGCACAGCCGGTCTGCCCGCCCGTGCCGTACTGACGCCGTGGCTGAAAAAATATCTGGCGCGCGAGGAGAAGGTGCGTTCACGGGCCAACCCGGACAAGGCCAAGTGCGCCGTATGGTTCGAGTGCCTCACCCACTGCGGCCTCAAGGACGGCAACGGTGATGCCGGCCAGTTCTGCATCGACACGCAGCTGGAAGCGGCGGTGATGGGCAATTACGAAAAGGGACTGTTCTTCCGCGGCTCCGAACCCCTGCCGTTTGGCGATCAACTGCGCTCGGTACACGACCTGCTGGTCTACCTTCTTACCGGCAAGGATCCCGCGGTCAACCCGACCTGATCCTGCGTTCAGGGCAAGGAGGCACCAGCCATTGCGTATACCCTCAACAGGCACAGCCACGGCAAGCAATAAGCGCTAATCAATCCGGCTGTGCCGTCTCGCGCATCTCGGAGATTTTACTGTAGTAGATGCGCACCGCACCCAAGATGTGCCACCACAACAGCAGTGCCGAAGCGATAACCAACACAGCAGCTGGATACGCGAACCATGCAGGCTGCCCTGCGGCGAGGATCAGGCACAGCAGGGTCGACAGATAGAGACGAAACTGCCGCCGTGCCACCTGCTCCGGTATCACCTGTTTCATATTCGGAATGCTGCCCTGCCAGAAACCGGCCTGCTGCACCTGGTTATTCAGGTGCAGCCACACCAGAAACGGGACAATTTTGTACAGCATGCCCATTATCGCGGATACGATAAAACCGGCAACCATTACCACGCCCAGAATGAGATCCGGAACAGGCAGGCCGGCAAACGACCTGCCCAGCCATAAGGCAACCGTTACCAGCAGACTTATCATCGACAGGCGCCAGAAACTCAGCGTCACATCCGGCAGGCGGCGGCGCCGCTTTTGCTGCAGAATGAGGGTCGTGACAGCAAATGCCGCCCAGCATCCCGCCAGGATAAGGCTTAGTATATCTCCAATCAGCCCGTCACCCGCCTGCCACTGCACCACACCCCACAGCACCATCAGGCTAAATACCAGGGGCGTGAACGCACGCATCATCAGTCTCGGGTAATTCGGTGTGATCTGGAACATCGGCACTACCTGATAGGCAACCCCCGCCAGCAGCAGCCCCACCCAGACCAGTAATCCCCAGCCGGCATGGATATCGGTCAATTGCCGGGCGACAGGGATCATCCCGCTATGGCCGAGCAGCAATGTGATCCCCAGCCCCGCTGTCACCAACAGTCCAAGCAATGCAAAACGCATCGCCAGGCCAGTGGCATGACTGGAGGGTGATTTAAACAGGCTAATGAAGGCCACACTGGTGAATGCAGTAACGGCAACACCCAGCAGGGCGGCGCTAATCGGCATCAGCCATTCCAAATCCCACCACAGGCTGAATATCAGCGCCAACGAACCGCACGTCAGTACAATATGGAGCACCACACTGACACACTGGGCACGCCATACCGGCACCCCGATCAGCACCGGGAGCAACTGCTTCATCGCCCCGAACATCACCATGGCAAGCATACCCAGCACCCAACAGTGGGTCATCGCCAGCATCGCCGGAGACCAGCGTGAGTCCAGCGTTTCAGGACCGCTGAACAGCAGTATCACTCCGGAGAGCATCATAAACAGGGGGGCTGTCAGAAAATAACGCAGCGGCACAAATAGTGGCGGTGTCTGCGCCAGGGACAGTGCGGTGTAATTCACGTTCAATCCTGCCAGCGCGGCAGACTGCATGCCGCCTGCCTGGCGTGTTGCTCAGCAGTCAGATCACCTTGACGCCAGATAAAGACTTCACACATGCCACTGCTGCCTGCACGGGTGTCACTGTCAAATCCCAGTCTGCTGAGATTCTCATAAAGCAGGCACGGCTTGATGCGATGATTCAAATGGAGATATTGTCCGGCAGCAAGTCCCTTTACGCCATCGATCGCCCGTATCAGTGGTTCAGGGGGCTCCAGATCGCTTACGTCCAGATAGTGCTCATTGTCCATTGCCACATTCCCTATTCACCTCACTTCCCCACTGACTGCATGCGCTCAAGCACCTCCTTGCTCTGTGCGGCCAGTTGGGCATCCGTCATCGGGTAGAGGATCTGCTCCTCTTTGGCATTGTGTTGCTGCATCAAGATCAGCAGGGTTTCGGAGGCACCCAGATAGGCATCGGCCTGCTGCCCGGTAACGGCATCCGCCATCTCCTGAAACAGCTGTCGCATCTGCTCGTGCTCATGGCGCATCACCTGTGTCGGCCCCATCGAACTCCCGGTCACCTGCTCAAATTCGGGAAAAAGCACTTCCTCTTCCATCGAAAAATGGTGCTCGATGGCACTGCGCATTGTATTGAAACCGTCTTTGGCCGCGGTCCAGTCACCGTCCCCGACGCGCTGTTCCGCTTCGGCAAACAATTCGTCGCAACGCCGATGGTCATCGGCCATATATGCGGATATGGTGTTCACTGTAACTATCCTGTATATCGTCGAGTGACAACTGTGCCAAAAGTGACACAGAAAAAACCTTGATGTGTATCAAGATTCCCTAGGAGAAGCTCCTACAAGCATGGAGCCCGCTTCGCTGCACAGTGAACCGGAGGCAACACACCCCCTCTTACGGTACGTCTGCTCCCGGCA
>JBFEUI010000040.1:0-22100 GCA_041547565.1 Thiohalomonadaceae bacterium
ATTGAATCTGTCAATGCACGCTTAAAAATTCTTTCACAAACAGCTATACATGTGTCTCCTACTTACTCACTTTCACTCAAAAATATGCTTTTCTTATGTATAAGCTTAGCTCTCTTTTATCGCATAAACATAAGCATATTTCTTATTCTAAGTGGATTCATCAATGTAATTCCTCCACGCCCTGAAGCTGTCTGAATTCACCGCTGCAACGGCTGAAACAGGCGTCAGTGCCGCCGGCCAGAATGCCTCTCCCTCCAGGGTCGAGCTGCTCACACCCGCTTCACTGGCTACCAGCCAACCGGCCGCATAGTCCCAGAGTTTCTGTCGCCCATGGAGGTAGAGATGACCCCGCCCGCAGGCAAGGTAGCACCAGTCCAACGCCACCGAACCGAAGCTGCGTTGAGAACTGTAGGGCGGCTTAGCAGCTAAGTGGCACGCCAGTTCGGAGCTTAAGCGCTTGAAGTCAATCAGGGCGGTCGATTGTTCCAATGGTGGCGCGGACGTCACAGGCTGAATAGGCTCACCGTTGAGCCGGCTTCCCCCTCCCGAGATGGCGCTGAAGCACTCGTCCCTCACCGTGTCATAGACCACCCCCAGTACCGGCCCGCCCTCTATCAGCAGGGCCAGCGATACCGAGAAATAGGGCACACCCGTGGCAAAATTGCTGGTGCCATCCAGCGGGTCAAGCACCCACAGCCCCGGGGATGACCCCTCCAGCAGGGTCTGCTGCTCCAGCGGCGTCATCTCCTCTCCGAGGAGCGCGATTTCCGGCCACCTCTCCTGCAGTGCCTCTTTTAGTCCCTGCTGCATGGCCAGGTCGGCCTCGGTGACAATCGAACCGTCGCTCTTGAAGCACCGTTCCACGTGCCTGAAGCGCGGCAACAACTCTTCAGCAGCCACCGTGGCGACAATATCGCACAACTGTTCTATATCGGGTAACACATCCATTTCAGTTCTTATATCCTACTTCTTACCCCACTGTCTTCAACGCCATGCAAAAAATTCACGTAAAGATACGCCACATATGTCCGCAACCAGGGCCGACACCTCGCAAGACACAATTTTTTAGACTATCTACATGTGTCTGCCAATACACCCTCTGGTACATGGAATAGCCGCCGACGCTATGCCACAATGAAACACCATCATGCACACACTAATACCTGAGTTAATGCGTATACCATTGACCGGCTACCTCAAGGCAACCGTTACCGGACTGGCAATGTTGCTGCATGCCGGCTGCACGCTACAACCCATACAGCAAGAACCGTCCCAGGCAACAATAGCCCCGACTGAGACAGGAAAACCGGCTGCACCTGCCCTACCCGCCCCTGCCGTGTTTACCACTGTGGACAATGCGAACAACTACCTCATCACCCACACCCACAACGGTGCCAACATCGTCGCCGTCGACAGTATTCGACTGCCAGGCATCCGCAGCAACCGTTTTAAAATCGAGGAACAGCGGGTCAAGATACCCGCGGGCAAGCACGTTCTTACATTCATCGGCATGAAGCGAGTCTGGGCCAGCGCTACCGACAACCTGATCACGACCGAGTGCTTTCAGCACAATCTGAAAATGGATATCAAACCCGGCCGCCACTACCGCATCAGCACGCGTGGTTCAGCGCTGGAGGACGAGGGTCTGGTCATCGAGGATGCCCACGACAATGTCACGCTACGGATTCACCAGCTTAGCGAGATTGAGTGCAAGGATATCCTCGGCATCATCAGGCAGTTCGAGAAACGCTGACAGGCGGCCGTGGCAGCAACCGTGGGATTCAGGCCGCTCACATGCGCTCCCGGCAGATGTGTGCGCAAAGCGGCTACCTGACTCCGCCAACAGCATTTGGGGTGTCACGTAGCTGGCGCAACGTGACCTACGGGAAAAGACGCAGTTCATTAAAAGCAGGCCGGACATGACACAGCGGTGCCCGGCAATCCAGCAATGCCCGATACCGCTTGCGCTCCATCGGGCCTACGGTTTAAATCCGACAAAACGGCCGATGTAGGTCAGGTTGCTACGTAGCAGTTACCTGACATCATGGATGTCTACCCTCCGGCCAGCCAGCAGCTTGCTCATATGCACCTGCACTACCTGAACAGAAGCACGAACGACTCGAACAGTTCACGGTCGAAGTGATAGGCCATCTCCCCCTTCATCAGCTTCAGGGCGTCAAAGGGCGACATCGCCTTTTTATAAGAGCGTTCCGCCGTCAGTGCATCGAAGATATCGGCAATACAGCACATCTTTCCATAAATATGTATCCCGTCCCCTTTGAGGCGTTTTGGATAGCCGCTGCCGTCATCCAGCTCATGATGCTGCATGATGATGTAGCGGCACTCCTCCGACAAGGCATCGGCCTGTTCGAGTATCTTGTACCCTTGGTAGGGATGGATACGCATTCGCTTCATCTCTGCATCGGTGAGCCGCCCCGGCTTGTTGATAATCGCCGCATCGACATTGATCTTGCCCAGATCGTGCAGAAAAAATCCGGCACCCAGTTCATGCAGATTGTGGGCATCTGACTTTTTAAACAGTTCCTTTGACAGCATGATTCCGGTCACACCGACATTGACCGAGTGGGTGTAGGTGTAGAAGTCGTGGGAAGTGATGCGCAACAGATTGTTGGCGGTTTGATCATCAGAGAGAATCATGTCGGTGATGGCACTGATCGCCCCCTTGCTCGCCCTGATGTTCTCCGCCGTGGGGCTATCCAACAGCTTTTTCATCATCTCGACGGAGTGGTCATAAACCACTTTCGACTTGTGTTCAGGCGGCAGACTCTTGTCTTCGATGGCAGAGAGAAATGCCTGGGGCACCACATCCTGCGAACACCATTTTGCCGGGGGCGGCTCGTTTTTGGGGTCGACCGGCGCATCACTATGGCTGATGTGCTCAAGTTCCTCCACGGTAATGGTGTCGTTTATCGGCAGGTTATCGCTACGGGCATAGTCAACGGTAACCTCGCTGATCCCCTGCCTGGCAACCTCAGCGATCTGCTTTTGCGAGCTGATCTTGAATTGGCCTTTAAGGAAATTGTGCGACAGCCATGAGCCGGGCAGGATAACGAACATCCCGACTTTCAGTTCCCCGACTTTTACCTGTCTTTTCACTTAATCGATTTATCTCTATCTACACACCACCAGCGCCCAACTCATCACGCCGGTTCATCAACCACAGCAAACGCCTCTTTCGGTGCACCGCACTCGGGGCAGATCCAGTCATCGGGGATATCCTCCCAGCGCGTACCGGCCGGTATACCCTCATCGGGTACACCCTGTTCCTCGTTATAGATATAACCGCAGACATCACATTCATAGCTTGCCACGTTTCAATCGCTCCAGGGTATTGTGAGGTTCCGTTGCAACACACATGCAGGATAACCGAACAGCTGCATTTATCCCACCCGTTTGCTGACTGGTCGAGCTAGACAGTTTTGATATTTTTCCATAAGCTGTTCTTAATACGAAACGGCTCGCGCAGCCATCATTTCAACCCTTGGCAGACAAACACGAACACCCCAGGAATGCCCAGCTGACACGGACGCACCAACCATAACCACGGTATATCAACTTGTATATAACGGTGTAAAGAAATGAAGTCCCTGTTACTCAAAATTGCCGTACTGCTCCTTTTCCTCCTGCTTGCCAGCAACCTGCTGCAGCACGTCTGGTCACCCAGCGGGCTGGCTGGTGTGGTCTATGACCTCGCAGAGGACCTGCTTCTGCTCGCCACCCTCTCCATCCTGTTCCATTTCCTGGTAGCCAATCCACACAGACAGATGGATGAATTGTTCCAGCGGATGGCCGCCGAGCAGGTGCTGGACCTCACCCAGCGTTTCTCAACCACGCAAGGGCGCGGCATCACCCGGTTGCAGAGTAACCTGGACGCCCTGATGGCCAGGACCGACGATGGCGTCGCACAGATCGCAGGCTCGGCCAGCCGCCTTATCCCGATGGCCAAGGAACTGGCCGACACCTATGCCTCCAACGAGCAAAAGGCGGGCATGCAAAACAGCTACAGCGAGGTGGTAGCCGGCGCCATCGACGGCATGAATGAGGCCGGCAGTGTCGTCTACCAGCACGTAGAGGCCATCAATCAGGCCGTTGCCGAGACCCGCAACACAGTGAGCACCGGACACGCCACCTTCACCGACAATGCCGCCAGTCTGCACACCCTGGCAGACCAGATTCGCAACGCCGCCAACGAGATTGAGGGGCTGCAGCAGCACAGCAGGGAGATCGGAACGGTCATCGAGGTGATCAATGCCATCGCCGAGCAGACCAACCTGCTGGCCCTGAATGCCGCCATCGAAGCGGCCCGTGCCGGCGAACACGGGCGCGGCTTTGCGGTGGTGGCCGATGAGGTACGGCAACTGGCCGAACGTACCCGCACCTCAACACTGGAGGTGCAACAGATGGTCGAACGCATCCAGTCAGCCTCCGACCGCATGGTCATCACCATGCAGCAGAGCAGTGAATCGGCCGAACGAACCGAACAGTTGACCAATCAGTCACAGAGCGATCTGGCTCAAATCGAGGACTCGGTAAACACCATTGTCGATGTCAGCCGTGAAATCGTCGGTGCCATGGAGGCGCAGCAGCACTCTGCCAACGAGTCACGTAATGCCATCGAGGCGCTGGTCAACCTGAACAGCGAGGTAATGGAGGAGAGCCGCTTACGCAACGTCTCCAAGGAGGACATGGAAAAGCTGGGCAATTCGCTGCATGAGAAGATCAACCTGTTCAGGTTGAGCAAGAATACGTGGAATGAGGGCCAGCGTGACAAGATTCGCCATCAGCCACAATCCGATGCCGTTGCGACACACGAGGCAGGTGACGGTGAGGTCGAGTTATTTTAACCAGTTATCTGGCACCATCTTCAATAAGCCCATCAGCGGTGGCCAGCTCTAGGGCACTCGCTTTGGGTGAATGGGTGAATGGGTGAATGGGTGAATGGGACAACATTGTCCTTTCCTACTCACCTACTCACCCGCATCCAGACTCAATCCACCCACACCCGTGCGTTGCGGAACATGCGCATCCACGGGCCGTCCTCACCCCACTCATCCGGATGCCAGGAGAACTGGCTCGCCCTGAACACCCGCTCAGGATGGGGCATCATGATGGTAAAACGACCATCGGTGGTGGTCAGACCGGTAATACCGAGCGGTGAGCCATTGGGGTTGGCCGGGTAGATCTCGGTCGGATCGCCGTAATTGTCTACGTAGCGCAGGGCCACACTGCGGCCACGCAGCGCTTCCTCCGGGCTATGGCCGCTGCGAAACTCGGCGCGGCCCTCGCCGTGGGCCACTGCAATCGGCATGCGTGAACCCTCCATTCCGGCCAGAAGTATCGAGGGCGACTTGACCACCTCGACCAGCGACAGGCGCGCCTCGAACTGTTCCGACAGATTGCGTACGAAGTGCGGCCAGGTCTCGGCCCCCGGTATCAATTCGTGCAGGTTGGACATCATCTGACAGCCGTTGCACACACCCAGGCCGAAGGTGTCCTCCCGCTTGAAGAAAGCCTCGAACTGATCACGCGCCCGCGCATTGAACAGCACCGACTTGGCCCAGCCCTCGCCGGCACCAAGCACATCACCGTAGGAAAAACCGCCACAGGCGACCAGCCCCTGGAATTCATCCAGCGCAACCCGGCCGCTGATGACATCGCTCATGTGCACATCCAGCGCGGCAAACCCGGCCCGGTCGAAGGCCGCCGCCATCTCAATCTGGCCATTGACCCCCTGCTCCCTCAGGATCGCCATCTTCGGGCGTACGCCTGATGAAATATAGGGGGCAGCGACATCCTCATCGAGATCGTAGCTGAGTTCTACATTCAGCCCCGGATCGCCACTGTCGAGCAGCCGGTCGAACTCCTCTTTCGCGCAGTCGGGATTGTCGCGCAAGGCCTGCATCTGGTGGGTCGTCTCAGACCAGGCACGCTGCAGGTCAACACGCGCCTCATCCAGCACCGTCTGCCCGTCGTGCTGAATCACTATCCTGTCGTCCTCACGCAGTTCGCCGATGACGAAACTGTGCTTGCCGAGACCGGCATCGTGCAGCCAGGCCAGCACCTCATCGGTATCCTGGTGGTTCACCTGGAGCACTGCGCCCAGTTCCTCGCTGAACAGTACCGCAACCGGATCGCTGCCCAGTTCCTTGAGTTCAAGATTGAGCCCAGCGCGTCCGGCAAAGGCCATCTCCACCAGGGTGGTGAACAGCCCGCCATCGGAGCGATCGTGATAGGCCAGCAACAGCCCCTTTTTGTTCATCTCCTGGATACACTGGAAGAAGGCTGCGAACTGCTGCGGGTCATCCAGATCCGGGGCATGGTGTCCCACCTGTTTGTAGACCTGCGCCAGGCAGGAGCCGCCTAGGCGCTTGTGCCCCTTGCCCAGGTCGATGAAAATCAGGTCGCTGTCACCCCTGTCGCTGCGCAGCTCGGGTGTCAGCGTATGGCGCACGTCGGTGACCGGAGCAAAGGCGGTGATGATCAGCGACAGCGGTGCGGTCACCGAGTGGTCTCTGCCATTTTCCTGCCATACTGTTTTCATCGACATCGAGTCCTTGCCCACCGGGATGGTGATGCCCAGTGCCGGGCACAGTTCCATGCCGACCGCCTTGACCGCCTCGTACAATCCGGCGTCCTCACCCGGATGACCGGCGGGGGCCATCCAGTTGGCCGACAGTTTGATGTTCCGGATGCTCTGAATCGGTGCCGCCGCGATATTGGTCAGCGCCTCGCCGATCGCCATGCGTGCCGAGGCGGCATGGTCGACCAGGGCCAGCGGGGTGCGCTCGCCCATGGCCATCGCCTCGCCGTGATAGCTGTCATAGCTGCTGGCCGTCACCGCGCAGTCGGCGACCGGCTCCTGCCAGGGACCGACCATCTGGTCGCGTGCCACCAGCCCGGTCACGGTGCGATCACCGATGGTGATGAGAAAACGTTTGTCGGCAATGGTCGGCAGGCGCATCAGACGATAGGCCGCCTCGGTGATATCGACCCGCCCGGTGTCAAACTCGGGCTTGTGGAAGGGACGGTGGTGCACGTCACGCAGCATCTTCGGCGGCTTGCCGAGCAGCACCTCCATCGGCATGTCGATGGGCGTGTTATCGAAGTGACCGTCCCCGAGCACCAGTTGCTGCTCCTCTGTCGCCTCGCCGATCACCGCGTAGGGGCAGCGCTCGCGCTCGCAGATGGCGATAAAGCGCTCCAGGTCTTCGGGGCTGACCGCCAGCACATAACGCTCCTGCGCCTCGTTGCACCAGATCTCCTTGGGCGACATCCCCGGGTCATCATTGGGAATGGTACGCAGCTCGAAGCGGGCGCCGCGTCCGGCATCATCCACCAGTTCGGGCATGGCGTTGGACAGGCCACCGGCCCCGACATCGTGAATGGAGATAATGGGATTGGCCCCCCCCTGCTGCCAGCAGCGGTCGATCACCTCCTGGCAGCGGCGCTCCATCTCCGGGTTGCTGCGCTGGACCGAGGCGAAGTCGAGATCCTCACTACTGGTGCCCGAGGCCATGGACGAGGCAGCCCCGCCACCGAGGCCAATGAGCATCGCCGGCCCCCCCAGCACAATCAGCTGGGCACCGGGCGGGATACGATCCTTCGCGACATGCTCGGTGCGAATGTTGCCCAGGCCGCCGGCCAGCATGATCGGTTTGTGATAGCCGCGCACCTCCTCGCCGTCGGCGCTCGGCACCTTCTCCTCGAAGGTACGGAAATAGCCGTTAATGGCCGGACGGCCGAATTCATTGTTAAACGAGGCGGCGCCGATCGGTCCCTCCAGCATGATATCGAGTGCCGAGACGATACGTCCCGGTTTGCCGTGATCGGTCTCCCACGGCTGTTCTGCACGCGGGATGCGCAGGTTGGAGACGCTAAAGCCGGTCAGGCCCGCCTTGGGCTTGGAGCCCCGCCCGGTGGCCCCCTCGTCACGTATCTCCCCCCCGGAGCCGGTCGCCGCACCGGGGTCGGGCGAGATGGCGGTGGGGTGGTTGTGGGTCTCCACCTTCATCAGGATCTCCATCCGCTCCGGATGGTAGGCGTATTCACCGCTGCCCGGCTCGGGGAAGAAACGGCCCGCCTGCGAGCCCTCGATGACCGCGGCGTTGTCCTTGTAGGCAGAGAGAATGCCGCCGGAGTAGTTTTCGTAGGTGTTGCGGATCATGCCGAACAGGGATTTTTCCTGCGCCTTGCCGTCGATGACCCAGTCGGCATTGAAGATCTTGTGGCGGCAGTGCTCGGAGTTGGCCTGGGCGAACATCATCAACTCCACGTCGGTCGGGTTGCGGCCCAGTGCAGTGAAATTTTCCACCAGGTAGTCGATTTCATCCTCCGCCAGTGCCAGACCCAACTCGGTATTGGCCTGAACCAGCGCCTCTCTGCCCCCCGTCAGGATATCAACGCTGGCAAAGGGCTGCGGCTCGCTCTGGGCGAACAGGCCATCGGCCTCATCAAGGCTGCCAAACACACTCTCGGTCATGCGGTCATGCAACAGCGCGGCAGCTTGGTTGAGTTCCTCAACCGGCAGGTCGCCTACTGCCTTGGCCAGGTAGTAGGCGATACCCCGTTCCAGCCGTCTGACCTTGCCGATGCCGCAGTTACGGGCGATATCTGTGGCCTTGGTCGACCAGGGCGAGATGGTCCCGCAGCGTGGCACAACCAGCAGCAGCTGTCCCTGCGGCTGCTCCACCGCCAGGCTCGGGCCGTAGGTCAGGATTCGTTCCAGCGTCCCCCGTTCACTGTCATCCAGCGATTCTTCCAGATCGGCAAAGTGGACGAACTCGGCATAGAGATGCGAGATGCCCGGTACCTCGGCCTGCAGGCGTGAAAGCTGCTTGGCAGCGCGGAATGGGGAAAGAGCGGGGCTTCCTCGAAGTACGAGCATGATCCTCGGCCTGTATCGGTTGTGGCAAAGACGGGATTTTATCAGGTTAGAGGGGAGAGTGGTAAGAGGCGAGGAACGAGGAGAACATCACCTGTCCACTCGCCCCTCGCCACTTAAAATGGCGAAATGTTATAATCGCCACCCCGTCAATCAATTCGAATACCATGAACCAGACATCCCCGGAAAAACTCCCCCACTGCCGCCTTGTACGTCGCCTCGCCGCCGTCCTTTATGACGCCGTACTACTGTTCGGCGTACTCGGTGTTGCGGCGACACTTGCCCTCGCCGTCAACGGCGGAAAACCGGTCGGCTATAACAACCCGTTTTACATCAGCTACATGTTTCTGGTGGCCTTTTTCTATTACGCCTGGTTCTGGACCCACGGTGGCCAGACACTCGGCCTGAAAACCTGGCGCCTGCGCGTCCAGAGCCGTGAAGGGACCACCATCAGCTGGACCCAGGCGCTACTGCGTTTTTTCACTGCAATCGTTTCCTGGGCGGCACTGGGCATGGGTTTTCTGTGGTCGCTGATCGATAAGGAGAGACTGACCTGGCACGACCGTTATTCCATGAGCGTACTGGTCGAACTGCCACCCAAATCCGGTCGCTAGCACAGCGGCCGGTGCATCAGGGTACTTGAATCATTGTCCGTATCCCGCTTTACTTAAAGGGGATTTGGGGAGGCGGCGACAGCCCGCTTCGCAGTGAAAAACTGATAAAAGGCACTGCGTTGAACGATGCATAACAAACATAATGCGCAGCGGCGCAAGAGCTACACCGGTTTTCTCTTTCTGATCTTTCTGTTTCTGCATGGCACGCATGCCATCGCCGATGAGACGTTGGACGAGGCACATGCGCTGGTAGAGGCCGGCAGGGCCGAAGAAGCCTACCAACTGCTTGCACCGTTGCAGGAGATTCGAGCCGGGCTGCCGGACTACGATTACGCATTTGCCATCGCGGCCCTCGACAGCGGCCGGGCGGATGAGGCGGTGTTCGCGCTGGAGCGTGTGCTGGCGTTGCAGCCCGATCATGCACAGGCCCGTGCGGAACTGGCACGCGCCTATTTTCTCATGGGGGAGAACGAGGCGGCCGAGGCAGAGTTCAAGGACGTGCTTGCGCAACAGCCCCCGCCCCAGGTACGGCAGACCATCTCCCGCTACCTCAACGCCATCGAACAGCGCTTTGCCGAGGAGCGCCACCGCTTCAGCGGCTTTGTTGAACTGGGGCTGGGCTATGACAGCAACGTCAACAGTGCCACCTCCGATGACACGGTGGCGGTGCCCCTGCTCGGGGGACTGCTGTTGAGCATCGATGATGCCTACCAGGAACGTGAGGACAGCTTTGCCAACCTGCGTGCCGGCCTGAACTACACCCACCAGGTCAACAGCACGACGCACTTCCTGCTCGGCGGCAGCGTCAACACGCGCAGAAACAGCGCAGAGACCAGCTACAACAACGACACGCTCGATGCCTTTACCGGTTTGCGTTTCTTCCAGGGCAAGAACCGCTACACCCTCGCGCTGCAGGGCCAGGGCTTCTGGCTGGATAACGAGCAAAACCGCAACCTGACCGGTGCCACCGGCCAGTGGGACCGCGTCATCAATGCACGCAACCAGACCTCGTTCTATGCACAGTATGCCGAACTGCGCTATCCCGACCAGGAGACCCGCGATGTCAATCAGCAAAGCCTGGGGGCCGCCTGGGTGCACAGCTTCGACATGCCCGGCGCACCGGTGCTCTACACCGGCCTGCACGGCGGCGAGGACATCGAGCAGGATTCGGACCGCAGCGACCTGGGTCGGACCTTCTGGGGCCTGCGCCTCGGTGGCGATATCAGTCTGAACGAAAAGAGCAAACTGGAACTCAATGCCCGCTACATCAAGGCCAGCTACGGTGATGACGATCCGCTGTTTCTGAAAACCCGCGAGGATACCACCACCGATGTCACACTCGGCCTGCAGTACAAGCTGGACAACGCGTGGCACCTGAAACCCCAGTTCCGCTATACGCACAACGCGTCCAACATTCCCATCAATGACTTTACCCGTTACCAGGCCCAGATCACGGCACGCTGGGACTTCAAGTAGCCAGGAGGCATTCGGTGAATACAAGAACAAAGCTCATCACGTATGCTGGAATGCTGGCGCTGATTCTGTTCAGCGCCAATGCCTCGGCCAGGGCCGGCATGGCCCTGTTCGTCAAGGGCGAGGTCAACGCCGAGGACAGCAAGGGTGTCAGCCGCCTGCTCAAACGGGGCGGCGATATATTCCAGGACGACACCATCGACACCGGCAAGGGCCGCCTGCAGATCCGCTTTACCGACGGCGGCAAGGTCTCCCTGCAGCCGGGCACGGTCTTTCGCGTCGAGGAGTACAACTTCGAGGGCAAGACCGACGGCCTGGAAAAGGGCTTCTTTCGCCTGGTCAAGGGCGGCCTGCGTGCCATCACCGGTGCCATCGGCGGCACCAACAAGGAGACCTACAAGATCGAAACACCGGTGGCCACCATCGGCATCCGCGGTACCAGCTTTGCCGTGGTCTACTGTCCCGACACCTGTACCTACTACGGCAGAACCCTGGCCCCCGGTCTCTATGTGCGCACCAGCGACGGCATGATCTTCGTCGCCAATCCCGCGGGAACCGTGGACGTCCCGATCGGCCAGGCGGTCTATGTGCGCGACCTGCAGACCCCGCCGCGCCTGACCGACACCCCGCCGCTGCTTCCGGTGGCACGCCATCAGCCACTGGAAATCCCTTCCGGCTTCCAGGTGGGTGAACAGGTCGATGAGTCTGGTACACCGATATTCTTCACTGGCGCCAACCGCAGCCTGGCGGTGGTCCACGCGGCCGGCCTGATCGGGATCGACTTTCCCGACACCTACGCCGAGTATGACAGCAACGGTAACCTGATCGCCCTCAAGAGCGACGGGCCCGGCCCGACCTTCGACAAGGGCAGCGCCTCGCTCGCCGAGAGCGGCAGCGATGCCACCGCCGATGTGCACTGGGGGCGCTGGACACCCGGCTTCTCGGCCACCGACGGGAGTGGTAACGACCTGACCGTGGACAGCCTGGCGCACTACCATTTCATTAGCGGACTGACGACCAGCCCCGACATCTTTGACACCCTCGCCGGCACCATTGGCACCTACAACCTGGTCGGCGGCACCCTGCCCACTGACAGTGGCGGCACCGCCGCCAACAGTCTGGACAGCGGCCAGATCACGGTGGACTTCTCATCCTAGACCGTTGCCGCCACGCTCGCCTTCAGCATGCTCTCGGCGTCGGATTTCAACCTCACCTTCAATAGCAACGCCTTCACCCCGAATACCACGCGCTTTAACCTGACGCTCAACGCAGGGGCGTCGACCTGCTGGGGCACGGTATGCGGCAGCGGCAGCATGCACGGCGGTTTGGTGGGGGATAATGCGGAAGGGGTGATCACCACCTTTGATGCGGACGGTGTCACCGGCTCGGCCTACTACGAACGGTGATCCCTGGGCGGTTTTTTCAGCGTCGCTCCAGGCTGAGGATATAGCTGGTGGCCGTTACGCCGTTCTCCTCCTTCTGCAACTGCACCGGCAGATAACCCAGCTCCGGCGCACACCAGATGATCGTGCTGCCTTTGCGGATTTTCACGGTGTTGAACTTGCCAAAGGGGGTGGTGATCGGTTCGCTGCCTATGACCTGCATCTTGAGCAGGTCGATTTTATCCTTGTTCACCACGCGGTACTGCAACGCCTTTTTGCCGTTATCCAGTTCATGGCGCATCGCCACCTGGTAGAGCAGCTTGTCGTAGACACCCTGCGGCAGCGGCCTGCTGATCTTTTTACCGTCAAAAAATGCCTTGTAGGCACCTTCATTCCAGTCAAACCGCACCCACTCGCGCACTTTCTCGCCACGGCCATCAAAGTGATAGCGGTACTCAATCGACTTCATCTCACCTTCGTCTTCGGCCCATACCGTGCGCTCATAGACGGTATCGTCCTTGAACCACGACATGGGGCCTGTTGTGGACATGGTGGTCTCCAGTACCAGGCGTGAGCGGCCGTCGTAGTGGAGCGACTGCTTCATGGTGCCGACCTCGAAACTGCCCAGCTGTACCGTATAGGTGGCCCGATAGGGAAAGATGACCTCGTCGGCGGATACGCTCGCCGCCATGAACAGGAGGAAAATGGATACGAATATGCGCAATGGTTTGTCCCGGTTGTTATCGAAAGTGCGCCCAGAAAAAAGTGCCGTCGATGAATACACGCTCGAAGCGCTACTTATAACAGACAAGCCGGGCGCATGGCAGTTCCCGGGCAATATTGCTACTATCGCGCCACTGGCTGAACCCGCGGTTATCCACCTTTGACGTACAACAACACCGAATCTGTGCCTTCATGGCTGCTCCTGCTTGTCGCGTTGACGCTGGCCGGCAACCTGGGCGCCTGGCTGGGTATCGGTCTGCTGCCGGACGAGGCCTATTACTGGGTGTGGTCACAACGGCCGGAACTGGGCTATTACGATCATCCACCGCTTGTGGCATGGATGATACGCCCCGTCACTGAACTGTTCGGCAACGTCGACTGGGCGATACGCCTGCCTGCCGTGGCGGGCTGGTTCATCGGCGCCGGGTTTGCCTACCGCCTTGCCAGTGAACTGTTTCAACGCCGCTCGGCAGGCCACCTGGCGCTGGCGATCTGGTGCAGCCTGCCGATCATGCAGGTGGGCTTCCATATCGTCACCCCCGACACACCGATGGTGCTGCTCACCTGGATCAGCTACTACCTGGCCTACCGGGCGATAAGGTACGACCGACCGTTCTACTGGCTGGCAGCGGGGCTGGCCATCGGCCTGACGGTACTGGCCAAGTACCCGGGGGCGCTGGTGGCGCTGGCGCTGTTTGTGCCACTGCTGCTCAGCCGTGCCGGTCGGCGCTATCTTGCCACCCCCCTGCCCTGGCTGGGTGTGGTGGTAGCGCTGGCGGCCTTCTCACCCGTGCTGCTCTGGAATTACCAGCATGAGTGGATCTCCTTCTCTTTCCAGTTTCATCACGGCGTGCAGGTCTCGGATGAACAGTCCGCAGGGGCATTTTTCATGCAGTTTCTCGCCGGACAGATGGCCGCGGTGATGCCCTGGACACTGATTGTCATGGCCGTGTCCGGTTTCATCGTAAAACGGCACATCGACATGGCTACACCGGTCTTCTACCACCAGTTGCTGGCCGGTTTCTGGCTGCCCCTGCTGGTGTTTGGCCTGGCCGGGCTGAGCGCCAAATCACACCCCAACTGGCCGGTCGCCGCCTACGTGCCGGGCACCATCCTCCTGGCCGGGGTACTGGATGCCTGGCTGTTGCGCACGGCTCCATCAGCGAAACGCTACATCCCGTTGATCGCTGCATTCCTCCTGAGCCTTGTTCTGGTCAACCTGCTGCGCTTCCCGCACTGGCTGCAGCTGCTCGACAGTCGCATTCCGGCACAGCGCACCCAGTTGAGCCAGGCCTACGGCTGGCAGCAGGTCGGCAAGGTACTGCACGAGCGCTTGCAGCGCATTGAGTCGGAAAAAAACATGCCGGGCCGCTGCATCGTGCTGGGCAACAAGCTGCAGACCGCCTCGATGCTGGCATTGAAGCTGGGGGATGCCTTGCGCGCCAGCACACCCGACACAACGCGCTTCAACCAGTACCACATCTGGCGACAGGAACAGCCGCTGCCGACAGAGCGCCTCTGTTTGTACGTGGAGCAATTCGAGAAGGGAGACTGGATAGCGAAACGGCGCGATCTGGGCAAGCTCGGTCTGTGGCGACTGGACAGCACGCTGGTACCCTCCACCCCCGATAACAGCGGACGCGTCACCGCCTTTTATCTGCCCGCGGAGCGTCGTTAGAACACCCGCCGCAGCATCACCATCCACAGCGCGTAGACCAGCACGATGGGTACCGCCGCACTCAGCAGCGGCGGAAAATCATAGACCGAACCCATACGGCCGATCACCGCGTTACCGATATAGAAGGTGATGCCCAGCAGTGCCCCCACCATGATGCGGTGGCCCACAGTCACGCTGCGCAATGAACCGAACACAAACGGTATTGCCAGCAGGATCATCCCGCCCGCCGCGAAGGGCATAAAAATACGCAACCAGAAGGAAAACTCGTAGCGCTGCGACTCGAGCTGGTTCTCCCGCAGGTAGGAGACGTAACCGAACAGTTCGCTAATCGCCATGTTCTCGGGCGAGATCATGGCAATGTTCATGACCCCCGGCGTGATGTCGCTGTCCCACATCTCCATCGGAAGATGTTCGGCATAGACGTGTCCTTCGCGGAAGGTGCTTTTCGCCACATCGACCAGATGCCACACGCCGTCGCGGTAGCTGGCGCTCCTGGCGAAGGCCGATTCAAGCAACTCGTTGTTATCGTCGAAACGATAAAAAAAGATATTTTTTGCCGTGTCGTTGGAGAGCAGCTTGCGTACATTGATGAAGGTATCGCCCTTCTTCACCCAGATGTTGCCCGAGGATTGCACCGCGACATTTTTGGTAATCGCCTTCAGGCGATAGGCAATCGCCTCCTTCTCCAGCACCGGCGCCACAAACTCGCCGACAACCGCGATCAGCACCACCGCCGGGATACCGACACGCATCACCGAGGCGGAGATGCGCCCCACCGACACCCCCGCCGCCCGCATCACGGTCAGTTCACTGCGGTTGGCCAGCGCCCCTAGCCCCAGCATGGTGCCGAGCAGCGCGATAAGCGGGAACAGTTCATAGGCCTGCCGGGGCAGCAGCATCATGCTGTACAGGATGGCGTGAAACCACTGGTAGTCGCCCTTGCCGACATAGCCCATTTCGGCCACCACTGTGGTGAACAGGTAAATCACCAGCAGCACCAGCATGACCGCCGCCATGTGCACCATTACCGTGCTGCCGATATAGCGATCGAGCAGTTTCATGCCGTGGCCACCTCTTTTACGGCCCTGGCCTTGCCCATGCTCTGCTGGCGCCGATAGAGCACAACAATTGCCAGCACCATTGCCGCATGCACCAGCCAGAAACCGATCTCGGCGGGCAGCACCCCCTTGCCGATATAGGAACGGGCCACCGTCAACAGGTTGTTGTAGACCAGATAGACCACAATGCCGACAAACATCTTGCCAAAACGCCCGCTGCGGGGCGAGGTCTTGCTCAACAGCACGGCCAGAAAGGCGAGCAGCACCGTGCTGACTGGGATGGCCACGCGCCATTGCAGCTCTGCCGCATCATCCGCATCACTGCTGCTCATCAGCTCGCGACTGCCGATGGCGTGACGTGGCCGCTGGCTCGCCACCACCTTACGGTCCCGCAGACGGAAGCCGTACTCCTCGAACTGCAGCATACGGTAGTTGCGCTGTCCGGGTTTGCCGTCATAGCGAAAGCCGTCATGCAGGACGAGATAGACATAACCGCTCTCCGGCTCCACCCTTTTTGTTGCACGCTTGGCGGTAAAGACGATATCGCGCCCGTTTTCCCGAAACTGGGCAAAGACACCGCTCACATTATCCCCATCACCCTTGCGCTCCTCGACATAGATCAGCGGGCCGTTATCGCCCAGCGGAGTGAAACGGCCCTTGGCCAGCGTGTCAAACTCCGGACGTGTCTTGGCCTCATCCAGCAAGGCATAGCTCCTGTCCTCGGCCATGGGTGTGATGTAGAGGGTCATCACCCCGACCAGCGAGGCCACCAGCAGCGAAATCATCGCAACGCTTCTGAAAAACACACCCGGCCCGACACCGCAGGCCTGCATTGCGGCCATCTCGCTGTCCTGGTAGAGCCGTCCCAGCGCCAGCATGACGGCAAGAAACAGCGACAAGGGCAGAATAAAGACGATGTTGCCGCCCCCCTTGAGCGCAAACAGCGCAAACAGCAGGTCGGTGGGAAAATCCCCCTCAAGCGCCTCGGCCAGCAGGCGCACGAAG
Source organism: Thiohalomonadaceae bacterium (assembly GCA_041547565.1). GTDB lineage: Bacteria > Pseudomonadota > Gammaproteobacteria > Thiohalomonadales > Thiohalomonadaceae > JBFEUI01. Next base: position 16,836 of record JBFEUI010000040.1, read on the forward strand.
GTGCCGCTGAGATACATCAACACCAGCAGCGTGCTCACCCCGGCAAAGGTCAGGCCGATTTCACGGAAGATGTAGCGTTGAATGATCATTCAGCAGTACGATAAACGGAACCGTAACGGGTTATCATTGCCCCGCAGTTTACGTTATACCCTCGCATAACTAAACTACACGCATTGCACAAATCAGGAGTAAATCATGAATTTCGGCACCAAAAGCGGCACGCCCGAAAGCCAGCGCACCGGCTGTATCATTGTCGCTGTCCGCACCGACGGCAAGCTCAGCCCCACTGCAAAGAAGCTGGACAAGGCCAGCGCCGGTGCCATCGCACGCGTAGTGAAAAACGGCGACATGAAAGGGGACGCCGGCGATACGCTGATGCTGCACCACATTGCCGGTATCGGCAGCGAGCGCATCCTGCTGGTCGGTGGCGGCAAGGAAAAAACGCTCAGCGAACGCGACTTTCGCAAGGCCGCCTCGGCCGCTGCCGCCGCAGTGAAAGGCTCGGCCGCCAAGGATGCCCTGTGCAGCCTGAACGAACTTGACGTGGAGGGGCGCGACAGCATCTGGAAGACACGCTGCCTCATCGAGGCCTTTGGCAACAGCCTATACAGTTTCACCCAGATGAAAGGCGCCAAGGCACGCAAGGAGAGTGAGAAGCCGGCCCTGCGCAGGGTGTTTTTCCTGACATCCGGACGCAGCGAAAGCGCACAGATCAACCGTGCCATCAAACAGGGCACCGCAATTATAGCGGGCACGGCACTGACCCGCGACCTGGCCAACCTGCCCGGCAATGTCTGCACCCCCTCCTACCTGGCAAAGGAGGCACGCGCCCTGGGGCGCAAATACGCCAGCATCAAAACCACCGTACTGGATGAGAAGGCGATGGAGAAGCTCGGCATGGGCTCACTGCTCTCGGTCTCACGCGGTAGCCGGCAGCCGGCCAAACTCATCGTCATGGAGTACCGTGGACAGGGAGCGGCCAAGGGCGCCCGTGGCAAGCACAAGCCGGTGGTACTGGTGGGCAAGGGCCTGACCTTCGATGCCGGCGGCATCTCCCTGAAGCCCGCCGCGGCAATGGACGAAATGAAGTACGACATGTGCGGCGGCGCGAGCGTCTTCGGCACCATCAGGGCCATCGCCGAAATGGAACTGCCGATCAACGTGGTCGGTGTGGTGCCCAGCTCCGAAAACCTGCCTGACGGCGCCGCCAACAAACCCGGGGACATTGTGACCTCGATGTCGGGCCAGACCATCGAAATCCTCAACACCGATGCCGAGGGCCGTCTGATACTCTGTGACGCCCTGACCTATTCAAAGAAATTCGATCCGGAGGTGGTCATCGACATCGCCACACTCACCGGCGCCTGCGTCATTGCGCTCGGCAAGCACGCGTGCGGCCTGATGAGCAATAACGACGAACTGGCTGATGCACTGCTGGCGGCGGGTACCCGGAGCGGCGACAGGGCCTGGCGCCTGCCCATGTGGGAGGAGTACGACGAGCAACTGAAGAGCCCCTTCGCCGACATGGCCAACATTGGCGGTCGCGAGGCCGGCACCATTACCGCTGCCTGCTTCCTGGGCCGCTACACCAAAGAGTACAACTGGGCGCATCTGGATATAGCCGGAACAGCCTGGCTCAGCGGTGCGGAGAAGGGCGCCACCGGCCGCCCGGTGCCGTTACTGACACAATACCTGATTGACAAAGCGGATCGTGGCAAGTAACGGAATATTAGTTATAAAGGTACAAGAGAAAAGGAAATAAAGAGCTCTGGCGACAGAACACACAATTTTGCAGCCTTGAGCACCCCATCCCATCTCCTGTAACTTGTAACGAGTTCGACTGTCAGAGGGCTTTCCTTGTATCTTTTCTCTTATAACTTGTATCTGGTGATATGACCCGCGTCGATTTTTATATTCTGCAGCAGGACAACCCAAACGACGGTCAGCAGCTGGCATGTCGCGTGGCCGAAAAGGCCTACAGCCAAGGCAACAGGGTCTATGTGCATACCGCCGATGCGCAACAGGCAGAGCACATCGACCAGCTGCTTTGGACCTTTCGAGCCGGAAGCTTCGTGCCGCATGCCCGGATCGACGATAATTCACCCGAGGCCGAGGTGCCGGTACTCATCGGCCACGGGACGGAACCCCGTGACCACGATGATGTCCTCATCAACCTGAGCCCCGAGGTGCCGCTGTTTTTCAGCCGCTTCCACAGGGTGGCTGAAATTATCAGCAACGATGAGGAAGCGAAAAAGCTGGGGCGGGAACGGTTTCGTTTCTACCGCGAAAGGGGCTATCCTCTGAATACACACGAGCTATAGCAATTAAGATGATCGGCGACAAGGAACACAATAAATCCACACTGGGCAGGGACGACGATCCTGATGCGATCCTCGATGAGCTCGATTCGCTGAAACAGCTGCTCGACGATGAGCTGGACAGCGACTACCTGGAGCATCTGTCGCCCCAACCCTACTCTCCCCCCGCAGAAAAAGCGCAAATCCCCGAGGTTGAGGCAGCGAAACCTGCTGATAACGAGGAACTTGGCGCCGCAGTGCCGGAGATAGCACCCTCGCATGATGAGATTGTCCCCGAACCCGAGGAGAACGTGCTCATTCCCGAGCCCGAGGAAAATGTGCTCATTCCCGAGCCGCAGGGTGTATCCGCCACGCAGGCCGATAACGAGATGGAGGATACGACCAGCACTTTTGAAACACAGGAGGCTGCCGTAGAGGAGACACCCGATACAGCCTCGGACGACATTCCCACCCTCTCCGAGGCCGTCGATGATTCCATGCTGAAAGATATCCTCACGGATACCGCCGGGGAACAGGAGGCGGCTCCACCGCTTCTCGACGAGGTGGTCTTCACCGGCGATCAGCTGCCAGAGGGCGCCCAGGCGTTAATCGATGAACTGGAGGGAGAAGAGGCCCCTGAACGGGAAGAGGTGGAGCTTCTGGTCGATACGCTGATCGAACGCGAGCTTCCCAAGCTGCGCGAGCAGCTCAGAAGCCGTCTGCTCTCGGAGATGGAGCGGCTGCTGCCCGGCTTCAAGCCCGACACCTAAGCCCCTGCACCAGCTGGCCCGGTACGCATGCTCGCACGCCTTACCTTCCTGCTCCTGAGCACACTGCTGTGCAGTCTCAGCGCCCATGCCACGGACAGCACCGCGCTATGGGGCAGCGTGGATGAGAGCGGCAAGCAGAATATAGAGCTCTATTTTTTCTGGTCGGAGCGCTGTCCCCACTGCCAGGTTGCCCGTCCGGCAATGCAAAAACTGGCTGCCGAACTGGACTGGCTGACACTGCACTCCTACGGGCTGGAGCATCACCCGGAGCACCGCCAGCGCTTTCGCGAAATGGCCGCACTGTTCGGGCAGCAACCCCGCTCGGTACCCGCCTTCTTCTTCTGTGGCCGCGTCCTGTTCGGCTTCGACAGCGAGGAGACAACCGGGCAGGTCATCAGGCAGGCATTGAGCGAATGCCATGCCCGTCAGCTGGCCGGTGAAACACCGGTTCTGGCGCCGCAGAAGATTAATCTCAAATTGCCCCTGTTCGACACCATGGCAGCGGATGATCTCTCCCTGCCGCTGGTGACACTGGCCATCGCCGGCCTCGATGCGTTCAATCCCTGCGCCTTTTTTGTACTGCTGTTCCTGCTCAGCCTGCTGGTCCACGCCAAAAGTCGCAAACGCATCTTTTTCATCGGCGGGGTGTTCGTGCTGTTCTCCGGCCTGATCTACTTCCTGTTCATGGCCACCTGGCTGAATGTCTTCCTGCTGGTGGAGCAGGTCGTGTGGATCACCACGCTAGCCGGGGCCATCGCCGTCGTCATGGCGCTGGTGAACATCAAGGATTACTTTGCCCCCGGCCGCGGCCCGTCACTGTCAATCGCCGAGCAGAACAAGCCGGGGCTGTTCCAGCGCATGCGGCGCCTGCTCCACACCGACAGGCTGCTACCCCTTACCGTCGGCACCGTGGTGCTGGCCGTCACGGTCAACAGCTATGAGCTGCTGTGCACCTCCGGGCTGCCGATGGTCTATACACGGCTGCTGACACTGGAGCAGCTGCCTGGCGGCAGTTATTACCTCTATCTTGTCGCCTACAACGTCATCTACGTCATCCCGCTGTTTATCATCGTGACCCTGTTCGCCCTCACCCTCGGGGCGCGCAAACTGCAGGCCCACGAGGGACGCCTGCTGAAACTGCTGTCGGGCCTGATGATGCTCGGACTGGGAGCCGTGCTGGTGCTGGCGCCGCAACGGCTGAGCCAGCTGTCCGTCGCCTTCGCCATTATTCTGCTCGCCCTCACTGCCACGGCGCTGGCCTACCTGCTGGAAAAGATAAAAAAACGGCTGCAAACGAGCGACTGACAGGGGTGCCGCCCTCGGCCGGTGCCACAACAATCCCATGCCAACCGGCGCTCTGATATAATTGCCTGCCCGACATCGTGCCCTGTGACATTATTTTCGATAACAGACTGAATAACATGGAAAAATCCTACAACCCTCACGCCATCGAGCAACGCTGGTACCAGACCTGGGAAGAGAACGGCTACTTCGCCCCCAAAAGCGAACAGGGCGACAACAAGGATGCCTACTGCATCATGATCCCGCCGCCGAACGTCACCGGCACCCTGCACATGGGCCATGCCTTCCAGGACACCATCATGGATGCGCTGACCCGCTACCACCGCATGCGGGGCGACAACACCCTGTGGCAACCGGGCACCGACCATGCCGGTATCGCCACCCAGATGGTGGTGGAGCGCCAGCTCAACGGCGAGGGCAAGACACGCCACGACCTGGGTCGCGAGGCATTCATCGAGCGGGTGTGGGAGTGGAAGGCCGAGTCCGGCGGCCACATCACCCGCCAGCTGCGCCGCATGGGTGCCAGCCCCGACTGGTCGCGCGAGCGTTTCACCATGGACGAGGGGCTGTCGGAGGCGGTCAAGGAGGTTTTCGTCCGGCTTTATAATGAAGGGCTCATCTACCGCGGCAAGCGCCTGGTCAACTGGGACCCGGTACTGCACACCGCCGTCTCCGATCTGGAGGTGATCAGCGAGGAGGAGCAGGGTCACCTGTGGCACTTCCGCTATCCGCTCACCGACGGCTCGGGCCACCTGGTGGTCGCCACCACCCGCCCCGAGACCATGCTGGGCGACACGGCCGTGGCGGTGCATCCCGAGGACGAGCGTTACCGGGAGCTGGTCGGCAGGACCATCACCCTGCCGCTGGTGGGGCGCGAGATCCCCATCATCGCCGAC
>JBFEUI010000041.1:0-21997 GCA_041547565.1 Thiohalomonadaceae bacterium
CACCCTTCACCCTTCACCCTTCACCCTTCACCCTTCACCCTTCACCCTTCACCCTTCACCCTTCACCCTTCACCCTTAATCCCCCAACACCGGCTCGACCCCCCAGATATTATTTGCATATTCATTGATTGTGCGGTCGGATGAAAACCGGCCCATATGCGCGACATTGAGAATCGCCTTGCGCTGCCATGCCATCGTATTCTGATAGAGTGCATCGACCTGCTCCTGGCATTCGATGTAGCTGCGGTAATCGGCCAGCAGCCGATACTGGTCGTCCTGTAACAGGCTGTCGATGATGGGGCGGAAGCGTGCGGGTTCTTCGGGCGAAAAATAGCCTGCTCCGATCATGTCCAGTACTTCATGCAGTTCAGCGTCGTCGCGATAGTAATCGGCAGGGCGGTAGCCTTCGTTCTGCAGTTGATTGAGCGACTCTACGGTATGTCCGAAGATAAAGATATTCTCTTCACCGACAGCCTGACGGATCTCGACATTGGCACCATCGAGGGTGCCGATGGTCAGGGCACCGTTGAGCGATAACTTCATGTTTCCTGTGCCGGAGGCCTCGGTTCCGGCAGTGGAGATTTGCTGTGACAGGTCGGCTGCGGGAATAATGTCAGTGGCGGTGGTGACATCATAATTGGGGATAAAAACCAGTTTAAGCCGTTCCGCTATCAGTGGGTCGTGGTTGATGATGTCAGCGACATCGTTGATCAATTTGATGATCAGCTTTGCCATGGTGTATCCCGGTGCCGCCTTGCCCGCAATGATGATGGTTCGCGGGACACTGTGCTGTGCCGTGCCGTGGCGGATACGGTTATACAGGGTGATGCAGTGGAGTACGTTGAGCAGCTGGCGCTTGTATTCATGGATGCGCTTGATCTGTACGTCGAACATCGACTCCGGGTCGACAGCTAACCCAAGGTGATGCTGAATAAGTCCTGTGAGCCGCTGCTTGTTGGCCTGTTTGACTTGACGAAAGGCATCGATGAACTCAGCGTCATCGCAGTACCCGGCAAGCTGTTCCAGGCGCTCGAGCCGGGTGATAAAGCCCTTGCCGAGTTTCGAGGTCAACAGCGCAGTCAGCTTCGGGTTGGCCTGGTTGAGCCACAGCCTGGGTGTGATGCCGTTGGTGACGTTAATAAACTTCCCCGGGAAGAAGGCATTGAAGTCAGGAAATATCTTCTCCTTCAGCAGGGTGGTATGCAGGGCGGCGACCCCGTTAACCCGGTGGCTGCCGATGATGGCCAGGTGGGCCATGCGCACGCGCCGGCCGCTCTCCTCGTCGATGATGGAGAGGCGTTTCAGCAGTTCGACATCGCCGGGATGGCGGTGCATCAGTTCGGTGAGGAAGCGCTGATTTATTTCATAGATGATCTGCAGGTGGCGCGGGAACATCGACTCGAACAGCGCTACCGGCCAGGTTTCCAGTGCCTCGGGCAGCAGGGTGTGGTTGGTGTAGGAGAAGGTCTCGGTGGTGATGTCCCATGCCTGTTGCCAATCGATATGGTGGATATCGACCAGAATGCGCATCAACTCGGGAATGGCGATCGCAGGATGGGTGTCGTTCAGCTGAATGACCACCTTCTGTGGCAACAGCGCCAGGTCGTCGTGCTGTTTCAAAAAGCGGTAGAGAATGTCCTGCAGTGAGGCGCTGACAAAGAAGTACTGCTGCTTCAGCCGCAGTTCCCGGCCGGTCACGGTGCTGTCGCTGGGGTAGAGTACCTTGGAGAGGTTTTCCGAACTGGTTTTATCCTCCACGGCCTTGATGTAGTTGCCGGCATTGAAGTAGTGCAGGTCGAAGTCACGGCTTGCCTTGGCAGACCAAAGACGCATGTTGTTCACGGTCGGGACACCGTAACCGGGGACCGGGGTATCGTAGGCCATGGCCATGACCTCTTCGGTGTCGATCCAGTGGTAGCGCAGTGTACCGTCCTCTGTTGGATAATGGACAACCCGACCGAAGAATTTCACCTGGTACAGTACCTCCGGGCGTGGGAATTCCCAGGGATTGGCATAACGCAGCCAGTTATCCGGTTGTTCGACCTGCTGACCGTTTTCTATCTGCTGGCGGAACATGCCGTACTCGTAGCGAATGCCGTAACCGTAACCCGGCAGTCGCAGGGTGGCCATCGAATCGAGGAAGCAGGCGGCAAGGCGCCCCAAACCCCCGTTTCCCAGTGCGGCGTCAAACTCCAGTTCTTCCATCTGATCGAGGTCGAGCCCCATCTCGGTCAGCGCCTGTTCCGCCTCTTCAGCGAATCCCAGGTTGAGCAGGCTGTTGCGCAGGGTACGGCCGATGAGAAATTCCAGCGACAGGTAATAGACCCGTTTGGCGTCCTTGCGATAGTAATTGCGCATGGTCTCCATCCAGCGCTCGATGAGGCGATCCCGTACCATGTAGGCGGTGGCGTGATACCAGTCACGCTCTGTAGCCGTGTAGTTGTCCTTGCCCACGGTGTAGATCATGCGGTTGGCCAGCGACTGCTTGATGGAGGGGGCATCGTGCCCCTCATAGTCATATTGCAGGCGGTAGTTGCGGTGCTTCACTGTCATAAGTATTGGTTCTGGTTTTCTCTCTTCTGTAAGCATAGACCAGCCTTTTCCGATGCCGGCAATAGACGGGACTATTCTTGGTTAACCGATGGATGTAAAGGCAATGGTAGGTTGTGATGTCCAATCGACCTACGCCCATGATATTGATGCCATGCGTGCCGCTGGCAGCGAGCGCTCCCATGGCCGCCCGTATCAGTCCAAGTGGGATGATGTGGGAGGCCTTTTTCGGTGAATAGGGTTTGCAGGCGACGTTGAATAACGGCCCCAGGCCTGGAACGCGTGCCTGGGACACGGTAGTCTGCCTGCTGCACCGCTAACCGTATCCTGTTGCGGGAGGGGCTTGCCGGAGCCGGCGCTTTTACGTATGATCGCGCGTTCCATTAGGGTATGCGGTGCCTGGTATGTGATCGGGTAGCGGCATACAGTGAAAGATGAGGCTTTGACCATGAAACCCGATATCCACCCCGAATACAGTGACATCAAGGTTAGCTGCAGCTGCGGTAATACCTTCCAGACCCGTTCCACCGCGGGCCACGACCTGACCCTGGATGTGTGCTCTGCCTGCCACCCCTTCTTCACCGGCAAGCAGAAGATTGTTGATACCGCCGGTCGTGTCGACAAGTTCCGTCAGAAGTACGGCATGAAAAAATAATCCCGTGGCTGACAGGCTGCATCGCAAAGGGGCGTACCGCAAGGGCGCCCCTTTGTTGTTTATGGGACTGTGGGTCCTGTGTGTCGGGGTGGCATGGGCGGCGCCCCGCTGCCCGGTGGACCGGATTGATGAGCAGGTAGTGGTCGCCCATGTGTATGACGGGGATACCGTGCGCCTGGCGGACGGACGCAAGCTGCGCTTTATCGGTATCAACACGCCGGAACGGGCCCGCGAGGAGCGGCCCGCCGAGCCCCTCGCCGATGAGGCGACGCGCGCCGTTGAGCGGATGCTGCAACACCATGGCTACCGGCTCGGTCTGCGCCATGACAGGGAGGGGCATGACCGCTATGGTCGCCTGCTGGCACACCCCTACCTGCCCGATGGCCACAGTCTGAATGTCGGTCTGCTCCAGCGGGGGCTGGCCGCCGCGCTGGTGGTACCGCCCAACGAGTGGAACCAGAAGTGCTACTTCGATGTTGAGCGTGCGGCGCGCAGGGACGGCGAGGGTATCTGGGGGCAGGAGCACTTTCGCCCCCTGGCCAGTCGTGATGTGGGCCGCGATGTGCGCGGTTTTCGATTTGTAAGCGGCCGGGTGGTACGTATCGGCCGCAGCCGCAAGTCGCTCTGGCTTAACCTGGAGGGCAATGTCGCGTTACGCATACCCCGGTCGAATCTGGAACGGTTTAGCGAATATGCGCCTGACTCGCTGAAGGGCAGACGAGTGGTTGCCCGTGGCTGGGTGAACTACCATAAGGGACAGTCGGTGATCACCCTGCGTCATCCGGCCTCTCTGGAAATACTGAAGTGATGGAAAACATAGTGCGTAACCTGCTTTACCCCCTTGTTTTGAGTGGCGCTCTTGGCCTTGTTTCCGCGCTGTCCGGTTGTGCCACCAACCCGGTCAGTGGCGGCAGCGATTTTGTGCTGATGTCCGAACAGCAGGAGCTTGCGCTGGGCCGCAAGGAACACCCGAATATCGTTAAAAAGTACGGTGCCTATGACGATGCCGCGCTGAAACAATATGTGCAGCGCATCGGCAGGCAGGTGGCGGCCAAGAGCCACCGCGGCCATCTGAAGTTTCGCTTTACCCTGCTCGACAGCAACGAGGTGAACGCCTTTGCCTTGCCCGGGGGCTATATCTACATTACCCGTGGCCTGTTGGCCTATCTCAATTCCGAGGCCGAACTGGCAGCGGTGCTGGGCCATGAAATCGGCCATGTCACCGCCCGCCACAGCGTACGCCAGCTCAGTGCCGCCTCGGCCACGCAGATCGGCATGAACATCGGCGCCATCTTTCTCCCCGAACTGCGCAGCCAGGCTGCACAGGATCTTCTCGGTACCCTCGGCACCGCGCTCATCCGCGGCTACGGCCGCGACCATGAGCTGGAGGCGGACCGGTTGGGGGCGGAGTACCTGGCGCGCAGCGGCTACGACAGCAACGCCATGATCGGGGTGATACGGGTACTGAAAAACCAGGAGCTGTTTGAGCAGCAGCGGGCCCGGGAAGAGAACAGGCAGCCGCGGGTCTACCACGGCGTCTTTGCCACCCATCCCGATAACGATACGCGCCTGCAGCAGGTGGTGGCCGAGGCGAAAAAATTCGATGGACGTCGGGTTACGCGGCCTGCCAACCGCGAGGGCATGCTCAAGCTGCAGGATGGCCTGGTCTTCGGCAACAGTGCCAGGGAGGGAATGATTCATGACAACGCCTTCTACCACCGTGACCTGGGGATTGCGATGCAATTTCCGACCGGCTGGACGCTGCATAATCTGAGTGAGCGTCTGGTGGCTGAGGCGAAAGACGAGCAGGCGCGTTTTGAGCTGGCGCTGGGGAAGAAGCCGCAAAAGGGAACGCCGAAGAGTGCATTGTTAAAGCATTTCAAGATCGAGTCGCTGGAGCAGGGGGAGGGGCTCAATCACCATGGGCTTCAGGGCTATACCGGCGTGACATGGTTGCGGCTGGGTCTCAGCCGGTTGCGCGGGCGTATCGGAGTGATCTTCAAGGACGACCACGCTTTTTATTTTGCCGCCGTTGCCAGGGATGAGAAGCAGTTTGAAAAATTCGACGCGAAGTTTGTAAAAACGGCAAGCAGCCTCCATCCAATAAAAGAGGATGAAAGGCCCCTGGCCGAACCGCAACGCATCAAACTGGTGAAGGTGAAACAGGGGGAGCATTTTGCCGAGCTGGCAAGGCGTACGTCGCTCAAACACCATGCCGAAGAACACCTGCGGTTACTCAATGACAAGTACCCCAAGGGTGAACCGGTGCCCGGTAACTGGATAAAGATTGTGAAGTGAACGAGTCATTGATTGATGAGCGACGAGACAAAAGCGAGAGAATTTGAGCGCAAGGCGCTCGAATACCATGCCCAGCCGGTGCCGGGCAAGGTCACCACAGAGATCACCAAGCCGTGTGAAACCCAGTACGATTTGAGTCTGGCCTATACCCCGGGTGTCGCCGCGCCGGTACGGGCCATTGTTGCCGACCCCAATGAAGCCTGCAGCTACACCAACAAGGGCAACCTGGTTGCCGTTATCACCGATGGTTCGGCGGTGCTGGGCCTGGGCAATACCGGGCCGCTGGCAAGCAAACCGGTAATGGAGGGGAAGGGGGTGCTGTTCAAGCGCTTTGCCGGTATTGATGTGTTCGATATTGAGGTGGCGGCTGAGAGCCCGGAGGCGTTTATCGACACGGTAGCGCGTATCGCGCCCGGCTTTGGCGGCATCAACCTGGAGGACATTGCAGCCCCCCACTGCTTTGAGATAGAGCAAGCGCTGATGGAGCGGCTGGATATCCCCGTGTTCCATGACGACCAGCACGGTACGGCCATTATCACCGCTGCCGGCATCCTCAACGCACTTGAACTGCAGGGTAAATCACCTGAAGCGGTTCGCGTGGTCTGTCTTGGCGCCGGTGCCGCGGCGATCGCCTCCATGCGCCTGCTGGTATCTCTCGGTATTCGCAAGAGCAACATCTACATGGTTGACCGCCAGGGGGTGATACACAGCGGCCGGCACGATCTCAATCCCTACAAGTTTGCTTTTGCCCTGGACACGGAACTGCGCACCCTGGAGCAGGCCATTGTCGGGGCGGATGTCTTTATCGGCCTGTCGGGTCCCAACCTTATGAGCGCGTCGATGCTTGCATCCATGGCTGAGCGGCCGGTGGTGTTCGCGCTGTCCAATCCCGACCCGGAGATTGCCCCGGAGCTTGCACACAGCGTACGTGATGACCTCGTGATGGCCACCGGGCGCAGTGACTACCCCAACCAGGTCAACAACGTGCTGGGCTTCCCCTATATCTTTCGCGGTGCGCTCGACGTGTCGGCCAGCTGTATCAACAATGCGATGCAGGTTGCGGCGGTGGAGGCGTTGCGCAAGCTTACCCATGAGCCGGTTGTGAATTCCGTACTTGATGCCTATGGTTTGGAGAGTATGGGCTTTGGCCCGGACTACATCATTCCCAAGCCGCTTGACCCGCGCCTGCTGACCTATATCCCGGCCGCGGTGGCGCGGGCGGCAGTGGACAGCGGTGTAGCCCGCAGGCCCTATCCTGAACACTATCCCCGATAAAATTACGAACAACAGGGGGATGACGAGGAGGATGCCATGGAGAAGATAGCGATTGTCGGCGCAGGCCGCGTGGGCGAGGCGTGTGCCCAGTTGCTGGCGATAAAGGAATTGGCGCGTGAGGTGGTGCTGGTGGATATCCGCGAAGGGGCGGCCGAGGGGGCGGCGCTGGATATACAGGAGACGGCCAGCCTGTTCGACTTTGACACCCGTCTGCTAGGCAGTGAGAAGCCGGATATTATGGGCGATGCGCAAATTGTGGTGGTGACGGCGGGCATTCCACGAAAACCAGGTATGTCGCGCTCGGACGTGCTTGATACCAACGTTCGCATCATCGATTCGGTAGTGGCCGATGTGCAGCGCCTGGCACCGGAGGCGATGCTGCTGCTGGTCTCCAATCCGGTTGATGTGCTGACCTACAGGGCATGGCAGCAAACGGGGTGGGAACGCTCCAGGGTGTTCGGACTTTCCGGGGCGCTGGATGCGGCACGCATGGCGGCATTTATTGCGCTGGAAAGCGGTTTTGCCGCCCAGGATATCTCGGCGATGGTGCTGGGAGGGCATGGGGATGCAATGGTGCCATTGTCGCGCTACACCACGATACGGGGAATACCCGTAGGGCAGTTCATTGAGCATGAGGCGATGGAACGCATTATCCAGCGTACCCGCCAGGGCGGTGCCGAGATCCTTGCCCTGCGAAAAACCAGCAGCGCCTACGATGCACCGGCTGCCGCGATCACGGAGATGCTGGATGCCATCGCCAATGACCGGCGCAGCATTATTCCCAGTGTCGCGGTGCTGGACGGTGAATACGGGCAGCGTGATATCGCGCTGGGCGTCCCTGCTGTGCTGGGAAGAAATGGTGTGGAGCAGGTGGTGGATCTACCCCTGGATGCTGATGAACGGGCGGCATTTGAGCGCTCTGCCGCAGGGGTGCGGGAGGATATCAGCAGCCTCTAGCGGTCAACCGCAGGCACACGCTAATGTGCCGCATTGTGGGCATTTATCAGGCGTTTGACCTCATCGATATCTGCACGTGCCATGGGGCGGCCATCAACCGGGCTCAAGGGTGCCTGGCGGATGTCGTCGTAGGGGAAAACGGTAAGTTCAATCTTATGCTCCCCGGCCACGAATCGATACACTGGCAGGCTGCGGAAGCGGCCCGGGGAAAACTTCACACGCCGATCGTCAAGCTGGCAAGGGATATTCTGTTCCATCAAAAACAGTCCGACCTCTTCAGCCGTATGGGCAAACAGATGCAGGTTAATCGGGCTGTGTTCATCGGCACTGCCGTACAATACCGCACCGACCAGTCTGGGGCGAAATGTCTCAAGTAGCCGCATGGCATGCAGGGCATTCTGTCGCAATCCTTGCAGGGCCTCAGCCTGGGAGGTGCCCCGGAACAGGCGTTGATACGCCATCAGTGCCTGCTCGATATCCTGGTTGCTGGGGAGGTTTCGCGTATTGTGTGGCAGATGCAGCTTTTCTGCCGCCTTGCGTTTGGCCAGAGCAAAATCACGCAAGCCGGTATCACTCATCAACTTTGCCGCCTCCTGGGCCAGTTGCTGACGCAGGCGGCTGTCAGGATGCGTGCGCCGGGCCATCGGCGGTCAAAACAACTGTGCCGGCAGTTCGCCGCCGGTGGTTGTCGAATCAGTCGGCGTCGACTCGGTAGCACCGTCCTGCATCGGTGGTTGCGGTGCATACTCTTCACGGAATATTTCAAATATCGCGTTGCTGTTGTCCGCCCCCGCGTATTCCCCCGTCTCCGGGTCAATGCGTACCGAAACCAGTCCGGCCGGTTGTTGCAGCGGCTTTTGCGGCAGCCCTTTAAGCGCCTCTTCCATGTACTCGATCCACATGGGCAGCGCTGCGCGTGCTCCTGTCTCCCGGTTGCCGAGCGGCCTGGGCGTGTCGAAACCGACCCAGGCGGTGGTAACCACATCGGGGGTGAAGCCTGAAAACCATGCGTCACGTTGCTCGTTGGTGGTACCGGTCTTGCCGGCCAGGTCGTTGCGCTTGAGTTGCAGTGCTCGACGGCCGGTGCCGCGACGGATTACATCCTGCATCATTGAGGTGATCAGGTAGGTGTTTTGCAGTGAGATGGTGCGCGGCGCCGGACGTAGCGGTAGCGGTGCCGGCTCTGCCGTTGAGGGCGTGTCATCCCCCTCGCCTGTCATTGCCTCACCACCTTCATCCGGGGCGACAGTGAGGGCAGGCGTCTCTTCCGGTGTATCGGGGTTCTGGGACATTTCGCCGGCAGTTTCCGGGTTTGCCTCTTCCGTCTCGCCGCAGTCGTCACAGGCAACCAGCGGATTGGCCTGGTAGATAAGCTCGTCGTCAGGTCCCAGGATGCGCTCAATGAAATACGGTTCGATCAGGTAGCCACTGTTTGCCAGTACCGCATATCCCCTGACAATCTCGAAAGGTGTAATACTGGTGCTGCCCAGGGCCAGGGAGAGGTCCTTGGAGAGGGTGTCGGGATTAAAGCCAAAACCGCTTATATGCTTGATGGCGGTACCGATGCCCGTGGCGCGCAGCAGGCGGATGGAAACCAGGTTGCGTGAGCGCACCAATGCCTCGCGCAGGCGTGTGGGGCCAAAAAAGCGACCGCTGTAGTTTTCCGGTCGCCACTCGCTCTCCAGATTGTCATCGTCAAAGACCACCGGTGCATCATTCAGGATACTGGCGGCGGTAAAACCGTTTTCCAGCGCTGCCGAATAGACAAAGGGCTTGAAGTTGGAGCCGGGCTGGCGCTGTGCCTGGGTGATGCGGTTGAATTTGCTGCTGTAGAAGTCATAACCGCCGGCAAGTGCCAGTACCGCACCGTCATAGGGTCTTAATGAGACCATGGCGCCTTCAACCTCAGGTTTTTGAGCCAGCTGCCAACTGCTGTCGGCCAACTGGCGGATGCGTACGATGTCACCAGGCTTGATAATGTCGGAGGCCTGCTTGGGAGGTGGTGCCATATGGTTGTCGTCGATATAGCGTCTGGCCCATTCAAGACCCTGCCAGTTGAGCAGGACAAGCCGACCATCGTGGTTGTATACCATTGCCGCCTTGTCACCGGTCTCCAGCACGATGGCAAGCTGGAGATCGGCGATGGTGTTGAGCCGGTCCAGTGCCTCCTGCCACAGTTGTTCGGCATTCTCTGCATCAAGGTTGATGTGCCCCTCAGGCCCACGATAGCCGTGACGGTGTTCATAGCCCATGAGTGCGTTTCTCAGAGCCCTGTTGGCGGCTTTCTGCAGACGCCCCTCAACAGTGGTGTAGACCTTGTAGCCCTCTGTATAGGCTGTTTTCCCGAAGCGTTGCACCATCTCGGCGCGCACCATCTCCGCGATATAGCCCGCCTCATATTCAACGGCCTGGGTATGCAGGCTGGCGCTAATGGGGGCGGCTGAGGCCATCTGATAGGTGTCATCATCGATACGGTTCAGCTCATGCATGCGCCGCAGGACGTAGTTGCGCCGCGTTATGGCACGATCGGGATTTACAATGGGATTGAACGTGGAAGGTGCCTTGGGGAGGCCGGCGATCATCGCCAGCTGTGCAATCGTAAGCGCATCAAGCGGTTTGCCGTAATAGACCTGTGCGGCGGCAGCGACACCGTAGGAGCGGTGTCCCAGGTAGATCTTGTTCAGGTAGAGGGCGAGGATCTCCTCCTTTGTCAGTTTGTTCTCGATCTCAAGGGCAAGGATGATCTCCTTGAGTTTGCGGATGATTGTTTTTTCGCGGGTGAGAAAGAAGTTGCGCGCCACCTGCATGGTGATGGTGCTGCCACCCTGGCGTTTTTCACCGGTCAGGATCATCTTGAATGCGGCCCGAATCAGACCCTGGTAGTCGACGCCCGGATGCTCGAAGAAGCGATCGTCCTCGGCCGCCAGGATGGCATCCACCATCGCCTGGGGAAATTCGTCGTAGCGTAACGGGAGGCGTTTTTTCTCGCCGAATTCTCCGATTAGCGAGTTTTCTTTGCTGTATATGCGTAGCGGGACCTGAAACTGGATGTCTTTGAGGCTCTCGGGATTGGGCAAATCACGGCCGAAATAGTGATAAATGCCTAATATGGCGGCTGTGCTGGTGATCCCGATCACAATTACGGCAAAAGCTGCTATGCGAAAATACTTTTTGAGGGGTTTCATCGACTAATATTGCGGTTTCAGGTGTAAATGCCCATGTCGCTGGGATTATATAGGTTTTAGGTTTGACGCACTACGATTGAAAAAAAGAAGAAATTATTTGTTGACCTATAGTTGACTGTGGTATTTAATGTTGTTAAACAGGAATCTAATGTAACCACGGATATATAAAGGGAAAATGGTTCTGCTGCCTCAATTTCTGAAAAAGAAGAACCCGCCAATCATCGGGCTCGATATCAGCACCACGGCTATCAAGTTGCTGGAGTTGAGTAGAAGTGGCGATCGCTACCGCGTGGAAAGCTATGCGGTGGAGCCGCTGCCTCCCAACTCCGTGATAGAAAAAAATATTTCTGATGTCGAGGCTGTGGGGGAAGCGATAAAACGCGCCGTCAAGCGCTCAGGCACGCGTGCCAAATTCGCTGCCGCGGCCGTTGCGGGTTCATCGGTTATCACCAAGGTCATCTCCATGCCCGCCTCGCTGTCGGATGAGGATATGGAAGGGCAGATTGAGCTGGAGGCCGACCAATACATCCCCTATCCGCTGGAGGAGGTCAATCTCGATTTTGAGGTGCTTGGCCCCTCTGACGAGGACCCCGAGCGGGTTGATGTGTTGCTTGCCGCCTCTCGCAGTGAGAACGTTGAGGTGCGCGTCGACGCCATTGAATATGCAGGGTTGACTGCCAAGGTAATCGATGTCGAGGCCTATGCAATGGAAAATGCGTTTTCACTGCTAAAGGGCCAGCTTGAAGACCGCGGTCTGGACAAGACCATTGCCGTAGTCGATATCGGCGCGACGATGACCACACTCAATGTACTGCACGACCTGAAAACCATCTATACCCGGGAACAGGTATTTGGAGGCAAGCAGTTGACTGAGGAGATTCAGCGCCGTTACGGACTCTCTTATGAGGAAGCCGGCATGGCGAAGCGCCAGGGCGGGTTGCCTGATAACTACATCCCTGAGGTGCTGGATCCCTTCAAGGAAGCCATGGCGCAGCAGGTCAGTCGCTCACTGCAGTTTTTCTTCTCCTCCAGCCCTTACAACACTGTCGATCACATCATTCTTGCCGGGGGCAGTTCTTCGATACCGGGTGTCGATGAACTTATAGAAGAGAAGCAGGGTGTGACCGCCTCGGTGGCCAATCCGTTCTCCAACATGGTGATTGCCCCAAAGATAAAAGCACAGGTGCTGAGTAACGATGCACCGGCACTGATGATTGCCTGTGGTTTGGCATTGAGGAGTTTTGACTGATGGCACATATCAATCTGTTGCCATGGCGCGAGGAGTTGCGCAAGCAGAGACAGCGCGAGTTCGCCACAATTGCCGGCGGCTCTGCAATGGCCATGGTGCTTGTTGTTGTCTATGTGCACATGCACATCAACGGCATGATTGAGGCGCAGGAGGGCAGAAATACCTACCTGCGTAATGAAATTACCCAGGTTGAAAAGAAGATTAAGGAAATCGAGGACCTGGAAAAACAGAAGCAGCAGCTTATTGCGCGCATGCGCATTATCGAGCAGTTGCAACGTAACCGGCCGGAGATCGTACGCCGATTCGATGAACTGGTTCGTCTGGTGCCGAAGGGCTTGTATATGAATTCCCTGTCACAAAAAGGGGACACCCTGACATTTGAGGGGGTGGCCCAATCGAACGCGCGGGTGTCGGCATTTATGCGAAATCTGGATGATTCGGCCTCGTTTGAGAGACCGAGTCTGGAGTTTATCGAAACCTCCGCCTCCAAGTCGCAGGTCGGTAAGAGTCGAAAGTTCAGGCTTTCAGTCAAGCAAGTCAGTGCACAGAAAGAGTAGGCGTTATGGATATCAATCTTTCTGAATTAAACAATCTGGATTTCAATAACATAGGCAGTTGGCCTGTTGCGGCGAAAGCTGTTTTGGTCATCGTATTGTGTGCCTCCGTTCTCGGTGCAGGTTATTACTTCGATACCCAGGAACAACAGGTGAGGCTGGAGAAGGTTAGACAAACTGAAACAAGTTTGCGTGCCGAGTTTGAGAAAAAGCAAGCCAAGGCGGCAAACCTGGATGCCTACAAGCAACAGATGAAGGAAATGGAAGAATCCTTCGGCACCATGTTGCGGCAGTTGCCGAGCAAGACCGAGGTGGCCGATCTGCTGGTAGATGTTACCCAAACGGGTCTTGCTAGCGGTCTCGAATTCTCACTGTTCAAGCCGCAAAATGAAATCCCCCAGGAGTTCTATGCCGAGTTGCCGATAGTGTTGAATGTTGCCGGAAACTATCACCAGTTTGGCAGCTTCGTCAGTGGTGTCGCCGCTCTTCCCAGAATCGTCACATTGCACGATATCAAGATCAGTCGGCACAAGGAAAAGGAATCAGGAGAAGAAACACTTCTCATGGAGGCAACGGCGAAGACCTACCGCTACCTCGAGGATGAAGAGATCGCGGCACTAGGAAATGCAAATGCGAGCAAGAAAAAGGCGGGAAGGAAAAAGCGTTAGTGACTCGGTATGGGAAATACAGAGAATTATAAAATGATTGGCAATATAACCAAGATGGCAGGCCATGGAGTCAGAGGCGGGGCAGTGGTTGCAGGGATAATAAAACTGTTTGTTGTCGTTTTGGCGTCGAGTATGCTTGTCGCCTGTGCTTCGGACAACAAGGACGACCTTTTGCGCTATGTCAAAAGCGTGAAGAGCAAAAAGGCAGGAAGGATTGCGCCGCTACCTGAATTTAAGACATATGAAAGTTTTTCCTATCATGCAGGGGAATTGCGCGACCCGTTTGATCCGTTTGAAGACAAGGGTGAAGAAAAGGTCGTTGACACGGGAATAGGGTTGCGCCCGGATGTCACCAGGCATAAAGAGGCACTGGAAGATTTCCCGCTCGATACACTCCACTTCGTGGGACATCTTGAACGCGGTGGAAACACCTGGGCCATTGTTACTGCTCCGGATGGTTTGGTCTATCGGGTAAAAACAGGCAACTATGTTGGTCAGAACCATGGCAAGATTAATATGATTAGTGAATCCAGGATCGATATCGTCGAGATTGTACCTGACGGTATGGGTGGGTGGATTGAGCGTGAAGCTGCGCTCAGCTTAACGGAATAGTTTCAGGGGCCGGTATTATGAAACTCCAGAAGGAAAATATGTTCGCATTCAATAAAGTGGCTGGCAGCACATTGTTTGGGCTGTTTTTACTCGTCTTTTCGCAACTAAGTCTGGCAGGAGACGGTTCGACGCTGGAGAGCCTGGAGTATACCTCCCTTGCGGGAGGGCAGTCGCAGCTACAACTGGGCTTTTCCGGTCCTGTGCCGGAGGCGGGTAGTTTTACCACCAACAATCCCGCGCGCCTGGTGATTGATCTGCCTGAAACCGCGCTGGCGGTGAAGCAGACACGGTATGCCTATGATTCCGGTGCAGTACGTCATATCCGCCTGCTGGAAGCGGGTGGGCGCAGCCGCGTTGTACTCAACCTGGTAAAAAGCATCCCCTATGAGGTTCGGCAGGAGAAAAATTTCCTTTTCGTTGCCATGAAGAGCGGTACGGCGCAGCAGCAACATGCAATGGCCGCCAGCGCCACTGTCAGCAAGCAGTCCGATGCAGAGAGGCAGGAATCAGCCAGGAGTATCAATAATGTTGATTTCAGGCGTGGTCTGGACGGTGAGGGGAAGGTGCTGATATCCCTGACCGATCCCAACACGGTTGTGGATATGCAGCAAAAGGGACAGAAGATCGTCGTTGATTTCCTTGCCACCCAGTTGCCTGAAAGGCTGGAGCGCCGCCTGGATGTGGCTGACTTTGCAACACCGGTTACCTCCATCGATACGTTTGCCACAGCCAATGGCTCGCGTATGGTGATTACGCCGGCCGGCGATTATGAGCATCTCTCTTATCAGACAGACAATCTGTACACCATTGATGTCAAGTTCATTCCGAAAGAGGAACTGGAGAAGAAAAAGAAAGAGAAGTTCGGTTATGTTGGCGAAAAACTCTCACTGAACTTCCAGAACATTGAGGTGCGCGCTGTACTGCAGTTGATCGCCGACTTCACCGGTCTGAACATTGTTGCCAGCGATACGGTGCAGGGCAATATCACATTGCGACTGAAGAATGTGCCCTGGGACCAGGCGCTGGATATCATTCTCAAGACCCGCGGATTGGGCATTCGCAAGACCGGAAACGTGATGCTGATCGCGCCTAATGAAGAGATAACGGCACGTGAGAAGCAGGAACTGGAGGCACAAAAGCAGAAAGAGGAATTGGCGCCTCTGAGGACAGATTTTTTCCAGGTTAACTACGCCAAGGCTGAGGAAATTGCTGCACTGTTGAAGGCCAAGGACAACAGCCTGCTTTCGGAGCGGGGGAGTGTCACCATCGATGAGCGCACCAACCTGTTGATGGTGCTGGATACGGCAGACAAGCTGGAAGAGATTGCACGTCTGGTGAAGAAGCTCGATATTCCCGTACGCCAGGTGCTGATCGAGTCGCGTATTGTTATCGCCAATGATGACTTTAGTCGGGATATTGGTGCGCGCTTCGGCGTCAATACATGGGAGTTCGGCAGCGCCCAGAATCATTACTCATCCGGTACCGTCGAAGGGACCAGTGAGATGTGGGATTCCTATACAGATAATGCTGACGGTACTTTCGAGGTGGCTAGTCCGTTTGACCGTCTGAATGTCAATCTGCCGGTCTCAAATGCCGCAGGACAAATGGCCTTTGCGGTGCTCACTGGGGATTATCTGGTCGACCTGGAGCTCTCCGCCATGCAGAAAGAGGGTGAAGGCGAACTTATCTCCAATCCTCGCGTGGTGACCTCGAACCAGAAGGAGGCGCTCATTGAGCAGGGCGTGGAGATTCCCTATCTTGAGGCCTCATCCAGTGGTGCGACGAATGTCTCATTTAAAAAGGCGGTACTGAGTCTGAAAGTGACGCCGCAGATCACACCTGATGACCGCGTGATTATGGACCTGGCCGTCAACAAGGATAGTGTGGGAACGGTATTTAACGGCGTGCCCAGTATCAATACTCGGGAAGTCAATACCCAGGTGCTGGTCGATAGCGGGCAGACCGTGGTGCTCGGTGGCATCTATGAGCAGGAGTGGTACGATGAGGAAGACAAGGTGCCGGTCCTGGGGGATATTCCTGTGCTTGGCGTCTTGTTCAAGCAGACCCGCAAGAAGGATGCTAAGAAGGAACTGCTGATCTTCGTGACGCCGAAGATACTCAAGGAAGGACTCCTGGCGCATTTCGATTAAACACGATACCAGGACATACAAGGTCCGAAAGCAGTAACTTATTTTGTCACAGACTATCGGTAATATTGTTCTTGTCGGCCCCATGGGGGCTGGCAAGACCACCATAGGTCGGCAACTGGCCAACCAGCTCAAGAAGAATTTCAAGGACAGCGACCACGAAATCGTGCGCCGTACCGGTGCAAGTATTCCCCTTATCTTCGATGTGGAAGGTGAGGAGGGATTCAGGAAGCGCGAACACGATGTGATCGATGAACTGACCTGCGAGGAGGATCTGGTTCTGGCCACGGGTGGCGGTGCCGTGCTGAACGATGAGAATCGCAAGAACCTCGCCGCAAGGGCTACCGTGATCTACCTGTACGGTTCGATCGAACAGCTGTTTCAGCGCACATCCAAGGACCGCAACCGTCCACTGCTGCAGACTGAAGACCCCAAGGGCAAGATACGCCAGTTGATGGAGCAGCGCGATCCGCTGTACCGTGAGGTGGCCGATATGGTGGTATATACCGATGACCGTTCGGTACGTAGTGTCGTAAAGGAAATACTGATCCGTCTCAGAGAGGAGATCGGCCTGGGTCTGCCAGTCCGCGGTTGATACCGAAGCTTGGCCTTTCAGTTCATGACTTGATATCTGACAATCCGGTATAGTTGACGTTTTGTCGGACTACGCTGGAATAAGCGCCATATGAATACCCTTACAGTCGATTTGGCTGAACGCAGTTATCCTATCTATATCGGACGGGATCTGCTTGGTCGCCCCGACCTTTTGACCCCCCATATCCGCGGCAAACAAGTAATGGTGGTGACCAACGAGACCGTTGCGCCGCTCTACCTGGACAAAGCCGTATCTGCCTTAGCCGATTACAGGGTCGAATCCGTCGTGCTGCCCGATGGTGAGCAGTACAAGAACCTTGAGATCTGGAACAGTATCTTCGACGCCCTGCTGCAGAAGCGTTTCGATCGCCGCTGTACCCTGATCGCCCTCGGGGGCGGTGTAGTCGGGGATATGACGGGGTTTGCCGCGGCCTGCTATCAACGCGGTGTCGACTTTATCCAGATCCCCACCACCCTGTTGGCGCAGGTCGATTCCTCGGTGGGTGGCAAGACGGGTGTCAATCATCCGCTGGGCAAGAACATGATCGGGGCCTTTCACCAGCCACGCTGTGTGATTGCGGATACCGACACGTTGAATACGCTGGAGGATCGGCAGCTTAGTGCGGGTCTGGCGGAGGTCATCAAGTACGCGCTTATCAATGATGTTGAATTCTTGGCATGGCTGGAGCGGAACATGCCGGCGCTGATGGCCCGCGATCCCGAGGCGCTTGCCCATGCCATTGAGGTATCCTGCCGTGACAAGGCCGATATTGTCGCCGCGGACGAGCGCGAAAGCGGCAAGCGTGCGCTGCTCAATCTTGGCCATACCTTTGGGCATGCGATTGAGACCGGCATGGGCTATGGCGTCTGGCTGCATGGTGAGGCGGTGGCAGCAGGGATGGTGTTGGCGGCGGAACTCTCCGCACAACTGAACTGGATAAGCGGGCAGGATGTGGCGAGGGTGAGAACACTCATCAGGCAGGCGGGCCTGCCCACAGCGGCACCTGAAAGTCTGGACGGTCAGCAGTTTGTTGAATTGATGTCCGTGGACAAGAAGGTGATGGACGGCAGGATGCGTCTGGTACTGATGAAGGCGCTGGGCAATTCGGTGATTACCGATGAGGTGGCAGAAGATGCCATTGTCGAACTTATCAGCAGGCACCACGCCAGCAGGGAGTAGTGCGGTGAACGACGGCCATCATGCACCCTATGCAGCGAGCAGTGAGCGCTCACGAGGCCGCCGCTTCGAGGAGCCTGCCCCGCCCTACCGTAGCGAATTTCAGCGTGACCGCGACCGTATCATTCACTCCAGTGCCTTCCGCAGACTGGAGTACAAGACACAGGTCTTCGTTAACCATGAAGGCGATATGTTCAGGACACGCCTTACCCATTCCATCGAGGTTGCCCAGATAGGTCGAGCCATAGCCCGTGTCCTGCGGCTCAACGAAGATCTTATCGAGGCGATAAGCCTGGCCCATGATCTGGGTCACACCCCCTTTGGCCATGCCGGACAGGATGCGCTGGATGCCTGCATGGAGCAGCACGGTGGATTTGAACACAATCTGCAGTCGCTTCGCGTCGTCGAAAGGCTGGAACTGCGCTATGCGGAGTTCCCGGGGCTGAATCTGACGTTTGAGACACGCGAGGGAATTCTCAAGCACTGCCCCCGGGACAAGGCCGAGGCGCTAGGTGAGTTGGGCAGCCGCTTTTTGCGCGGGGGACAGCCGGGACTGGAGGCGCAGGCGGCGAATATCGCCGATGCCATTGCCTACAACAACCATGATGTGGATGATGGTCTGCGGGCCGGGCTGCTCGATATCGAACAGTTGCGTGCTGTCGAACTGTTCGAGGAGCAGTATTGTCTGGTACAGGAGAAATATCCCAAACTGGAGTATCGGCGCCTGGTGCACGAGATCATTCGTCGAATGATCAACCGCCAGGTGGTCGACCTGCTGCAGACCAGCGAACAGCTGATCGCGGAGGCTGCTCCTGCCGATATCGAGGCGGTACGCGGGCATCACGGGGCGTTGATCCGCTTCAGCCCTGAGATGGCGCGTATGCACAGGGATTTAAAGACATTTTTGCGGAAAAATCTCTATCGCCACTACCGTGTCCACCGCATGAGTGTGAAGGCGCAGCAGATCGTCAGGGAGCTATTTACCGCGTTTTTCTCCGACGCTAGGCTGCTTCCACCGGAATATCAACAACTTATCGAAGGGGAAGAGCGACAAGGCGGCGACAGAGCACGCGCCCGTATAGTGGCCGACTACATTGCCGGCATGACCGACCGGTTTGCTATTCTGGAGCACCAGAAACTGTTTCATCCCCCGCAGCTGACCTGATGGCAGCATTGAGGCTTACACACAATATATAGTGGACAGATCGTCTGCTTGGCGGCATACTTAGTGGAATTGAATTGATCGGCTGCGGATGGGGCATATGCTCTGGTGCCGGAAATAACAAGATCACATAATGGCTGAGACGACGATCCATAACAAGCGACGTGTCAACCGATGCGCATCTATTTGCAGACACCTGTCACCGAAGATCGCCCGCCGCGATTCTACCACCTGTTCCTGCAGGAGGACCTGCTCGAGGGGTGGACGCTGGTGAAAGAGTGGGGCTTCCAGGGCTCATCGGGGCGTGTTGTCCGCGAGCACTTTTCGACCTGGGAAGAGGCACAGAGCGCCCTGTTGGCCACGCGCGATCAGCAGGTTAAACGGGGATACCGGATCATGTTTACCGAGGGACTGGGTGTACCGCGATGATGCTGGCCTTTAACCGTAAGCAGGATCCCGCCTCACGCCCCCACTACCTCTCCCACTTTCACCTTCGCAAAGCCCCCTTCTCTTCCGCCGGGGGTGCCGAGTATTTCTTTCCCAGCCCCGCCTATATCCAGAGCCTGGATATGCTCCAGCACCTTACCCAGTACAGCGAGGAACTGCTGCTGGTGGTCGGTGAACAGGGGATCGGTAAAACCACCCTGCTGGAGCAGTATCGTAACCGCGCAGAGGAACACTGGCGGGTCTGCGAGGTCGACGGCGCACATGATGCAGACCCCGGAGTTCTGTTCAGTCTTGTCGCCGGCTGTTTTGGCATGGATGCCGGCCGTGTGGATGAGGCGGCGCTGCTCTCCACCCTGCGTGAGCGGCTCATCGAGATACAGCAGCAATCACTCCCGGTGCTGGTGGTGGACAACGCCCATATGCTGCCGGATGAAGCGTTGGAGATGCTGCTGCACCTCTCCGGTCTTGAAGGGGAAGACGGGGTCCTGCTGCGAGTTATCCTGTTTGCCGAACCGCAACTGGACGACAGGCTTGCCGCGCAAGCCTACGCCGGCTTTGACAATATTCACCGCCTTGAACTGAGCAGGCTGGATGAGTCCCAGGTGGCCGCCTACCTGAACCATCGCCTGGAGGTCGCAGGCTATCGGGGCGAGTCGCTGTTCACCGCCAGGCAGCTCAAGCGCATCTGCAAACTGTCAGAGGGGATCCCCGCAGAGGTCAACAGGCAGGCGCATGAGGTGTTGCAGGAACGGATGGAATCGGAGAGGCCGCAGGGGCGCTCTGCGTTCGCTTTCAGCGGCTATGGTCGTTACCTTCGCTACGGTGCCGCGGGGCTGGCGCTGGTGGTGACGGGCCTGACCCTGTATCAGAAACTCGGTGTGCTGCTGGAGGGGGAATCGGTTGACGGGGGGATGTCGAAGGGGGCGGCTGCCGTGGTGCCGACAGATTCGGCGCTGCCTATTGTCCGTGTCGCTCAGAACAGCAGCGAGCAGCAGATGGCCATGGTGATTATGGGGGGGCAGACCATTCAGATAAGCTGCAGTGCCCCTGCCGGTACCGCAACGACGGCGCTGGTGCCGCCGCTTATCAAGGAGGTACCGCTGGCCGCAGAGGAGACGGTAGCACCTGCAAAGCCTGCTGCCGAGACGAGTCAGGAGCCGCAGCAGCAGGAAATCGTGTCTGCGCAACAGCCGGCAAAGGGGGCCGAAAAGGCCGCTGTCGACAAGCCCGAGGAGGCCATACCGGCACCACCCAAGGAGGAGGCGGTTACCCCCGTTATCGAGTCAACCGCACCGAAAGAGATGATTGCACAGCGCGGGGCACAGCCTCTGGTGCTGGTTGGCAAGGGCTTTACCGAGGATATGCAGGTTGCGGTGAGCCGTGCGGGCAAGGCGAGTATCGTGCCGGCAGAGCGCATCCAGTATCTGGATTCAGGGCGCGCCGTGATCCAGCTGGAGACCGGTGAGCAGCCGGCCAACTGGGCGGTGCAGGTCAGCACGGCGAAGGGGGGGCGCTCCAATGCGTTGCGTTTTAAGGCCGTGGCCGCTGAAGAGAAAGAACAACCCCGGGTCGTCACACCCACGAAGCGGGCTACGGGCGTGAAACAGCAAAAGCCGCTGGTGCAACCGCCAGTGGCTATGGAGCCTGAACGTGCCGCTAAACAGCAGGCAAGCGCACCTGAAACGCCAGCCCCACCTGCGGGCAAACCAGAGCCGGAGCTTACAAAACCTGTTCCGGCAGAGGATAAACCTGTCGCAAAACCCGAGCCGCAGCCTGCAGCCGAAGTGGCAAAGGCATCACAGGGCAAGCCCAGTGCGGTTTCCTACCGGGATGCCACCTGGGTGCGTCGCCAGCCTGCAGGGAATGTGACCCTGCAGTTGATGGCGGCAAGCAGGCTGGAGACACTTACCCAATTCATACAGCGTGTTGCCCCGCCTGCGCCGCTGGCCATCGTGAATGCGAAAAAGAACGGCAGTACCCTCTATACCCTGTTGCAGGGGAGTTACACCTCGCGCGCACAGGCACAGCAGGGAGCCAAAGTGCTGGGCGGCGGGGTCAAACCCTGGCCGCGCACCATGAAGAGTGTGCAGCAGACGCTTGTGGATATGCCGACAAGTACTGCAAAGCCCGTTACGGCCGTTGCCGCCGGTGGTGTGAAAAAGACCGAGTGGCTCTGGAGCCGGAGCCCTTCGCACTATGCCCTTCAACTGGCAGCTGCCAGCGATGAAGCGGTGCTGAAAGGGATAATCCGTGGTGTGAAACTGCCGTTTGATGTGGCGATTGCGGCCGTACGGCGTAACGGCAAGCCGTGGTACCTGTTGCTGGGGGGTGACTATGCCAACCGGGACAGAGCTCGCAAGGCCATCGCCACCCTGCCTGCCGCGCTGCGCGGCAACGGTCCCTGGCCCCGCAGCTATGCCAGTATCCAGGACGAAATGTCGACGGCCTCGGGCCGTTAAGCGCCCCC
>JBFEUI010000042.1:0-21215 GCA_041547565.1 Thiohalomonadaceae bacterium
AAAAGGCGTGCTGCGTGCCCACCAGAAGGTGTTTGCCAACGGCGGCGAGGGCGAGATCACCAGCGGCAGTTTTTCCCCGACCCTGGGGCGGGCGATTGCCCTGGCACGTATCCCGGTCGGCGATATGGGCGAGTGTGAGGTTGATATTCGCAACAAGCGGCTCAAGGCGCGTATTATCAAGCCACCTTTTGTGCGCAACGGACAATCATGCATCGATTGATTCCGGTTTTACCGGAATCGGATAATAAAGCACATAACGAATTTCTATCAAAGTTTGGAGAAAACAATGAGCAATATCCCGCAGGAACTTAAGTACGTGAAATCACACGAGTGGGTGCGCGACGAGGGTGACGGTGTGGTGACCGTAGGGATCACCGACCACGCCCAGGAGCTGCTGGGCGATATGGTTTTCGTCGAGGTGCCCGAGGTCGGCACGGCGCTGGATGCGGAGCAGGAATGCGCCGTGGTCGAATCGGTCAAGGCCGCCTCTGACGTCTATGCACCGCTTGGCGGCGAGGTCGTTGAGGTGAATGAGGCGCTGGAGGACAGCCCCGAGACCGTCAATCAGGACCCCTACGGCGACGGTTGGCTGTTCAAGCTCAAGCTGGCCGATACGGGTGCCCTGGACGGGCTGCTCGATGCCGATGCCTACGGTAAGCTGGTGGCCGAAGAGTCGTAACACAAACCCTGCAACAGGACATTCTTTCCCATGCCCTTTATCCCACACACCGAGGAAGAAGTGCGTGCGATGCTGGCGGCCATCGGTGTCGACAGTATCGATGCACTGTTCGATGAGATCCCCGCCGAGTTGCGTGCCGATGGCCTGAGTGAGGTGCCGGATGGCATGAACGAGATGGCCATCGGTCGCCTGATGCGTGAGCGTGCCGAACAGGACGGCCAGCCGCTGCATTTTATCGGCGCCGGGGCCTACGAGCACCACATCCCCGCGGCGGTGTGGGAGATCGTGACGCGGGGTGAATTCTATTCCGCCTATACGCCCTACCAGGCCGAGGCGAGCCAGGGCACGCTGCAACTGGTGTATGAATTCCAGACCATGATCGCCTCGCTGACCGGACTGGAGGTGGCCAACGCCTCGCTCTACGACGGTGCCTCGGCCCTGGCCGAGGCGGTGTTGATGGCGGTGCGCGCCAACCGCAAATCCAAATCAAAGCGTATCCTGATGCCGGCCACGGTCCACCCGGTCTACCGCAAGGTGGTCGGTACCATCGTGCGCAACCAGGGCATCGAACTGGTGGAGCTGCCGTTTGATGCGGCGGGTGGGCACACCCCGCTCGCATCACTGGAGCCGTATGCGGGTGAGGACTTTGCGGCGCTGGTGATTCCGCAGCCGAACTTCTTCGGTGTACTGGAGGAGGTCGATGGGCTGACCGACTGGGCCCATGCCAACGGTGCGCTGGCGATCGGTCTGGTCAATCCGGTGGCCCTGGCCCTGCTCAGTCCGCCGGGCGAGTGGGGTGAACAGGGGGCCGACATCGCCTGCGGCGAGGGGCAGCCGCTGGGTGCACCGCTGGCCTCGGGCGGCCCCTACTTCGGTTTTATGGCCTGCAAGCAGAAGCAGGTGCGCCAGATGCCGGGGCGCATCGTCGGGCGCACCGTCGACCTGGAGGGCAAGCCGGGCTTCACCCTGACCCTGCAGGCACGCGAGCAGCACATCCGCCGCTCCAAGGCGACCTCGAATATCTGCACCAACCAGGGCCTGATGGCCGCTGCCGCCACCGTGCACATGGCGCTGCTCGGTCCGCAGGGGCTGGAGCGGGTGGCTGCCGCCTGCCACGCCAACACGCGCCTGCTGGCCGACCGGCTCGCTGCCATCGAAGGGGTCGAGGTGGTCTTCAACCGTCCCTACTTCCACGAACTGGTGCTGAAACTGGATCAGCCGGTGGCCGAGGTGCTGCGTGCGCTGGCGGTGCAGGATGTGATCGGCGGCTATGACCTGGGCGCCGGTTATCCCGAACTGGCGGGCTGCCTGCTGGTCTGTGCCACCGAGACGCGCACCGAGGCGGATATCGACACCTTTGCCGCTCACCTGGAACGCATCATCTCGCGTCGGCGTCCGCAGCCGGCGTGCACCCGGCTCAAGCCCTCTGAAGATGTTTTCAAAGACCTGGATGGTGCCTGATGGACGATACGCTGATATTTGAACGCTCCCGTGCCGGCCGCATCAATGCGGTACAGTCGCCCGCGCCGCAGGCCGTCGATGACATTCCCGCAAAGTTCCGGCGCAAATCCGCGCCGATACTGCCGGAGGTCTCCGAGCTGCAGGCGGTGCGCCACTACACGCGCCTGTCGCAGAAGAACTTCTCCATCGACACCCAGTTCTACCCGCTCGGCTCCTGCACCATGAAGTACAACCCGCGCGGCGCCAACAGCCTGTCGATGCTGCCCGGCTTTCTCGGCCGTCACCCGCTGGCACCGACTGCCACCCACGGCCAGGGTGTGCTGGCCTGCCTGTACGAGCTGCAGGAGATGCTCAAGAGCGTCACCGGCATGCAGGGCTGTTCGCTGACGCCGATGGCCGGTGCCCAGGGCGAGTTTGCCGGGGTGGCGATGATCCGCGCCTACCACGATGCGCATGACGATACGGCACGCACCGAGATACTGGTGCCCGATGCGGCCCACGGCACCAATCCCGCCACCGCGGTGATGTGCGGCTACAAGGTGCGCGAGATCCCCACCGATGCGGCAGGGGATGTCGACCTGGAGGCGCTGAAGGGGGCGGTCGGTCCGCAGACCGCCGGCATCATGCTGACCAATCCGTCGACTTTGGGCGTGTTCGAGCGCCAGATAAAACCGATCGCCGATGTGATCCACCAGGCGGGCGGTCTGCTCTATTACGATGGCGCCAACCTCAATGCGATCCTCGGCAAGGTCAAACCCGGTGACATGGGTTTCGACGTGGTACACCTGAATCTGCACAAGACCTTCTCCACCCCGCACGGCGGAGGCGGTCCGGGTGCCGGTCCGGTGGTGGTGGGCGAGCGGCTGCTGCCCTTCCTGCCGATACCCATGGTCGGTTTCGACGGCAGCGACTACCGCTGGCTGGACGAGGCGGATTGCCCGCAGAGTATCGGCCGCCTGTCGGCACACATGGGCAATACTGGTATCCTGTTGCGTGCCTACATCTATGCACGCATGCTCGGTGCCGAGGGTATGGAGCGCGTGGCCGAGTACGCCACCCTCAACGCCAACTACATGATGGCGGCGCTGAGGCAGGCCGGCTTCGAGATGGCCTATCCGCAGCGCCGTGCCACCCACGAGTTCATCCTCACCCTGAAAAAAGAGGCGAAGGAAC
This sequence comes from Thiohalomonadaceae bacterium, assembly GCA_041547565.1. GTDB lineage: Bacteria > Pseudomonadota > Gammaproteobacteria > Thiohalomonadales > Thiohalomonadaceae > JBFEUI01. The sequence goes on from JBFEUI010000042.1 coordinate 3,314, forward strand.
TGGGGGTCAATGCCATGGACTTCGCCAAGCGCCTGCTCGATTACGGCCAGCACGCACCGACCACCTACTTCCCGCTGCTGGTGCCGGAGTGTTTCCTCATCGAGCCGACCGAGAGCGAGGACAAGGCGGCGCTGGACGCCTTTGTCGCGGCGATGGTGCAGATTCGTGAGGAGGCGAGCAGCACCCCGGAGACGGTGAAGAACGCACCGCACACGTTGCCGGTGCGGCGGCTGGATGATGTGAAGGCGGCACGCGAACTGGATCTGGTCTGGCAGCCGGCCGCGGAGGAGGGTTGATGTCGGCCGAGGTCAACAAGCCGGGTACCCGTGGCCTGCGGCACATATTTCAGGCCCTCGGTTATTCGATGAAGGGCCTGCAGGCGGCCCTTGCCCACGAGGAGGCCTTCCGCCTGGAGCTGATTGCCACGGTGGTGATGCTGCCGCTGGCGCTGTGGCTGGGCGAGAGCGGCATCGAAAAGGCGCTCATGGTCAGCAGCCTGATACTGGTGCTGATCATCGAACTGATAAACTCCGCCATCGAGGCGGTGGTTGACCGTGTGGGTGTCGAGCATCACACCCTCGCGGGCCGTGCCAAGGATATCGGCTCTGCCGCGGTATTCATGGCCCTGGTCAATGTGGCCGTGATATGGGGGCTGATTCTGTTCCCGCGTTTTGCCAGTTAACAAGTTTCAAAAGAAAGAAGGATAAGCAATGTCTGCATTGATCTGCGGTTCTATCGCCTTTGACACCATTATGGTGTTCCACGACCGGTTCAAAAATCACATCCTCCCCGACAAGGTGCACATGCTGAATGTCTCCTTCCTGGTGCCGGACATGCGCCGCGAGTACGGCGGCTGTGCCGGCAATATCGCCTACAACCTGAAGCTGCTCGGCGAGGAGCCTTTGCCGATGGCGACGGTGGGCCGTGACTTTGACCCCTACGGCTACTGGCTCGACAAGTGCCAGATCGACAGCCGCCACATCAAGGTGATCGAGAACACCTACACCGCCCAGGCGTTCATAACCACCGATATGGACGATAACCAGATCACCGCCTTCCACCCCGGTGCGATGAGCTTTGCCCACGAGAACCAGGTGGGCGAGGCAGAAGGGGTTAAGCTCGGTATTGTCGCCCCCGACGGGCGTGACGGCATGATCGAGCACGCCACCCAGTTTGCCGAACAGGGCACTCCCTTCATCTTCGATCCGGGTCAGGGATTGCCGATGTTCGACGGGGATGACCTGCTGCGCTTTATCGACCAGGCTACCTGGGTGGCGGTCAACGACTACGAGGCGCAGTTGCTCGAAGAGCGCACCGGCAAGAGTCCGCACGAGATTGCGGAGATGGTCGAGGCGCTGGTCGTGACCAAGGGCGCTGAGGGTTCCCATATCTACACCAAACAGCACCGCATCGAGATCCCCGCGGCCCCGGCCTCGGTACTCAATGATCCGACAGGCTGCGGTGATGCCTACCGTGCCGGTCTGATATACGGTCTGCTGAACGACATGGACTGGGAGACCACCGGGCGCATTGCCGCACTGCTGGGGGCGATAAAGATCAGCCATCACGGTACCCAGAATCACCGCTTCAGCATGGATGAGTTCAAGAATAACTTCCACGAGGCATTCGGCTACCATTTCTAGCCCCGGCGCTTTTGTTGGATACAGGTATCGTCTTTGATGCGGTGGCAGTCTGGGAGGCCCGGATAGAGTGGTGAGTAACGAGCTGCGAGGAGAGCAGTTTGGTTGGTATCGAGTATACTTTTCATACTAACCACACACTTACTTGCCACGCATCGTATCCGGCCAGGGACTGTATGAAATGAGATACCTCACCGATTTTCTGTTTAAGTGCCCGCTCCTCGTCCTGCCGCTGTTGTGGCTGGCAGGCTGCGCCACCACGGTGAACGTCGATTATGACGAAACGATAGATTTCGCAGCGGTAAAAAGTTTCCGCCTGGAGGGCGAGCCGCTAAGTGAGCCCAAGGATGAACGGGTCAACACCCCCTTTGTCTACCAGCGTGTCGTCGAGGCGGTTGAGGCGGGACTGACCGCCCGTGGTCTGCGGCGCGACGATGAGGCCCCCGATGTGGTGGCGACCTTCCAGCTGCGGGTCGAGAACGAGGTGGAGGCCGCGGGCAGCAGTTTCGGTTTCGGTTTCGGCACCTACCGGCGCGGCACCGGGGTGGGGGTGGCCTACGGCTTTCCCGCCGATGATGTGGCGACCTATCAAAGGCTCTACCTGACTGTCGACCTGCTCGCCGTGACGGACAGGAAACTGCTGTGGCGCGGCTCGCATTCCCGTCGCCTGGCCGATGGCATGACCCCGGAGAAGAGCAGAAAGGCGCTGAGGGAACTGGTGGACGAAATCCTGGAGGAGTATCCGCCAGAGAAGGGGAAATAGGCTGGCGGTAGGTTGCGCATGAGTCTGTTTCACACCCTTTTCCCCGCTCAATCACGCGATTTTCCCGGTAAGCGCTGGTCCGATATCGCGCTGCGCACCGTTCATCTTATCGGGCTGCTCGGGGTGGCGGGCGGGCTGCTGTTTGCGGCCGAACGCAGCCTGTGGTGGCCCTATCTGCAATTGACCGTCGCCTCGGGTTTGGCAATGATGGCGTTGTCGATCTGGTCCAACGCCATTATTCTGATTCAGCTACGGGGCATTGCCATCGCGATAAAGCTGTTATTGCTGGCGCTGATTCCCCTGACCGACGGGGCGGACCTGGGGCTGCTTGTCGCTGCAGTCATTATCTCCGGGCTGATCGCCCATGCCCCCGGCAATGTGCGCTACTACTCGATCTATCACGGACGGCGCATCGAACACCTGTAGCATGTCACATAGCTTCGCAATGTGACCTACAGGTAGGGACTGTGTATCGAGTGGACAGGATCTGTAGGTACTGTGAGCGGCAGACGGTGGCTTATGCGGCAGATCGCTCAACCGCGTTTGTATCTTTTCTCTTGTATCTGGTGAAAATTGGGAGCGGAATGCTGCGCTACTCCGTCCCAGCCACAAATCTATTCACTCGTCCCTTTGTCGTTTATAAATCATTGGCATTGTAGACCGGCGGGGCGCACTGGCCGTCGCCGCAGCGGTAGGCCACCGTTCTGCCCATGGCTGTGCGCAGGGCAAGTTCACCGGGCAGTTCACCGGCATCGTCGGGGATGGCGAGAACCAGGCGCCGCGGCTGATAGCCGTTGTAAATCGTCTGCCGCCACTGTTCCAGCGCCTGCCGGCTGCCGCGAACGATGATGTGGGCGGAGGGTGAGAGCCGCTCCCCTAGTGCCAGCAGCATGCTGCCGTGGGCCGTTGGATACTTGCCGATGCCATCCCAGGCCGCCTCGGTGGCGCGCTCGGCGGACTTGATGTAGTCGAAGTTCCCCAGCAGGTGGCCGAGCCGGTGCAGCGCCAGTGCCGCCACGCCGTTGCCCGAGGGCATCGAATCGTCCATGAAGGACTTGGGGCGCTGAATCAGTGCTTCGTGGTCGTCGGCGGTGAAGTAGAATCCGCCATTGCTCTCGTCCTCGAAGTGATCCAGCAGGGCGTCGGCCAGTTCGATGGCGAAGGCAATGTCCGCATCGCGCCAGCGGGCCTGCAGCAGGGTGAGAGTGGCCTCGAGCAAAAAGGCGTAATCGTCGAGGTAGCCGCCAAGGTAGCTGGTCCCGTCCTTGTGGCAGGCGGCGAGCCGGCCGTCGTCAAACATCTTTTGGCGGATGAAATCGAGGGCGTGCTGCGCCGACTCAATATAGTCGGCTCGATCCAGCAACAGACCGGCACGTGCCATGCCCCTGATCATCAGGGCATTCCAGCTGACCAGTACCTTGTTGTCGATGCCGGGTGCCGGGCGGTAGCTACGCAGGGTGAGCAGCCGCTGACGGGCACGCTCGATCACCTCTGCAATCTTCTCCGGTGCCTGTTGTCTCTCCTCGGCAATAGCGGCGATGCTTTGCGCGATCTTCAGATGCCATCTACCTTCAAAATTCGCCCCCAGATCGAGACCGAAATGGCTGGCGACAACCGGGTGGTCGCCCGGTTCGATCACCGCATGCACCGCCTCGCGCGACCAGACGTAGAAACCGCCCTCCTCGCCCTCGGTGTCGGCGTCCTGGGTGGCATAGTAGGCGCCGTCGCTGGACTGCATCTCGCGCATCACCCAGCCGGCGGTCATCTCCACCACCTGCCGGAAGAACGTATCACCGGTCATCTTCCAGGCGCTGGCGTAGAGCCAGAGCAGCGGGCCGTTGTCGTAGAGCATCTTCTCGAAGTGCGGGATCTCCCAGCGCTCGTCCACCGAGTAGCGGAAAAAGCCGCCGCCGAGCTGGTCCATCAGTCCGCCCTGTGCCATGGCGCGCAGTGTCTTCAGTGCCATCTCCCTGGCCTGTGCCGACTCGTGGTGCAACAGGAACTCGAGATTTGCGCAGTGGGGAAACTTGGGAGCGCTGCCGAATCCGCCATGTTGCGTATCGTAGCTCTGCGTTAGCGCCTGCAGGGCAAGGCGCAGGGGTTGATCGTCGATCTCACCGGCGAGGAGGGCGGCATGGTCCGCCTGTTCCAGCAGGTTCACCACGGCACTGTTCTGCTCGTCGATGGCCGCGCGCTTGTCGCGGTAGAACTGCGCGATGCGTTGCAGTACCTCGGTGAACGGCGGCATGCCGTGACGCGGTCCGTTGGGGAAATAGGTGCCGGCGGCAAAGGGGATCTGCTTCGGGTCGAGAAACACGTTCAGCGGCCAGCCGCCGGGTCGCCGGGTGAGTATCTGGTGGGCGTTCTGGTAGATGCGGTCCAGGTCGGGCCGCTCCTCGCGGTCAACCTTGATGTTGATAAACAGCCGGTTCATCAGTTCGGCCGTCGCCTCGTCCTCGAACGATTCGTGGGCCATGACATGGCACCAGTGGCAGGCGGAGTAGCCGATGGACAGCAGGATCGGTTTGTCCTCGTCCCTGGCGCGCTGCAGGGCCTCCTCGCCCCAGGGATACCAGTCCACCGGGTTGTGGGCATGCTGCAGCAGGTAGGGGCTTTTCTCCCTGGCCAGACGGTTGATGAAAGGAGGGGATTTCACTTCGGTATCCATAGGCAGATCACGGTTAATAACCAAGTAAGTCACTCAACTATAGCGCAGCCCGTGTCGATTTCAAAATGGTTCTGTTTGATAATGCCGCTTCCCCCGTTGCAGCAGACAGTGAGCGCCATGGAACTTGCCCCCCTCTACCTGAAAAAGAACGAAGAGCGCCGCCTGCGCAGCGGCCACCTCTGGGTCTACAGCAACGAGGTCGATACCGCCCGCTCGGCATTGCACGATTTCGAGCCGGGTCAGCCGGTCGCCATCGTGGCCAGTAACGGCAAGCTCATGGGCAACGGCTATGTGAATCCTCACTCACTGATCTGCGCCCGCCTGGTCAGCCGCAGCAAGGATTATATCCTCGACAAGTCGCTGCTGGTGCATCGCCTCAATATCGCCCTGTCGCTGCGTCAGCGCCTGTTCGACAAGCCTTATTACCGCCTGGTCTACGGTGAGAGTGACGCGCTGCCCGGGCTTATCGTGGATCGTTTCGGTGACGTACTGGTCGCGCAGATCAATACCGCCGGCATGGAGCGGGTACAGAATGAGGTGATCGCGGCGTTGGAGAAGGTGGTGCGGCCCAGCGCCATCGTGTTGCGCAACGACAGCCCGGCGCGGGATCAGGAGGGACTGACGCGGGGCAAGGAGGTGGTGCTGGGGGAACTGCCCGAACGGGTCGAGATCGAGGAGAACGGGGTGCGCTTTGAGGTACCGGTGCTGGAGGGGCAGAAGACCGGCTGGTTCTTCGACCACCGCCTGAACCGTGCGCGCCTCAACACCTACGTGCCGGGCATGCGGGTGTTGGATCTTTTCAGCTACATCGGCGGCTGGGGCATACAGGCGGCCGCTGCCGGGGCCGCCGAGGTCGTATGCGTGGACGGCTCGGCTGCGGCGCTCGATGCCGTGGAGGAGAATGCGAAGCTGAACGGGCTCGCAGAGAAGGTCGCCACAATGCAGGGCGACGTGTTCGAGGCGCTGAAGATGCTGCGTGCCGAGCAGCAGCGCTTCGATGTGGTGATTGCCGACCCGCCCGCCTTCATCAAGCGCAAAAAGGATGCAGGCAAGGGCGTGGAGGCCTACCGGCGTCTCAACCAGCAGGCGATGCAGCTGCTGGGCAAGGACGGTATCCTGGTTTCCGCCTCCTGCTCCCACCACCTGGCAGAGGATCGTTTGAGGGGGCTGCTGCTGCAGAGTTCGCGCCATGTGGACCGCACTCTGCAGATACTTGAGCGGGGCCATCAGGGGCCGGACCACCCGGTGCACCCGGCCATCCCCGAGACCGAATATATCAAAAGCTTCCTGTCGCGTGTGGTGATGATGTAATCAAAGGCGGTGGTGAGGGGTGAGTGGATAGGAAATAGTTCGAGCTGGAAAGATACAAGTTGCAGGATAAAAGGATTGACCCTTTCCTATATGATCGGATGATTGTGCTCGACCCTCGACCCTCGACCCTCGACCCTCGACCCTCGACTCTCGACCCTGTAGCGGTTCGTTAGTAATCGAAAATACGCATCGATATATCATATTTATTCTATTTCACAAACAGATGTGAACTATTATCATTTACACCAGATGATGATTTCGCAGGAGAACCGCCATGATCAAGACAGCCTCCTTCGCCGTGATGCACTTCTCCGTTGCTTTTGCTGTGGCCTATGCCCTGACCGGTGACGTGGTGATTGGCGGTGCCGTCGCCCTTGTTGAGCCGGCGGTCAACACCGTGGCCTACTATTTCCACGAAAAGGTCTGGGCACGGGTTCAGGCACCGGCCAACAGGCCGGTGAATGGGGATGTGATATGGACCTGAGGCATTACGGGAATATGGACCCGCCTCTGCTCTACGGCATCCTCAACATGAAGCTGCGCAACGACTACCGTGACCTGGTGCGGGGCATGGGGCTGGACCGGCAGGGAGTGGGGCGCGTTATGTACGAGGCGGGATACCGCTACCGGGCAGAGCTTGCCCAGTTTCGACCGCAGCCGTCAAAATAACGTTGATGGATTTTCCGCTTTCTCCACCTGCAGCTATTGTCTGCGATGCTGTGTCAGATAGTTCCCCAGTAGCTTGAACTCTTCGCTACGCGCACTGCCGCGGCGCCAGGCCAGACCGATCTCGCGATAGCTTTTATCCGGCAGCGCATAGGTTTTGACCCTGGTGTTTTTCAGCAGCGCGGTGCCCTCGGCCATCTGCGGCAGATAGGTGATCCCAAGGTCGGCATCGACCATCTCCACCAGCGTGAGCAGGCTGCTGGCGGAGAAGCGGCTGACCTGCTCCAGATCGCGGATGGTGCAGGCATCCAGGGCGTGGTCGCGCAGGCAGTGGCCGTCCTCCAGCAGCAGGATGCTTTCACTGGGCAACTTCTCGAGGGCGTAGTGTGACGGGTTCACCAGCTTGCTGTCCTTGCGACAGGCGAGGCGGAACGGGTCCTTGAACAGCGGCAGGATCTCCACGTTGCGCAGCGCGTAGGGCAGGGCGAGCAGGATCAGGTCCAGTTCTCCGTCCATCAGTCTTTCATAGATGCGCTGGCTCTGATCCTCGGTGAGAAACAGTTCCAGCTGCGGATAGTCCTTGCGCAGGGCAGGGAGCACCTCGGGTAGCAGGAACGGGGCGATGGTGGGAATCACACCAAGTTTGAGCTTGCCTGTCAGCGGCTGTTGGCTGCCGCGTACCATGTCCACCAACTCTTCCATCTGGCCCAGGCACAGACGTGCCCTGGTGGCCACCTCGCGGCCGATGCCGGTGATGGTGACGGTCTTGTTGGTGCGGTCCACCAGCCTGATGTCGAGCAGGTTCTCCAGTTCCTTGATGGCGACGCTGAAGGCTGACTGGGAGACGAAACAGGCCTCGGCGGCCTTGCCGAAGTGCTCGTATTCGTCCAGGGCGACGAAGTAGCGCAGTTGCTTGACGGTAGGCAGGTTCATAAAGCCCTCCCAGTTGAGTGGTTATGTTCTAAAAAATATATCAACACCATCTATATTTTTCATTTTATAAATCGAATGCGGGTGTGTAAAGTTACACCCATCACAGATTTGGGGCCGAGCTGAAGTGATAGCGAGGCAGAGAAGTTTCAGGCCTTATGTTCCAAAAATACGAACATAAATAGAAATTTGAATTGTTTTGTTAATCAAGGAGATTGAACATGTTTGAGAGTCGTGAAGGTCAACGTGTACCGAGTGTCACCTTTCGTACCCGCCAGGATCACAAGTGGATTGATGTGAAAAGTGACGATGTGTTTGCCGGCAAGACAGTAATCGTCTTTTCACTGCCCGGGGCATTCACACCGACCTGCTCCTCCTCCCACGTGCCGCGTTTCAACCAGCTGGCACCGGTATTCAAGGCACACGGTGTGGATGAGATCATCTGTGTCTCGGTGAACGATGCCTTCGTCATGAACGAGTGGGCGGTGGAGCAGCAGGCCGACAGCATCACCTTCATGCCGGACGGCAACGGTGAGTTCACCGAGGGCATGGGCATGCTGGTGGACAAGGCCAACCTTGGCTTCGGCAAGCGCTCCTGGCGTTACTCGATGCTGGTCAAGGACGGTGTGATCGAAAAGCAGTTCATCGAGCCGGACGTGCCGGGCGACCCCTACGAGGTCTCCGATGCCGACACCATGCTCGCCCACATCGCGCCCAAGGCTGACAAGCCGCTGGATGTGACCGTCTTCACCCGCAAGGGCTGCCCGTTCTGCGCCAAGGCCAAGGGCATGCTGCGTGATGAAGGCATCGAGTTCGAAGAGCTGTTGATGGGTCGCGATTACACCGACCGCACCCTGCGTGCGCTTACCGCCTCGGACATGGTGCCGCAGATCTTCATTAACGGCGATCTTGTCGGCGGCTCCGATGCACTGGAGGCGTGGCTCGACGCACGTGATGCCGCCTAACACCGGTTTATCTCCCCCCAACCTCCCTGCCATGGAAGGCACTTTAACTGGAGTTGTTAGCAAGCGCCCCTCGGGGCGCTTTTTTTATGTACAGGATGTACGGTACGCCGCGGGTGCATGGACGCACAGGAGCGGCGTTCTCTATGGATAGCATGGAAGTGCGCGCCCAGAACGAGCTTGCGAGTTCAGGAAGTACCTGATGAAACGCCAAAGGCGTTTCTGAGGTGAGAGAGGCGTTGGGATGTACGGGTTTTCAAGATACAAGTCGAAAGATGCAAGAGAAAAGCAAAAGCACGGTGGGGATATCTACTACGTAATTTGTAGTCTTGTATCTTTTATCTTGTAACTTGTATCTCACTACCAGTTCTCAGGCTTAGGCTTTACACCAGGCCGAACCATGAACATGTCACGCCCCGCAAAAAACAGTTCCTGTTATACTGCCGCCCATGCTGACATTTCCCGAAATCGACCCTGTAGCCATCAGCCTCGGCCCGTTGAAGGTCCACTGGTACGGCCTGATGTATCTGGTGGGCTTTGCCGGCGGCTGGTGGCTGGCGGTGCTGCGCGCCAGGCGCCCCGGGTCCGGCTGGAGCCGGCCGCAGCTGGACGACCTGCTGTTCTACATGGCGCTGGGCGTGGTGCTCGGCGGCCGACTCGGCTACACCTTTTTCTATAACCTGCCTGCCTTCCTCAACGACCCGCTGATCCTGCTCCGGGTATGGGAGGGGGGCATGTCCTTCCACGGCGGCCTGCTGGGGGTGTTGTTTGCCATCTGGCTCTATGCGCGCAAGAGCCAAAGGCGGTTTTTTGCCGTGGTTGACTATATCGCGCCGCTGGTCACCGTCGGCCTGGGGGCGGGGCGGCTCGGCAATTTCATCAATGGCGAGCTGTGGGGCAAGGTGACCGATGTGCCGTGGGGGATGGTGTTCCCGGGGGCGGGGCCGCTGCCGCGCCATCCCTCGCAGCTGTACGAGTTCCTGCTCGAGGGCGTGGTGCTGTTTACCATCCTGTGGCTCTACTCGCGCAAGCCGCGCCCGACCATGGCGGTCTCCGGCCTGTTTGCCGTCTGCTACGGCCTGTTCCGTTTTCTGGTGGAGTTAGTACGCGAGCCGGATTCCCACATCGGATATCTGGCCTTCGGTTGGGTGACCATGGGGCAACTGCTCACCTTGCCCCTTATCCTCGTCGGCATTACCCTGCTGGTGCTGGCCTATCATCGACATCCGACAACCAACGAATCAAGGGAATAAGCATGCGTGAATATCTGGATCTGTTGCAGGATATTATCGACAACGGTACCGACAAGGGGGATCGCACGGGTGTCGGTACGCGCTCGGTGTTTGGCAGGCAGATCCGCTTCGACCTGAGCAAGGGCTTTCCGCTGCTGACTACCAAGAAGATCCACCTGCGCAGCGTGGTCGTGGAGCTGCTCTGGTTCCTGCAGGGCAGCACCGACAACAACTGGCTGCGCGAGCGCAAGGTGACCATCTGGGACGAGTGGGCCACCGGGGACGGCAGCCTGGGGCCCATCTACGGTGCGCAGTGGCGTTCCTGGCCGGCCCGTGACGGTGGCACCATCGACCAGATCAGCGAGGTGATCGAGCAGATCAAAACCAAGCCCAACTCCCGCCGGCTTATCGTCTCGGCGTGGAACCCGACCGACCTGCCCGACGAGTCGATCAGTCCGCAGGACAACGTGCGCCAGGGCAGGATGGCGCTGGCGCCGTGCCACTGCCTGTTCCAGTTCTACGTGGCCGACGGCAGGCTCTCCTGCCAGCTCTACCAGCGCAGCGCCGACACCTTCCTCGGCGTACCGTTCAACATTGCCAGCTACAGCCTGCTGACCCACATGATCGCCCAGCAGTGCGGGCTGGAGGTGGGCGAGTTCGTACACACCTTCGGCGACCTGCACCTCTACAGCAACCACCTGACCGACGATATCGTCTTCGAGCAGTTGAAGCGTGAACCGCGTGCGCTGCCGAAACTGGTGATTAAGCGCATACCCGATTCGATCTTCGAGTACGAGTGGGAGGATTTCGAATTCGAGGGGTATGATCCCTATCCGGTGATCAAGGCGCCAATCGCCATTTAAAGGAATTTTATTATGAACAGACCGATGATCTCGCTGATTGCCGCCATGGCCGACAACCGGGTCATCGGTATTGAAAACCGCCTGCCGTGGAAGCTGCCCGCCGACATGAAGTGGTTCCGCCTGCACACACTGGGCAAGCCGGTGGTGATGGGGCGCAAGACCTTCGAATCGTTCGGCGGCCGTACCCTGCCCGAGCGGCTCAACGTGGTGGTGACCGGCGATACCGGGTATCAGGCGCCGGAGGGCGTGGTGGTGGTCCACTCCATCGACGAGGCGCTGTCCGCCTGTGGTGATGCCAAAGAGGTGATGATCATCGGCGGCGAGTCGTTCTACCGCCAGATGCTGCCGCAGGCCGATCGTTTCTACCTGACCCTGGTGCATGCCGAACCGGAGGGCGACGCCTGGTTCCCGGAGTTCGATATGCATGAATGGCAGGAGATTGAACGGCACGATTACGGCGCCGACGAGAAAAATGCCCATCCCTACAGTTTTTTGATCCTCGAGCGGAATACGTGAAAGGTGAGACGAATATCGGGTGCCCTGTGGGCGCCGAACCAACATCTGGATGGCGGGCACGGCCCGCCCTATGTTTCTAAAGGTGAAGAGTGAGGCGTGAGGAGTGAAGCAAGGAGGCTGACAGGCTTCGGTGAGGCCATAAACATTTAAAGGTTTATGGCGGCTAGCACCCTATAGCGGACCTAAAAGGAAGCTTGTCTTTAAGCCTTTTGATGTCATGAAGTATATCTATAGAACTGCGATCATCTCGGTGTTAGGAGTGGCGCTATTTGGGTGTGCGCCTATGGTAATTGATGAGCATGTCATGCCATGGTACACGGGGTCAGAGGGGAACACTGGCCGAATGCTTAACTGTTACAAATCAACAGAAATGATTTGGATTGATGTTCCATATGGTGAGAAACACCCAAGGACAAATTACCCGTACGCCATAAGAGTGTCGCCTGTTTATAGTGAAGGCAAGACGGTAGAAATAGAATTACGGCTTAAAAATATACCCAGAAAAAACATTATTATTAATCAGCAATGGTTAAATTTGACGGATTTTAGTGGAAACATAATCAATAAAATTATGTTCCCCTACACAAAGACCTCTGATGATTTCTATAACATTAGATTCAATATTGGCACCATTCCAGACGAAGGTGCGAAGCTAGAACTTCCTAAACTAATAATTGAGATAGAACCAGGTAAATTTGAATGGAAGCCGAGTGGGCTTTTGGAGTTAAAGCCTATATCAAAATCTATCAGGTTATGTGCTTAGAAATATGAATTAGTTCTAATATCGTCTTTGGCGGTAACAAACACAGTTATTACGAAGAAGTTGCTAAGTCGGATACTGGCTATATGCCGAAGCCAAGGAGCGATTCTGTAAACAGCCGCGTTGGTTTTATTTCGGATTCATGCAGTGACACTTGTTGTCTGCACAGAAATGAATGACCGTGTTTCACCCTTCACCCTTCACCCTTCACCCCGGGTGTATGATAGGCGGTGCAGGCAAGACTGGTGACCGCCTCACTGCCATCGTCGATGCGCAGTGCCGTCAGCGAACCGCCCCACAGGCAGCCGGTGTCGATGGCGCAGACACCGTCCGACAGGTGCAGCCCCAGTGTCGACCAGTGGCCGAAGATGATGCGCTCGTCGCGGGTTTTTCGTTCCGCTACCTCAAACCACGGGATGTAGCCTGCCTCCTGGCTGCCAGGACCGCCCTTGTCCTTAAGCTCCAGTTTCCCCTCCGGGGTGCAGAAGCGCATGCGGGTGAAGCAGTTGACGATAAAGCGCAGCCGGTCCCACCCTTCGAGTGATTTTTTCCACGTGTGCGGCTTGTTGCCGTACATGCTGTCCAGGAAGTCGCGAAAGTCGGGGCCGCGCAGTACGGTTTCGACCTCGGCAGCGCGTTTCAGTGCCCCCTTCAGGCTCCACTGCGGTGGCAGGCCCGCGTGGATCATGGCGTAATCGAGCTGTGCGTCGTAATGCATCAGCGGGCGGTGACGCAGCCACTCGAGCAACTCGCCGCCGTCAGGCGCCTGCAGGATGGAACTGATGGTGTCGTTGTCCTTGAAGTGGCGGTGGGCATGCTGCCAGACCGCCAGCAGGTGCAGGTCGTGGTTGCCCAGTACCGTGACAGCAGCATCGTCCAGGGCTTTGACAAAGCGCAACACCTCCAGGGATTTGGGGCCACGGTTGACCAGATCGCCGGCAAACCACAGGCGGTCACTTGCGGGGTCGAAGCGGAGCTTTTCCAGCAGTTGCTGCAGTTCGTCGTAGCAGCCCTGTATGTCGCCGATAGCGTAGGTGGCCATTGTTGTTGTCTCTGCCCTTCACGTGCCGGTGCTGTTGATCATAACAGCGGTGAGGGGCTGTTGTCCGGTGCGGCAGGCTGTATCAGTGGAGGATCTGGGGATTGGTCAGGCTGAAACGCGGAATGGGGGCCTCGAACTGCACTCCGTCATCGGCGAGCATCTGGTAGTGACCTTCCATGGTGCCGATGGGGGTTTCGAGTACCGTGCCACTGGTGTACTGGTACTCCTCTCCCGGTTGCAGGTAGGGCTGTTCGCCCACCACCCCCTCGCCGCGGACCTCGGATGTGTTGCCGTTGCCATCGGTGATCAGCCAGTAGCGACTGAGCAGCCGCGCGGCAACGCTGCCTTCGTTGCGAATGGTGATGGTGTAGGCGAACACGTAGCGTTCGTCTTCCGGTAGCGACTGCTCTGCGATGTAACTGGTCTCTGTTTTTATATCAATCAGATAGGCTTCTTTTTTCATTACTGTTCCTGCAGTGACGATTACTGGTGCAAGTGTTTAGCCGCTGCCTGGTCGGCACACCACATCAGTGAGCCGGTCGCATCGATACGTTGCACCGGCAGGGGGGTCGCATCGGGGATGTTGCAGAGCACGTGACGTAAAATCTCGGCCTTCTTTTCACCACATACCAGCACGCGGATAGCACGTGCCTGGTTGATGATGGGCAGTGTCAGGCTGATGCGCCAGGCGGCGAGCTTTTTCACGAAAACCGCTGCGACCCACCTGTCCTTCTCCTCGAGAATCGTGGTCTGGGGAAAGAGCGAAGCGGTGTGGCCATCGGCCCCCATACCGAGATGGATCAGGTCCAGGCAGCCCATCCCGGACTTTTTGCGAGGCAGCTGCCTGCGCAGGGTGTGTTCATACTTCTCGGCGCCCTCCGCCGGAGCGAGTTCCCCCTCTATCCTGTGTATCTGGGTGGGGATGATATCGACGTGATTCAATAGCGCCTCACTGGCCATGCGAAAGTTACTGGCGGCATCCTCCGGGGGGACACAGCGCTCGTCACCGAAATAGATATGCAGTCTGTGCCAGTCGATGCGTGAGGCGAATTCGCTTGTTGCCAGTAACTCGTAGAGCTTGCGTGGCGTGCTGCCACCGGCCAGGGCAACATGAAAACTGCCGCGTGACCGTATTGCCTCGTCGGCCAGCTTGACGAATGCCTCGGCGCATTCGCGGTGAAGCTGGTGTTCGGATTTGAAGACATGCAGCCTGGGATCCATGGCTTACGCTCGCGCAAAACTCACGCCTGCACCGTGTCCGTGTTTTCTTCGTTCTGGCTGATACGGGTATAGGCCTCCTGTACGGCGCTGACGATCGACTCGCGAATATAATCGCGTTCCCTGGAGGTGAGGAAGAAGGCCATGTCCACATCGTGGCGCACGTAACGCGCCGGAAGCATGTTGAGGGCCAGACAGGCGATATCGATCAAGAGCTCTTCATCGCTGAGTTTTTTCTCTTTTGCCAGGGTATCGGTAACGTACTCGTAAACCAGTGGTTCGAAGTAGTTGTGAATCTCTGCAAAGTCCATCCGGTTATCCCTCTTAAGTAACAGTGACAGCTTAGTAAGCGCTGCGGCAGTTAGCAACCGACTGGCGGCGGAGGCTATTGGCGCAGTCGCCAGGTGGGTTCGCCCCGTTCGGTCAGCAGGCCTTGCTCAAGCAGCCACAACCGGGTGTCCTCGGCATCCTGTTCGAACCACGCCCGGGCCGAGCCGAGGCGAAAGGTGTAGCCCCAGCTGTCCATGTCGGCCATGATGCGATGGCGGCCGACCCCCGGCAGGTAGTCGGCCAGGGTGATCTCCATGTAGTTGACCGCGTTCTCCTCATCGTAGTCACCGCCAGCGTTGGTGTGCAGTACGGCGCGCCGTGCCTCATCCATGCAGATATTGTGGCAGGACTCGTGCAGTGCAGAATGTAGTGGCGTGTCGGGACGCACCAGCACGCGCCGGCCGATGATGCCTGCCTCGGGCTCGCCGAACCAGCTGCCCGGTATCTCTGCGCCGGCAGGCAGCAGCTCCAGTGTCAGGCCGAAGCGGCCAAGCAGTTCGCGTAACGCGGCAAAGTCGATATCGTCGCAGGTGAGTACCTCAGTTTCCATTGCCGCCATTCACCGTTCTGCGGCGGATAATGATACGTACCCGGTTGCCCGGATAGATCCGATCGGGATCGTCAATTCCGCTGCGTTTGGCCAGTTCGGGAAAGCGCCACGGGTCGTCCAGATAGCGTGTGGCGATATCCCACAGGGTGTCGCCCTTGACCACCGTGTGGATATAGACCTGTTCCTGGTAGCGCGGCGCGGGCGGCAAGGCTGTTGCTGATGTCTCGGCCTCCGATCGTTTATCGGCATTGGCGGTATCCGGTCCGTCGCTGGTTTCTTTGCTTGTCGCGGTCGCCTGCTGTTCCTTGGTCTTTTCGGCATGGGCGGGCTGCACCGCTGCCATCGGCGGTGTTTCGTTTTCTTCACCTTCTGGTGAGAGTTTTTCAACCGAGGTCTGTGGCAGTACCTCTTCGATAATCAGTGTGATTCCTTCATCATCCTGTTCGACGCGAATGGTGCCCTCGACCGTTGCGGCCCCGGATTCGGCGGATGGTGCTATGTGCGCCGTTGCCTCCTCGTCCCTGGCGGCGACCAGGGAGGGCTCCGCCGTCTCGACCGTATCCGCCGTTGCTGGCTGTGTGTCGGGCGTTTCAGGCTCAGGTGTTGGTACTGCTGCCTCCGGGGGCGGGGCCTCTGTTGCGACTGGCTGGGCCGGTGCGGGAGTGGCGGGTTGGGGAGAATACGTCTGTCTGGCGGCAACCGGTTCAGGCACTGTTGCAGGCCTTGCGCTATGGCGATACAACGGCATGTCAAACAGCAGTACAACGATAATAGCCGGCAGGAGCAGCCAGCCCAGCGGGTAGAGCCAGCGTTCCAGCGCCGTGGTTGAAGCTCCGCAGATGTCTATCGCGACACTACGTCGGCTGTCGCGAGCAGTGCTGTCATCCCTGTTTGATGATTGTTCCGCCATGACTACTGAATAATGTGTGTGAACTCCCCGTGACCCGTCTAACTATAACGGTCCATGAGCATTATGACTTGAGTCCCTGTTCTGCTGCTGTGACGGCATTGGCCAATTTTGCGTACTCCTCCAGGGTGATGGTTTCCGGTCGGCGTGCCGGGTCGATGCCCAGTGATTCGATGGCGGTGCTGTCGAGCAGTTTTTTAAGGGTGTTGCGCAGCGTCTTGCGCCGTTGTGAGAAGGCCTGGGTGACGACCCGGGCCAGATCCTTTTGCTCGGTGACCTCGAAGGGCGGTGCGGCATGCGGTACCAGGCGCACGACTGCCGAGTCGACCTTGGGCGGTGGATTGAAGGCGCCGGGCGGCACGTTGAACAGGTGTTCGACGCGGCAGTGGTACTGCACCATGATGCCCAGGCGACCGTAGGCCTTGCTGCCGGGGCCGGCGGCCAGCCGGTCGACGACCTCTTTTTGCAGCATGAAGTGCATGTCCTCGATCACCCTGGCGCTGTCGAGCAGGTGAAAAATGAGCGGGGTGGAGATGTTGTAGGGCAGGTTGCCCACCACGCGCAGCTTGTGCTCGGCATCGACCAGCGTGGTGAAATCGAACCGCAGCGCATCGACATTGTGGATGCGCAGTTCACCCAGCCCGGCGCAGTTGGCGTTGAGGATCGGGATCAGGTCGCGGTCCAGCTCGACCACGTCGAGCTCGCCGCACTGCTCAAGCAGCTGACGGGTAATCGCGCCCTGCCCGGGGCCGATCTCCACCAGCCGCTGTCCGGGACGGGCGGCGATCGCCGCAAGGATGTTGCGAATGATGATCGGATCATGCAGAAAATTCTGGCCGAAGCGTTTGCGGGGTCGGTGTTCCATGGAGGCATGATACAGGGGGGAGGTAGGGCTGTGAACGTTTCATTAACCACCACGGTGACAGGTCTGTGACATGGTCACTGTCTGTGCCTGCAATATCGTGAAGAATGTGTGGTGCGCGGTTAGCAACTTAGATGCGGACAATTGTGATGAATAAACAACTGAGGCTAAAACATTTCCCCATTTCATTTTTTGCCACCATCATGGGATTGACGGGTTTGACGATTGCCTGGGAGAAGGCGGAACTGGTGTTACAGCTGCCGGTTCAGATCAGCCCCTATCTGTTGTGGCTCAGTGCAGGCCTGTATCTGGTGCTGGCGCTGGTCTATCTGGCCAAGTTGGTCGGCTACCGCGAGGCGGTGATCCAGGAGTTGCACCACCCGGTAAAGTTGAACTTTTTCCCTGCGGTCTCGATTAGCCTGATCCTGCTTGCCATAGCCAGCCTGGGGCACTCGCCCGCTGTGTCGCAGCTGCTTTGGCTGGCCGGCAGCACCATCCATCTGGCCTTCACCTTCTACGTGATGGGCGCGTGGATCAATCACCAGCATTTTGAGATCCAGCACATGAATCCCGCCTGGTTCATTCCTGTGGTGGGCAACATCCTGGTGCCCATCGCCGGCGTGGCCCACGGCTATGTCGAAATCTCCTGGTTCTTCTTTGCCATCGGTCTGCTGTTCTGGTT
>JBFEUI010000043.1:0-20596 GCA_041547565.1 Thiohalomonadaceae bacterium
CGAGGTGAATACCCCTCCACTCCCCCGTGCCAATTGAATAGTGACCCTCTGGGCAGTATACTGCTGTGCCATTTTGCCCATCGTTTAGCGAAGCCATGCTGAACAAATGGACATTTGCCCCGAACTTAACGCAACAAGCAGCTTTCAACCGTGAATGCGAAAAACAAAACATTATCAGTGAACGGGCTTTATCGCCCCGAGTTTGAAAAGGACAACTGCGGTTTCGGTCTCATCGCCCACATGGACGGTGCGACCTCCCACTGGCTGGTGAGCACCGCTATTGAAGCCCTCAACCGTATGACCCACCGTGGTGCCATTGCCGCCGACGGCAAGACCGGTGACGGTTGCGGCCTGTTGATGAAAAAGCCCGATGGCTTTCTGCGCGCGGTTGCCGCTGATGCCGGCATCGAGCTGGCTGGCGATTACGGTGTGGGCGTGGTTTTCCTCGACCATAGCGATGCCAATCGCGCCCAGGCTGCGCGCCAGTGCCTGAGCGAAGAGGTTGAAAAAGAGGGCCTGACGGTTGCCGGCTGGCGCGAGGTCCCGACCAACCCGGAGGCCTGTGGTGAATCGGCACGCCAGACCATGCCCACCATCGAGCAGGTCTTTGTGAACCGACCGGACGGGATGGATGGTGTGGACTTTGAGCGCCACCTGTTCATCGCCCGGCGCCGTGCCGAGAAGGCGCTGGCGGCGGCCGGTGATGACGTGTTCTATATACCGACCTTCTCAGCCAATGTGGTCTCCTATAAAGGTATGGTGATGCCGGAGTTCCTGCCGGTGTTCTACCCTGACCTGGGCGATGAGCGTATGGAGTCGACCATCTGCGTGTTCCACCAGCGCTTTGCCACCAATACCCTGCCCCAGTGGCGCCTGGCGCAGCCGTTCCGCTACCTGGCGCACAACGGCGAGATCAATACCATTCGCGGCAACCGCAACTGGGCGCGTGCCCGCTCCTACACCTTTGCCACCGACAAGATCCCCAACATGGACGATATCCGCCCCTGGGTATCGATGGAGGGGTCCGACTCCTCCAGCCTCGACAATATGCTGGAGGCGCTGCTGGCGGGCGGCATGGATGTCTTCCGCGCCATGCGCCTGCTGATTCCGCCGGCCTGGCAGAATGTGGCCGATATGGCACCGGAGCTGCGCGCCTTCTATGAGTACAACTCCATGCACATGGAGCCATGGGACGGACCGGCCGGTATCGTACTGACAGACGGTCGCTTTGCCGCCTGTTCCCTGGACCGCAACGGCCTGCGTCCGGCGCGCTATGTCATCACCAAGCCCGGTGGCGGCGAAGTGGCCGAGGGCGATTACAGCGGTTGTGTCATTACCCTCGCCTCTGAGATCGGGGTTTACGATTACGACCCCGCCGAGGTAGTGAGAAAAGGGCGCCTGAAGCCGGGCCAGATGCTCGCCTCCGATACCGAGACCGGACAGCTGATCCTGCCCGATGATGTCGATCAGCGGCTGATGAATGCCCAGCCCTACAAGGAGTGGATGAAGAACGCCAGCCATCTGCAGTCGGTGCTGGAGGGCGATCCGCTGACCGATATACCGATGGAGAAAGAGGAGCTGGCCACCTACCAGAAGCTGTTCCAACTCAGTTTCGAGGAGCGCGACCAGATCCTGCGTGTGCTGGCAGAGGGCGGCCAGGAGGCGACCGGCTCGATGGGCGACGATGCCCCCTTCCCGGTCATGTCGCACAAGGTGCGTTCGGTCTACGACAACTTCCGCCAGCAGTTTGCCCAGGTGACCAATCCGCCGATCGATCCGATCCGCGAGCAGGTGGTGATGTCGCTGGAGACGCTGCTGGGACGTGAGAAGAACCTGTTTGATGAGACACCGGAACACGCGGCGCGCCTGATTGCCGATTCACCGGTGCTCTCCGAGGGCAAGTTCCGCCAGTTGCTGGGCTACACCGAGGGTGAGTTTGCCCACGAGGTCATCGATCTCAACTATCCGCTCGACTTCGGCCTGAAAAAGGCGATCGAGGATATCTGCGACAAGGCCATTGCCGCCGTGCGCAGCGGCAAGACGGTGCTTATTCTGTCCGACCGCAACATCGCCCAGGATACCGCTCCCGTGCATGCGGCACTGGCAACCGGTGCCGTCCATCATCACCTGATTACAGAGGGTGAGCGTTGTAACGCCAATATCGTGGTGCAGACGGCGACGGCCCGTGACCCCCACCACTTTGCGGTGCTGCTCGGTTACGGCGCCACGGCGATCTATCCCTATCTGGCCTACGAGGCGATCAACGATATGGTCGATAGTGGTGAGATAGTCGAGCAGGATACCTTCAAGCTGGCCGAGAATTACCGCAAGGGCATCAACAAGGGCATGTATAAGGTGATGTCCAAAATGGGCATCTCCTCGGTATCCAGTTACCGCGGCGCCCAGCTGTTCGAGATTGTTGGCCTGCATGATGATGTGGTGGAGCTGTGCTTCCGCGCCACCACCAGCCGCATCCAGGGTGCCGATTTTGCGGATCTGGAAGAGGACGGTAAACAACTGGCAAAACTCGCCTGGAATCCGCGCAAGGCCATCGATCAGGGTGGCCTGCTCAAGTATGTCAGCGGTGGCGAGCGCCACGCCTACAACCCGGATGTGGTGCAGGCAATCCACAAGGCGGTCCACAGCGGCGACTACAATGACTACCTGGCCTTTGCCAGCCTGGTCAATGACCGTGCCCCGCTGTCACTGCGTGACCTGCTGAAGCTGCGCGAGGATATCGAACCCGTCTCCATCGATGAGGTCGAGCCGGAAGAGGCGTTGTTCAAACGCTTTGACACCGCAGCCATGTCGCTCGGTGCGCTGTCGCCCGAGGCGCACGAGGCGCTGGCGGTGGCCATGAACCGTCTCGGCGGTCGCTCCAACTCCGGTGAGGGCGGTGAGGACCCCAAACGCTACGTCGACAAGAGCCGCTTCTCCAAGATCAAGCAGGTCGCCTCGGGCCGCTTCGGTGTCACGCCGGGTTACCTGGTCAACGCCGAGGTGCTGCAGATCAAGGTGGCACAGGGTGCCAAGCCCGGTGAAGGCGGCCAGTTGCCCGGCCATAAGGTAAACGACATGATCGCCCGCCTGCGCTATACACGCCCGGGCGTGCCGCTGATCTCGCCGCCGCCGCACCACGATATCTATTCCATCGAGGACCTGGCGCAGCTGATCTTTGATCTCAAGCAGGTCAACCCTGACGCGCTGGTCTCGGTGAAGCTGGTGGCTGAGCCGGGTGTCGGCACCATCGCCGCCGGCGTGGCCAAGGCCTATGCCGACCTGATCACCATCTCCGGCTTTGACGGCGGTACTGCCGCCTCGCCCATCACCTCGGTCAAGTACGCCGGCTCGCCCTGGGAACTGGGCCTGTCCGAGACCCACCAGGTGCTGCGCATGAACGACCTGCGCGGCAAGGTGCGGGTGCAGACCGACGGCGGTCTGAAGACCGGCCTGGATGTGGTCAAGGCCGCGATACTCGGTGCCGAGTCGTTCGGTTTTGGCACCATGCCGATGGTGGTACTGGGCTGCAAGTACCTGCGCATCTGCCACCTCAACAACTGCGCCACCGGCATTGCCACCCAGCACGATGTGCTGCGTGCCAAGCACTACAAGGGCTCGCCGGAACTGGTGATCAACTACTTCCGTTTCGTGGCTCGCGAGGTGCGCGAGTGGATGGCGAAGCTGGGTGTGTGCACCCTCGAGGAGCTGATTGGCCGTACCGACCTGCTGGAGATCCTGCCCGGTGAAACCGCCAGGCAGCGCAAGCTCGACCTGACACCGGTGCTCTCCCAGGAGGGGCTGACGGGTGATGAGCCGCAGTGCTGCATTGCCGAGCGCAATGTGCCGTTTGACGAGGGCAGGCTGGCCGAACAGATGGTGGCGGCTACTGCCGATGCCATAGCCAACAAGTCAGGCGGTGAGTTCAGCTTTACCCTGAAGAACGTCAACCGCTCCATCGGAGCCCGTGTCTCCGGCGAGATCGCACGCCGTTACGATAATCTCGGCATGGAAGAGGCTCCTATCACCATGCGCCTGACCGGCACCGCGGGTCAGAGCTTCGGTGTGTGGAATGCCGGTGGCCTGAATATGTATCTGGAAGGTGATGCCAACGATTACGTGGGCAAGGGCATGGCCGGCGGCAAGCTGGTGATCTACCCGCCGGCGGGCAGCCGCTTTAACAGCTGGGAGAATGCCATTATCGGCAACACCTGCCTTTACGGCGCCACCGGCGGCAAGCTGTTCGCTTCCGGCATGGCCGGTGAGCGATTCGGTGTGCGCAACTCCGGCGCCCATGCCGTGATCGAGGCGGCTGGTGACCACTGCGGCGAGTACATGACCGGCGGTGTCATCACCGTGCTGGGACCGACCGGGGTCAACTTCGGTGCCGGCATGACCGGCGGCTTTGCGTTTGTGCTCGATGAGGAGAACAAGTTCGCTGACCGCTGTAATGCCGACGTGGATTTCCACCGCATCAACACCGAGTCGACCGAGGCGCATCGCAACTACCTCAAGGGCATGATCGAGGAGTTCGTGGCCGAGACCGGCAGTGACTACGGCAGGAAGATCCTCGACAACTTCGAGGATTACATTGGCAGGTTCTGGCTGGTCAAGCCGAAGGCGGCTGAACTGGAGACTCTGCTTGAGGTGATGCTGGAGCGCGCAGCGTAACATGCGGGCGGGTTTCTGCCCGCCATGGACAACACGATAGGGCGGCCTGGTAGGCCGCCGTCGGACTGATGGTAAGCAACCGTGAGTAAAAAGAACGTACTACAGTTTTTGGACATCCCGCGTCAGGACCCGGAGAAAAAGTCGGCGGATGCGCGGATAAAAGAGTATGCCGAGATCTACGGTAACTTCGATGCGGAGACCGCCGGCTACCAGGCCGGCCGTTGCCTGCACTGCGGCAATCCCTACTGTTCCTGGAAGTGCCCGGTGCACAACTATATTCCCAACTGGTTGCAACTGATCAACGAGGGAAACATCGAAGAGGCTGTTGAGCTTTCGCACCGTACCAACTCCTTGCCCGAGATCACCGGGCGTGTCTGTCCGCAGGACCGTCTGTGCGAGGGTGCCTGTACCCTGAATGACGGCCTGGGTGCCGTGACCATCGGTACCGTTGAGCGCTATATCTCGGATACCGCCTTTGACATGGGTTGGAAACCCGACCTGTCCAGGGTCGAGCAGACAGGAAGGAAAGTGGCCGTTGTGGGTGCCGGTCCGGCCGGTTTGGCCTGCGCCGATGTGCTGACGCGCAACGGCGTCAAGGTGACCGTGTTTGACCGCCATCCTGAGATCGGCGGTCTGCTGTTCTTCGGCATTCCCGAGTTCAAGCTGGAAAAATCGGTGGTCACGCGTCGTCGTAAAATCTTTGAACAGATGGGTATCGAGTTTGTGCTGAATACCGAGGTTGGTAAGGACAGAGCCTTCCAGGAACTGCTCGATGAGTACGACGCGGTGTTCCTTGGTATGGGTACCTACAACTACATGCAGGCGGGTATTCCCGGTGAGGACCTGCCGGGTGTCTACCCGGCGCTTGATTTTCTCATCTCCAACGTCAACAACTGTCATGGGTTCGAGAAGCAGCCGGCCGATTTCATCAATATGAACGGCAAGCGGGTAGTGGTGCTCGGCGGCGGGGATACCGCCATGGACTGCAATCGTACCTCGATTCGCCAGGGTGCCGCCTCGGTAACCTGTGCCTACCGTCGTGATGAGGCCAATATGCCCGGTTCCAGGAAAGAGGTGGCCAACGCCAGGGAGGAGGGCGTGCAGTTCCTGTGGAACCGCCAGCAGGTGGAGATTGTCGGTGACGGCAAGGTTGAGGGCATCAAACTGGTGACCACACAGCTCGGTGAGCCCGACGAGCGCGGCCGCCGCCGTCCCGAGCCGGTTGCCGGCTCCGAGGAGGTGGTACCGGCCGATGCGGTGATCATCGCCTTCGGCTTTCGTCCCAGCCCGCAGCCCTGGTTTAGCGATTTTGGCATTGATACCGATGAGCGTGGCCGCGTGGTGGCTCCGGACAACGGCCGGTTCAAGTACCAGACGACCAATGAGAAGATCTTTGCCGGCGGTGATATGGTGCGCGGTTCCGACCTGGTGGTCACCGCCATCTGGGAAGGGCGTCAGGCGGCTGAAGGCATCCTCGATTTTCTTGATGTTTGAGTTGGGAACGCAAAACACGTAAAGACACGAAAACGCAAAGGATGGCTTGTTTGTAATCGAAAGGCTTCGAAGTAAAGGGGCTGGTCGAAAGCACCAAGTCCAAACGGTTCCCAGGGGGTACTGTAAATCCAGATAGATCTTCGCGGTCTCAGCGTCTTCGCGATCTCGGAGTTAACAGCTCCTACGAAAAAAAGAAATAAATATATGACTGAACTGAAAAACGATCGTTTCCTGCGGGCCCTGCTGAAAGAGCCGGTTGACTATACGCCGGTATGGATGATGCGTCAGGCGGGCCGCTACCTGCCCGAGTACAAGGCGACCCGCGCCAGGGCCGGCAGCTTCATGAAGCTGTGCATGAACCCGGAACTGGCCTGCGAGGTGACGATCCAGCCTCTGGATCGCTTCCCCCTGGACGCCGCCATTCTCTTCTCCGATATCCTGACCGTGCCCGATGCCATGGGACTGGAGCTGCGCTTTGCTGAGGGCGAGGGGCCGATCTTCGACCAGCCGGTACGCACCCAGGCCGATGTGGAACGGCTGCCGGTCCCCGATCCGGAAGGTGAACTCAAATACGTGATGGATGCGGTGCGCACAATACGGCGCGAGTTGGACGGACGGGTACCACTGATCGGCTTTTCCGGCAGCCCGTGGACGTTGGCCACCTATATGGTTGAAGGCGGCTCCTCCAAGGAGTACGCCCATGTGAAGGGGATGTTGTTCGATCGCCCCGACCTGATGCATAAAATGCTGGATACTACCGCACAAGCGGTGACGGCCTACCTCAATGCCCAGATTGCCGCTGGAGCCCAGGCGATTCAGATCTTCGATACCTGGGGCGGTATGCTCACGCCGCGCGACTACCGGGAATTCTCGCTACGCTACATGCAGCAGATCGTCGATGGGCTGGTGCGCGAGGCCGACGGGCGCAAGGTGCCGGTCATTATGTTCACCAAGGGTGGTGGCCAGTGGCTGGAGGCGATGGCCGAGACGGGTGTTGATGCACTGGGGCTGGACTGGACCACTGATATCGGCGAAGCCCGCCGGCGGGTGGGTGACAAGGTCGCCTTGCAGGGGAATATGGACCCGACGGTTCTCTATGCCTCAGCCGAGCGTATCGGGGAAGAGGTTGCCACCATTCTGGAGAGTTACGGCAGGGGGAGTGGCCATGTCTTTAATCTTGGCCACGGGATTCACCAGCACGTCAATCCGGAGCACGCGGCCGCATTTGTTGAAGCAGTTCACGCTTTGAGCCGTCCCTACCACGTATAGTGGGTTATGAGCACCTTGATTTTCAAGGTGTTTTAGGTGGATACTAGTCGCGAGGTGCTGGGTCGGTCCGCAAAGGAGAACCGGCCTTGAATAGCGGTGCGGTGTTGCTGCTGAAGCCAAGCGCAGCACGGCAACAGCAAAGCAATACGTTGTTGCCCAGTCCCCACATTGAGTGTTTGATCCAAAACGTGGTTGGTCCGTATTCACCAGCAACCGATCCGGCTGTACGGTTCTTGCAATTGGTTGCCGGTTTGGTAAATACTGAACGCTCATACGCAATATTTTGAGATATATCAATGCCGACCGCTGGTGTGGTGGGTATGAAGTGAAGCCGCGAAAAAAATAAAAAGCGGCGTGCCTGGCGCATAGAATAATAACGACACCCACAGCAGTCACTGGTCGGAATTTTTTTCAGTTCACCTTTCGTACGATGGGGTATAAGGAGTTTGATGTGGGAGTAAAAATGTCAAAAATCGCCTGCAAAGGCGGTGTAATCGTCACCTTGCTTGGTCTCCTGACAGTTCCAGTACAAAGTGTTTTGGCCGACGCCTATCTCGACGCCCTTAACGCAGAGGCGACCGGAGAGAAATCAACCAACGATGAGTCTGTGTTGCAGTCCGACTGGACGCACAAGAAGCAGAGCCTGAAGTCGCAACTTACCCCGGGTCTGACCAAGCCGGTATTCGAGGCTGAGTTGAAACACAGTTTTTACGGAAGTTACGTATTTTACAACAAGCTGAATGACGCTAAAAAGGACGCTGTCTATCAGCACTATAACGAAACGAAAGATATCGAGGCAGTGCGACAGAAGATCATGAGCCTCCTGTCTGGTGAATAATGAATAATTCAACAAAGAGGTATGAGGGTATGGGGATTCGATTGGCTTCCGGTGTGTCACGCTGGGTCATAGCTGCTGTATTGACGGGGGTCTCCACATCGGCAGCCGCTGTCGATGTGAAACTGACGAGCAACAAGGATTTTATCCAGGTCAAGCATGAGGGGAAGATGGTCAAGGTTGAGCGCAACCAGGACCTGAATCACCACGTCGATGCGTTTTGGGCCAAGACCTCACGCAAGTGCCCGCCGTTCTGTATTCAGCCCGATACCCCGGCCGAGGGTGTAACGCACGTTGGTGAGTACGAGGTGATCGAGTTTATGACCGAGAAGGTCAATCCCGGCAGCGGTGTCATGATCGACGCACGCGTGCCCTCCTGGCACAAGAAGGGCACCATTCCGGGTTCGGTAAATATCCCGTTTACCGTGTTCGACAAACTGCCTACCGATCCCGAACTGGGCAAGGCGCTGACCTATCTGGGCGCCACGCGCCGGGAGGGTGTCGGCAGCTTTATGCGCGGTGTCGAGAAACAGATGGCCAAAATGGGCATCGGTGACAATGAATACCTGACCGGTTACTGGGATTTCACCAATGCCAAGGATGTGTTGCTGTGGTGCAACGGTCCCTGGTGTGGCCAGTCGCCCCGCGCCATCCACGGTCTGGTCAAGGTGGGGTATCCCACAGAGAAAATCTTCTACTATCGCGGCGGCATGCAGAGCTGGGAGATGCTCGGTCTGACCGTACTCATCCCTGAAGGTGAAGGGATGTTCGCCAATGCCGGCGGTGGCGGCGAGTAAACGGCTCACGCCTTGACGGGTGAGTGGGTGAGTGGCCACAATACTATCCACTCCTACTCACCCATTCACCCGCGCTTCACGCGTTATTCACTGTAAACTGTTCCTGAAAACGATCAATAAACCGGCCCAGTTCCTCCTCGGCCAGCAGATTTATCCCTGCCGCCGCCTTGCGTCCGCCTCCAGTAGGGAAGGCACGACACAGTTCATCAGCCCCCTCTTTGTTGTTTAATGGTGCACGCACCGAAACCCGGTAACCGCCACTGTTCAGACGGGTCAGCAGGGCGTGGGCCCGGTGTGTATGCTGGCGGGCCAGGCTGTTGCCGAAGACGCCGCTGACCCGACGTGCCCATGGTTCGTCAGGCAGGATGTAGAGGGCCACTCGCTGCGTTGCCAGTTCCGCCTGTTGTGACGAGGCGGTTTGCATATCTTCACGGTAACCGTCGCGCAGACGCTGGTAGGCCGGCTCCTCGGCGATGAAATCAAAGGGGTTGCGGTAGGGCTTGAGCAGGCGGTACAGCTCTGCAGGGTGGAAAAACAGATCGCCCAGTTCCACACCGTAACCGTTGTAGTTGATGCAGGTGCCGAGTTCGCACAACTGCTCCAGCTGGGTAGTGCTGAGCGCCAGTGACTGCGCCGCCCGGCGGGCGCTGTCGTGCAGGTTGTCGCCGAAGGCTGCTGCCACGGCCCAGTCACGGAAACGCCCCTCAAGGTGTTCATCGACCAGCAGGCTGGTACAGGTGTCGGCCGAGGTGTCGATGGAAGCGTTCAGCCCGCTGTGTGCCGGGATCTCGCCGGCGAAGTGGTGGTCGAAATAGTCGATATGGGCGCCTGACTCCAGCAGTGCCAGCAGGGCATCGCGGTTTTTATCGAGTGAAATATCCAGCACGGTGACCCGGTCGCCGGCCGTGGCGTTGACCTGTTGCAGCAGGGCGATATCCCGCTTCAGGCCGGTGATCAGTGTGCTCTCGAGTGGCTCGGCAAGGCGCAGCTGGTGCAGGGCGCAAATGCCATCGGCATCGCCATTGAAGACGTCGAATTGCTGGCTCATTGTATGACAAAGTCGGTGAAATAGAGTGCCTGAATGCCGGAGGGGTGTTTGTTGCCCTCCGGGTCCTCAACCGTTTTTTCCGCTGAAAGGCCGGTCAGTGTTTTGAGTACGGTGCCGAGCTGTTGCAGTGCCTGCTGGCGCACCTTCTCCCGCGTCTGCACATCGCGCATGGCGGCAATGCTCTGGTGGGAAAGCAACATCAACAACTCGTGGCGTATCGCCGGATTGTTCTCCTGCAGGGCGGTGATCACATCGGTGTCGCGCGTCATCACTTGCACCTTGACCTGCATGAAGCGCATGCGTTTGCCGTCATGCAGGTTGACCACCAGCGCAGGTTCGAGCGGATAGTAGTTGGCCTTGCCGTTGCTGTAGGAGGCGCCACCGGAGGCGGCCTGCACCGTGACTGAGAAAGTGAACAACAAAATGAGTATGAAGCGGGTGTACATATCGTCAGGGCCTGTTTGGGGCTATTGCGTTACAGGAGTAGGACTATACCAGCAACTTGCCATGATGCGCGAAATAACACCCCTACTTCCCCTTTTTTCTTGCGCGCGGGTGGGCCGCGTCATAGACGCTGGCCAGGTGTTGAAAGTCAAGGTGGGTGTAGATCTGGGTGGTTGCGATGTCGGCATGCCCGAGCAGCTCCTGTACCGCACGCAGATCGCCGCTTGATTCGAGAATGTGGCTGGCAAAGGAGTGGCGCAGCATATGCGGATGGACATGGATATCCAGCCCCTGTTTTTTGCGCCAGTAATCGATTCGCTGCTGTACGCTGCGTGGTGACAGACGATTGCCACGGGAGCTGACAAAAAGTGCCTGTTGTTCATCCGCAGCCAGTGCCGTGCGGTGTTTGAGCCACAGGCCCAGTGCGTCTCGGGCCTGCCGGCCGATAGGCACGATACGGCTTTTTCCACCCTTGCCGTGTGTAACCGTTACAGTGGCATCGCGCAGGTTGATCTCCTGTAGCTCAAGGCTGACAAGCTCTGACAGGCGCAGACCCGAGGAGTAAAACAGCTCCATTATCGCCCGGTCACGGGCGATGAGCGGGGTATCGCCCTCAATCTCGACCAGTTGAGTCACCTGCTCGATGCCCAGGGCGCTTGGCAGACGTCGTTCGATCTTGGGCGCCCGGATCCCCGTGGCGGGGTTGTGGCCGACCGCCTCCTCGCGCAACAGGTAATTGTAAAAGCTGCGCAGTGTCGACAGTTCACGCTGTATGGTGCGTGCGCTTATCTCGCGACGGTGCCGCCAGGCGATGTAGGCACGGATATGCCGCGCCGTCAGTTCTGACCAGTTCTCGACATGCTGCTGGTCGCAAAAAGCACTTATCTGCCGCAGGTCACGCTGATAATTTTTCCAGGTGTGCGGCGACAGGTTACGCTGCTCACGCAGATAAGCGATGAACTGCTTGAGCCAGAGCTGCGCGCTACTGTCCATGAAGGTTATTCCAGGTGCCTTGTCAGTACACGGCCGAGCACATCCCCCAGGTAGGAGATAAATTCGGTACCCATGGTCGGGTGGAAGCGGTTGGGATCGATACTGCCAATGCCAAGTAGTCCGAGTATGCGCTTGTCGGCACCGTTTAGCGGGATCACAACCGCCGAGGCGATATCGGTGGCCTTGTCGCCAAAGAGCAGTTCGAGCTGATGGGCACGAAGATGACCACACAGTGGATGGCCCTGTTTTAATTGCGTGCTGAACTGTTCCATGACCTGTTCGTCCAGGGCGCGCAGGGCGCTTCCCTGTTCCTTGATGCCGAACAGGCAGGCCGAAACCACGTCGGTATGGAAATCGTGACGCAGGATGTTTTCCACCTGAGCCACGGTGTCGTGCAGGTTGTCGGTATCGATAAGGTTAAGGATGAATTCCTGCAACCGCTGTAGCAGTTGCTCATTGCTGCGGGCCGTTTGCGACAGGTGCTGCATCTGGTGCTTGAGGTCGTGACGCTGGTCGCGCAGCATCGCAACCTGACGCTCAATCAGGGAAACCGCTTCACCGCTCTCCGGATGCGGGAGGGTCAATTCGTTGAGGAGATAGTCGTGGTGTTGAAAAAACTCCGGGTGAGTGCGCAGGTAGTCAACCACCTGGTGCTCACTCAGAGAGTCGTTCCCTGTCGCCTTCTGTTCACTCATATTTCAATTGTACCCTCAAATACCTGTTCGGCGGGCCCGATCATCCACAGCGGATGGCCACTTCCCTGCCATGCTATCTGCAACACCCCTCCGGGCAGCTCAACCCTGACCGCATCACCCAGCAGGCCCCAGCGATGCCCGACGGCCACAGCGGCACAGGCGCCGGTGCCGCAGGCCAGGGTCTCGCCGGCGCCACGTTCATAGACGCGCAGGCGGATGTGCCCGCTGTCTACCACCTGCATAAATCCGACGTTCACCCGTTCCGGAAATTGCGGGTGTGATTCGATAATGGGCCCCAGACGCTCAACCTCTGCATGGTCGATATTTTCGACCTGAAGCACGGCATGGGGGTTGCCCATGGAGACGGCACCAAAACGCACTGTAGCATCAGCGGCATCAAGCTCGTAGAACGCCTGCTCGTTATCGTACAGCAGCGGCAGATCGTGTGGGGTAAATCGCGGTATCCCCATGTTGACGCGCACCTGACCGGCCGGTTCCAGGTAAAGGGTAATGATGCCGGAGGCGGTTTCCACCGGGATCGCATCCTTGCTGGTAAGGCCCTTGTCGCGTACGAAACGTGCAAAGCAGCGTGCACCGTTACCACACTGCTGCACCTCGCTGCCATCGGCATTGAAGATGCGGTAGCGAAAATCGGCGTCCCTCGTGGTAGGAGCTTCGACAAGCAGCAACTGGTCGCAGCCGATGCCGAAGCGCCGGTCAGCGAGGTGGCGGACCTGTTCGCCGGTCAGCTGGAAGGATTGGTTGATGGCATCCAGCACAATGAAGTCGTTGCCGAGCCCTTGCATCTTGGTAAATTGCAGTTGCATGGGGAGAGCTTACAAAGAAGCGCCAGCGATGGAAAGCCTCTAATCAGCGGCACCCATGATCAGTTGCACGTAATCGCGGTAGATGCAGCGGTCCATGACAACCTGTATGCCGTGCGCCATGGCCCGTCTCGCGGCGGCGGGATTGATCACCCCGTCCTGCAGCCAGAGGGTGGGGACCTGCAGTTCAATGCAGGCATCGACGATGGCGTCGACGTGTTCCGGGGCCCGAAAGACATCGACCAGGTCCGGTACCTGAGGCAGGGTGTGGAGATCGGGGTAGGCCTGTTCTCCGAGTATGGAATCGACCGCCGGGCGCACCGGTATGATGCGGTAGCCGTACTGCTGCATTGCGCGTGCAACCTGGTGGCTGGGGCGTGACGGTTTGGGTGACAGGCCAACGACGGCAATGGTATCCAACGCCTGTAGCAGGGTGCGTATTGCTGCCGGGGCAGGGTTAACAAAATCACTGGCCATGGTGCACCATCGCTACTGGTTGACGAAGGCGATGCCGCCGGCGCTATTGCTGAACTTGGAGTGATACATTGCCTGGTCCACCTTTTTCAGCAACTCGGCGAAGTCACTGCCATGGGCAGGGGCCTCGCCGATACCGATGCTCAGGCTAAGGTCGTAACCGTTTTCCCTGGACCATTTGGTGATCCTTTTCTGGATACGTTGTCCGACAAGTCCGGCATTGGAGGCGTCGGTCGCCCTGAGCAGGATGACAAATTCATCACCACCGTAGCGGGCGGCGATGTCCGAATCGCGAATGTTGTCCCGGAGCATGTGTGCCACGACACACAATACCCGGTCACCCTCTGCATGGCCATGCGTGTCATTGATATCCTTGAAACGGTTCAGGTCGACAAACATAACCACCAGCGGTTCATTGTAGTCACTGTTCTGCAGTAGCAGCGCATTGGCCGCCTCGGTAAGTGCCCCGCGGTTCATCAGCGAGGTCAGCGGATCAAGCCGGCTGTCCTGTTTCACCGCCTGATGGCTGCGATCGATACGCTGCATCAGCAGGTAGGCGTAGACCATCACCAGCGCGCTGAAAAAGGAGAGGATGGCAATATTGGTCGCGGTATGTGCCGGGGAGAACAGCGATTTGCCGCCCAGGGTCAGGGCGGCGACCAGGAATGTGCCGTAGAGGGCTTCACGGAAGAAACGGATGCCATAGCGCATGCCGTTGCCGATAACGATGACTATCCATACCTGTGCGGTCAGGGGTATCGTGGAGGGATCGTTGATAACGACGAAGGCGATCCCAAGAATGTCGCCCCACATGTTGATGCGTATGCAGTAGGGTGCCGCGTGTTGCCGGTGCGTGTAGTAATAGCTGAAGGTGATCCAGACGGCGTAGCCGGCAAAAAAGATATTTACCTGCTGCAGGGAACTCCATTCCGGTGGCACGGTAAAGACGAAGTTAAACAGTATCGCGCCTATCAGTGTGAACAGGTAGCGTGCCAGGAACTGCAAGCGCAGCGCTTGCCAGCTTGAGTTCTGCCAGGCGGAGAAGGCCGGGTCAGTGGCACGTCGGCCGTCCCCGCTGCGGCGTTCATTGCTGAAGCGGCGATCGGCGTGGCGGCGTTGCTGGGGGGCATCCGGCGACAAGGCAGACCTCCAGTCCTGACAATGTGTATCAAAATTTCCCTATTTATTACCCAAGTATATGGCCTGATCGGGAAATGTTAATGAGTAATTTCCTTATAGTTTTGTGCCGGCGTTGCGCCTTGCATAGAGCTTGTGTGCCTAATCAGCTGAGAAGGCGCTTTGCAGGTAGGGCGGGAGTGCCAGGGCGCCTTTGTGGGTCTCCGGTGTGTAATAACGGGTGTCAAAGGGGCGTTTGGCGCTCGCCTCCTCCCGGAAGCCGCTGAACAGGCCGGCCTTTTTTGCCATGGTGCAGCTCCACCAGCCGCTTGGATAGACCGGCTGCGGGAAATGCAGGGTCTACAGGTCGCTAAAACCGGCCTGCCTCATGGCATGACGCATCGCCTTGAGCAGCTTGACGTGCAGCAGCGGGGATTCGCTCTGCTGCACCAGGATGCCGTCGCTTCCCAGGGCCTTGAGACAGTCGCGGTAGAAGGCCTCGTTAAACAAGCCCTCAGCCGGGCCGATGGGATCGGTGGAGTCGACGATAATAATGTCGATACTGCCCGCCTCGGCTTCCTTGACCCATTTGATACCGTCGGCAAAGTGCAGCTCGGCACGCGGATCATCATTGGACTGGCACAATTCGGGGAAATACTTTTCCGAGGCCCTTGTTACCCCTTCGTCGATATCGACCTGTTGCGCGTGTTCGACCTCCGGGTGGCGCAGCACCTCCCGCAGTGTGCCGCAGTCACCGCCACCGATGATCAGCACCCGTTTGGGAGCCGGGTGGGTGAACAGCACCGGGTGGGTCATCATCTCGTGATAGAGAAAGTTGTCGCGGCTGGTCAGCATGACGAAGCCGTCGATGGTCATCAGGTTGCCAAAGGTTTCGGTTTCATAGACCTCGATATTCTGGAACCGGGTCTGCTCTTCATGCAGCTTGCCTTTAATGGTGAGGGAGAAGGCTGTCCCGCACTCTGTACATGCTTCGGTAAACCATTTTTTATCGTCGGCCGGAATCATCATACACCCCTGTTGGAAATGCTACTGCGGCGGGAAGAAGATACAGGATGGAGCGGCCGTGAGACAAGCGTATTTGCTTGTGCAGGGGGTTGGTTAACGAGTATCTTCTACCCATGAGCGTATGGTCAAAACAACAAGCCCTGGAAACCTACAGCATCCCCCACTGGGGTGGCGGCTATTTCGATATCAATGAGGACGGACATCTCGCCGCCCGGCCCGACCGTGACCCCGGACATGGCGGTGTCGACATCTACAGGCTGGTACAGCAATTGGCAACGGACGAACTGGCATTGCCGGTGCTGGTACGTTTCAAGGGGATTTTGCAGGACCGGGTGGATACGCTTTGCAATGCCTTCGAGCAGGCCATAAAGGCCGATGACTATCGCGGCCGTTACCATGCCGTGTATCCCATCAAGGTGAACCAGCAGCGCTTTGTGGTTGAGGAACTGGTCAGGCATGGTGCCGGCAGGTTGGGCCTGGAGGCCGGCAGCAAGCCCGAGTTGATGGCGGTGCTGGCAGTATCGCAGCGCAATGGTGTCATCGTCTGCAATGGCTACAAGGATGTCGAGTATATACGCCTTGCACTGCTGGGTCAGCGGCTCGGGATGCGCGTGTTCATCGTGCTGGAGAAACTGAGCGAACTGGATGTGGTGCTCAGGGAGTCGCAGGACCTTGGTATCACACCCCTGCTCGGCATACGTGTGCGCCTGTCGTCGATTGCCGGCGGCAAGTGGCAGAACAGCGGCGGAGAGAAGGCGAAGTTCGGCCTCTCGGCGATGCAGGTGCTGCAGGCGGTGCAGCGTCTGCGCGATGCGCGGATGCTTGACGCGTTGCGCATGGTCCATTTTCACATGGGATCGCAGATCGCCAACATACGCGACATCCAGAAGGGCATACGCGAGTGCAGCCGGTTCTATGCTGAGCTGCATGCCATGGGGGTGCCCGTTGATACGGTTGATGTCGGTGGCGGGCTCGGGGTGGATTACGAGGGGACCCGTTCGCGCAGTTTCTGCTCAATGAATTACGGCGTGCATGAATACGCCAACAATATTGTCCATACGCTCTGGGAGTGTTGTGAGGAGTTGGGACTGCCGCACCCCGATATCATCAGTGAATCGGGGCGGGCCTTGACCGCACACCATGCGGTGTTGATTACGCAGGTGATCGATCAGGAGAATGCAATCCCTGTTGAGGAGGTCGTGCCTCCCGCAGAAGGCGAGGCGCTGATTGTCAAGGAGATGTGGCAGACCTACACCAGTCTGAAACAGCGGGCATACGGGCCGCGATCACGCGTTGAGATCTACCACGATGCGGTACAGTGGTTTAATGAGGTGCAGGGTATGTACCTGCACGGCGTGCTTAATCTTGAGCAGCGTGCCATGGCCGAACAGCTCTACTTTCTGATTTGCAAGGAATTGAAACAGTGCATGCAGCCGGATATGCGTGCCCACCGTGATATCCTGGATGAATTGAATGAAAAGTTGGCCGATAAGTACTTCTGCAACTACTCACTGTTCCAGTCGATGCCGGATGTGTGGGGTATTGAGCAGGTTTTCCCCGTTGTACCGCTGCATCGCCTGAATGAAAAACCGACGCGTCGCATCGTCATCGAGGATGTAACCTGTGACTCGGACGGGCGCATCGATCGGTTCATCGATAATGACAGCATTGAGACCTCGCTGCCCGCCCATGAGCTCAGGCAGGACGAGCCCTACCTGCTGGGGATGTTTATGGTCGGTGCCTACCAGGAGATCCTGGGCGATATGCACAATCTGTTTGGTGACACCAATTCGGTCAATGTCGAGTTGCTGCCTGACGGCCGCTATCGCTGTTACGCGGCACAGGCTGGCGATACGGTGGACAGTGTGCTGCGTTATGTGAATTTTGAGCCAGAGCACCTGAAAAGCGCTTACAGGGAGAAGCTTGCAGCGTCTGGCCTGAATGAAAAGATACAGCAAGAAACACTGGAGTATCTGATTAGCGGTATTGAGGGCTATACCTACCTCGAAGAGTAGGTTGGGGCTTGTGAAGCCTGAGCAAAACAGCTGATGCGTAGATGCGGGGGGGAGCAATGGCAGAGTCAGTGATAAGCATACCGGCAAGCGACATATTCTTTTATGTCGATACCTACCGGAAGATGATTCGCCTTAATGTCGGTGAGATAAATCGCGAAAAGGAAAAATACGAGGCGCAGTACTGGCAACAGGATTATGTGGGTACGCGCTATTATGCCGGACTGCGTGCTTTTGAGCATGCTACCGATTTCGTATTGCGGGATGAATCACCCGGTATGGTGGTCTTTGGCGATACGGAGAAGCATGAAGAGGCGGTTGACGAAAAAGAAATGCTTGTCGAACAGGCCAGGAAAAAGCTGCGCGAACAGTATGAAGGCCAGATTAATGCTCTGGAACAGCAGTTGAAACAGGCGAAGGGTATAGTCGATGATCTGCAGGGCGAGGTGGTGGAGAAAAACCAGACCATCAATCGCCTGACCCGGCGCATCGAGCAGTCACAGTCAACCTATATTGTTTTGATCGGGGTGATGGCGCTGGTTATCGCCGCCCTGCTGGGCATCACCATATTTTGAAGAGAAAGGCTGTTATGTCAGGTACGATTACCGTTGAAAAGAATGCCACCCGTGAGAGGCTGAGCACACTGGGTGTCAACGCATGGCCGATATGGGAAAAGGCGGTCTCGACCTTCCCCTGGAGTTACGACGAGACGGAGACCTGTTATTTCCTTGAGGGAAATGTCATTGTGACACCGGACGATGGTGATCCGGTCGAAATGGGCAAGGGCGATCTGGTGACATTCCCTGCCGGCATGTCATGCACCTGGGAAATTAAACAGGATGTATCAAAGCACTACCGCTTTGGCTAAGGAATAATGCAAATAAGATTGGACCCATAATCCAACTAAGCATTATTTCTAGGTATTTGGCCTAAATATTACCCGGCGCCGATAGTGGTGCAAATAATAGGGTTTTTCATTATTCTCCTCTTTGCAGCTATTGAATATAGTTTGTTCCCAAGTTGCGTAGAACACTATTCGACGCATTTTAATCTTTTCCGCATTTATTGATATGGACGCCGGCGCCCACTGACTTGATGTGGGTGTTTATCGTGTCCGGATAAACGGCTCTGATGTCAGGTGACACGGATCATCTGCCAGGGATCACTGAAACACGGTGTTCAGTGATGGAACGAAGGGTGTGCCCTTTGTTCAGTGTATTCTGGTGCATAAATCAAGGAGAGTAATGTGAAAGTGACTATAAAAATAATGCAGTTCACGCTGGTTCTGTTTTCGGCCTTTGCCTTTTCGCAGGCCACGGCAAAGGAGGTTTGTGACTGTACCGGCACGCTGACAAAGAACAACTTTAGAGTCGGTCAGTGTAGTGTTCGTTCAATGACAGTGAAGTATAAAGTTGGACATTTTTTTGGCGAGCCGACGGTGAACGGTACGTATAAATGGCAAGCTGGTACGGGAACCAAACAAAATTGCCTGCCGTCCGATCTGAAGGTGTGGCTGAAGATTAAAAATGGTACCTCCTATGGCTATATTGGTCTTGCGCCAACCGTGCCCAAGGCCGATGGGGGATATGGTTACAATGTGACCGGATCACCCAACTGGAACAGTTTTATTTGCGGCTATTCAGGTACCAGGGAAAGGAACTGTTTTAATCCGGATAGCGCAAAAAGGATTTACAAGGGTGGCTCAATTGTCGGATTTGAATTGTCACACAAATAACAAGCGGATGCGGCGATAGCTGTCTGATGTCATGCGCAAGTCAGCCATGCCGACGGGAACCGGACCGGCGGTATGGCTGACTTTTCGTACTCTAATGCGGTGGAGGTGCATGACAGTTAACTGCGCCGAAGCAGGGCGAACCAGCGCCACAGATTAAGCATACTGGCTAATGACGCGGCGAGGTAACAGCCGCGACACGGGAGTGTGAAGCGCTCAGGTGCGGGAGCGGGTGTAGGTGCCTGGCATTCAACGGCGCCGAAGCAGCGCCAGCCATCGCCATAAATTCAACAGACTTGCTAATGACGCGGCCAGGTACGTCAACGCCGCCGCCTTCAAGATCGAACGTACCGCCGCCTCATCTTCCTTCTTGATATAGTTCCCCGCCTTCAGGATGGGCAATGCCTTGCCGAAACTGGCGTCCCATTCAACCGGCAGGGTGACCAGATGCACCAGTGTGGCCATGCCCATGGTCAGCAAGCCTGCAGCGAACATGAGCAGGCCACTTTGGGGAACGCGCGTGATGGCCGCAACCAGCGGGATGGCAAACATAAAGGCTGCGCCAAGCTGCTGTGTGGTCTGGGCGACGCCGATCAGGCGGGTGCGCAGCGACAGCATACGGTCATCGGTATGGTGCTGGATGGCGTGGCCCACCTCGTGTGCCGCCACCGCGATTGCAGTCAGGCTTTTCCCGTCGTGGTTGGCCGGCGACAGACGCACGCAGCGTTCGTTCGGGTCGTAGTGATCCCCCTTTTCGGAGGTCTCGACCTGCACACCGTTTATGTTGAAGCGTTCGAGCAGGTGCTGCGCCAGTTCGCCACCGTTGCCGGGAAAATCGTCTCTGGGTTTGCTGTAGCGCTGGAAGGTCCAGCGTGCCCAGAGCTGTGGACCGAATACCAGGCCGACGATAAGGAGGATAAGGAGCAGGTAGGGCATAGCAGGTTAAATGTGACGCGTGAAGGGTGAAGGGAATATCATTAAACGTGAAAGGTGAAACGAATATAGGGCGCCCCATGGGCGCCGTGGCAGAATCGTGATGGCGGGCACGGCCTGCCCTATGTTTCGCCGTGAAAGGTAAATCGTGAAACGTTAAACGGGAAGGTTGACGGGCTGCGAGCAGGCCATATGCTTTGGTCACGTCTCACGTCTCACGTCTCACGTCTCACGTC
>JBFEUI010000044.1:0-19908 GCA_041547565.1 Thiohalomonadaceae bacterium
CACGGCCAGAAGATGTCCAAGTCCAAGGGCAACGTGCTCGACCCGATTGACCTTATCGACGGCATCGAGCTCGAGGCACTGGTGCAAAAACGCACCACAGGCCTGATGCAGCCGGAGATGGCCAGGAAGATCGAAAAGCATACCCGCGCCGACTTCCCTGACGGCATCCCCGCCTTCGGCACCGACGCACTGCGCTTTACCTTCGCCTCGCTGGCCTCCACCGGCCGCGACATCAACTTCGACCTCGGCCGCATCGAAGGCTATCGCAACTTCTGCAACAAACTATGGAACGCGGCCAACTACGTGTTGATGCAGACCGAGGGTAAAGACTGCGGTGTCGAGGGAGGCGATGTGGAGCTGTCACCGGCCGACCGCTGGATCATCTCGCGCCTGCAACGCGTCGAACAGGAAGTGAACAACGCCATCGCCTGTTACCGCTTCGATCTGGCTGCCAACGCCATCTACGAGTTCACCTGGGACGAGTACTGCGCCTGGTACCTGGAACTGTCCAAGCCTGTGCTGTACGACGAAGACAGCGCCCCCGAACTGCAGCGCGGCACCCGCCGCACCCTGGTGCGCGTGCTGGAGACTATTCTGCGCCTGGCCCACCCCATCATGCCCTATATCACCGAAGAGATCTGGCAGAAGGTCGCCCCGCTTGCCGGAAATGACGGGGCCACCATCATGCGCCAGCCCTACCCCGAGGCCGACACCGCCCTGATCGACGAGCAGGCCGAGCAGGAGATGCAGTGGGTGATGGACTTTATCGTCGGTGTGCGCAAGATCCGCTCCGGCATGAACATCGCGCCGAGCAAACCGCTACCGGTATTGCTGCAGAACGGCACCGCCCAGGACATGGCCTGGCTCGATGCCAACGAGTCATTCATCCGCTCGCTGGCCAAGACCGAGTCGATCACCTGGCTGGACAAGGACGAGGAGGCCCCGGAGTCCTCCACCTCACTGGTCGGCGAGATGAAGCTGCTGGTACCCATGGCCGGCCTTATCGACAAGGATGAGGAACTGGCACGTCTGAACAGGGAGATCGACAAACTGGTGAATGACCTCAAACGCGTCGAAGGAAAACTTGCCAACGAAAAATTCGTCAGCAAGGCACCCGAGGCGGTGGTGGAAAAAGAACGTGCGAAGATGAACGAAATGCAAAGTGCGCTGAGCAAACTCAGGGAACAGCACACCAAGATAGAAAAGCTATAAGCGGTGTCTTACAGCAACACACCTAAAGGGGGACAGGATGAACACACTGAAACAGAAGCTGAAACTGGTGCTTGCCGCTGCACTGCTTGTTGTTGCGCTGCTGTCCGTATTCCTTGAAGCAGGCGTGGCAACATTGGCGCCGTGGCTGCTGCTCGGCGCCCTGCTGGCCTACCCCCTGCTAACCCGCAGCAACAACAGATGCACCGCATTTCTTGTCTGGAAGGATGAGTACAGCGTAGGCATAGAGAGCTTTGACCGGGAGCACAAACGCCTGCTCAACCTGATCAACAACCTGCGTGCCGCGGTACTGTGCAGCACCGGCGAGGAGTTCGAGCGCCACAACCTGGATGAATTGCTCGATTACACGCGCACCCACTTCAAGCGCGAGGAGAGGCTGATGGAAGAGCACAGTTTTTTCGATTACGAGGGACACAAGGCGCAGCACGACCAGATGATCGATTTTGTGCAGCGCTTTGTGGAACGCTACGAGGAAGAGGGCAACAGGGTGTTGTCCGAAGTGGCCGACTACCTGACCCAGTGGTTGCTGCAGCACATCAACGTGACCGACAAGAAATACAGCACCTTCTTCGCCGAGAAAGGCGTATCGTAAAGGCACACCGCAGTCATTGAAAAAGCCCGCCTTCATGCGGGCTTTTTAATGCAGCCAATTGCCGGGTAGCGTAGCCATCAGCATAAGATATTGTGTGTCTGATGGATTTCGGGTCTTGCTTCGATTTTCTTCCACTCACCGACTTTTGGCATTCACGTATTAAGTCGGCAGAAAGCGGCAAAACGGATAGCAGGCCGCCAGAAAGTCCCTTCGGTATAAAGGCTATACTTAATAGCAGGACTCATCGCCGCACCGGTCTCTGTATGGTGAATCCGAAAAGCTCTAGACTGTGAGGGTGTGTGGAGTGGAATATAGGTTTACAGATATTTTCGATATCCCGGCACTCACAAGGATTTGTGAGGGGTTCACTCGATTCACTGGCATGGTTACTGCGCTGCTCGATATAGAAGGAAATGTGCATATAGCTACGGGGTGGCAGGACATCTGTACCAGGTTTCACCGTATCCACCCGGATACCGCAAGTCGATGTACTGAGAGCGATACGATTCTTGCTGGCCAACTCGAAAAGGGCAAGGAATACAATGTCTATCGCTGCAAGAACGGACTCGTGGACGTTGCCGTACCAGTAATCGTGAACGGGGAGCATCTCGGCAACTTCTTCACTGGTCAGTTCCTTTTTGATGAGCCAGACATCGACTACTTCAAAGCCCAAGCCAGCCAGTTCGGCTTCAACGAGAAGGCGTATCTTGACGCTCTGCAGCAGGTACCCGTGTTCAGCGAAGAACACGTCAAAAAAACCATGGTATTTCTGGTGGAACTTACCCAGTTAATTGGCGAAATGGGGATGGAAAGACTTCGCATCCTGGAGTCGAAAAAACAAAACCAGCTTTTTCTTGAAGACCTGGTTACTCAACGTACCGACGAACTGACCAAGGCCAAGGAGGCACTGGAGGCTGCCAATCAGGAACTCTCAATGATGGCACGAATTGATGGGCTAACGAAAATCAGCAACCGCCGCAGTTTTGATGAATTGCTTGAGGCAGAATGGCAGCGACTGGTACGTTCGGGTGAGCCGCTTTCACTGCTCATGATCGACGTGGATCACTTCAAATCATTCAATGACCACTACGGTCATTTGGCCGGCGACGAATGCCTTGTGACCATCGCCTGGATGTTAAAGGAAAGTCTGCATCGCCCATCCGACTTTGTCGCAAGGTACGGCGGTGAGGAATTTGTCTGTGTACTTTCAGAAACTCCGCTTAATGGTGCGTTACAAGTCGCCGAGTTGATACAGGAAAAGCTCAAAGAGTTGGCTATGCCACATGCGCTCTCACCAGTGGATTCACTGGTCACACTAAGCATCGGTGTTGCGAGCTGCCAACCGACTGTCAGCAGAACACTTCACGAGCTAATCGACACGGCCGACAAATGTTTATATCAGGCCAAGAGTAGTGGAAGAAATTGCGTGCGTTATCAGGAAATCTAATCACCTGAATGATTGAACGCTTCTCCTCCATCACAATTCACGTGCCCTTTCCCTGCCTGCCTGCACATCGACACGAGCGAGGATAATCGCCCCTGCACCGAACAGCAGCAACAGGGTCAACATCGACAGGCGCGGGCTGCCGGTCACCATGCTGGCCCAACCGATCATCACCGGCCCGAGCACCGCGGCAAATTTGCCCAGCATGTTGTAGAAACCGAAAAACTCGGCGCTTTTACTCGCCGGTATGATGCGAGCGTAGAGTGAACGGCTGAGTGACTGGATACCGCCCTGTACCAGACCGATCACCACGGCAAGGCCGTAGAACTCGACCTCCCGCTCCATCTGCGTGGCATAGACCACCACGACGAAGTAAACGGCGATAGCGATATAGATGCCTGTCTTCGGCCCCAGACGCTCTCCCAGGCGGCCGAAGACGATGGCCGCTGGGAAACCGACAAACTGCGTGATCAGTAGCGCGGTGATCAGACTCTCCGAGGCAAAGCCAAGCGCCAGACCATAGTCGACCGCCATACGCACAATGGTGTCGACCCCGTCGATATAGAGCCAGTACGCACAGAGAAAGAGAAAGACCACCTTGAGTTGGCGAATCTCATGAAATGTATCGTACAACTGGTGGAAACCGGCCTTTATCGCCTCACCTGCATGTTTTCCCTTACCGTCGCGCTCTGTAACGAATAACGCCAGCGGCACGGTAAACAGCGCCCACCACGCCGCCACCGTGAAAAATGAAAGGCGCACCGCCGCGGCCGCATCAGCCAGGCCAAAGGTATCGGGGCTAAGCGTCATCCAGACATTCAGCGCAAACAACAGCCCCCCGCCGAGATAGCCCATGGCATAGCCCAGGGCGGAGACCCGATCCAGCTTTGCCGGCTCAGTGACAAAAACGATCAGTGAATCATAAAAACTGACGCCACCCGAAAAACCCACCGCCGCGGTCACATAAAACAGCACGGCCCACGCCCACTCTCCCTTGCCGACCAGCGGCATCAGTGCCGTCATTAGCACGCCGAGGAAAGTAAAAAACAACAGGAAGCGTTTCCGCGCCCCCCAGTTGTCTG
Source organism: Thiohalomonadaceae bacterium (assembly GCA_041547565.1). Lineage (GTDB taxonomy): Bacteria > Pseudomonadota > Gammaproteobacteria > Thiohalomonadales > Thiohalomonadaceae > JBFEUI01. Next base: position 4,349 of record JBFEUI010000044.1, read on the forward strand.
CAATGGCTCCCAGAATTGGGGCAAGGATGACAATAATCAGGCTGGCACTGGAGTTGGCCACACCCAGGTAGAAAGTGCTCTCGCTGACATCCATGCCGGCACTCCAGTACTCCTTGAAGAACAGGGGAAAGAATCCCGCCATTACCGTGGTGGCGAAGGCGGAGTTCCCCCAGTCGTATAGCGCCCACGAGAGAATGGGACGTGTCAGCTTTTTCCCTTTAACCATGCCCCTACCTTAGCACGTAACAGGTCTTTACAACCTGCCTATCCATCCCGCAAAACAGCAACACTATTGCACCTTTCAGCGCTACCGCTGCCGGCTCCCTGAATAAGAAAACCCCGCCCGGTATACGGTATTTTCACCGTAGCCCGAACGGGGTTTCCGAAGCACAATTGGGAGGTTGTGTGGGTGAAAATATAGATCGCCCGCCACACGGGCACTTTGACATAGGTCATGCGGTGATGTGAATTGTGCGGGCGTACCCTTCCTGCCTATGCGGCTGGCCGGTGTGGAGACTTAAGGTTCCGGCCGTATCACGATAAAACGGACGAAAGTGCGTACCCGGACAAGCTCCGCGACGGCAAAACCGGCCTTTGCCATGAGGGTACGCCACTGCGCTTCCGTGCGCTCCCGGCCGCGGGAGCTGATCAGCATCTGCATGTCAAAACCGGCTGTCATCGCATCGATGCCCCGTTCTGCCACCACCGTATCGGCGATCACTGCCACGGCCCCGCTCTCGCCCATCGCCTTTCGCAGGTTCTGCAACACCCTGACGGCACAGTCATCGTCCAGCCCGTGAAACACCGCGATAAACAGATACACATCCCCCTCGCCTGTCGCCGCCGGAATGGCCTCGAACATATCCCCACCGACAAAGTACATGCGTTCGAGCATGACCTCTTCCCCCTTTTGCCGCCAGTGCTCTGCCGCTCCGGCGATAACCCCTGGGCGGTCGAAAACGATCGCTTGCAGGGCGGGGTGGCGTTTCAGAATAGTCAGCGCCTTGCTGCCCTGCGAACCGCCCACGTCGATCACCCGCTCAAAGCATCCCCAGTCAAAATCATCGAGATAGGCGGTGCCGGTCAAACCCTCCACGGCATCCATGGCTCTGGAGAACTGCTCGTCGAACGCCGGGTGCTGGTCGAGGTAGTCGAACAACTCGGCACCGTGGCTGAGGACAAACGGCACCGCACCGCTGCGCATGGCCGGCTCCAGCGACTCCATCCAGGGGTGCGTCATCGCGGGCGAATTGTGCAGCAGGATAATGTCACGCACGCTTTGCGCATGGTCGCTGCGCAAACACTCGGAGAGGGGGGAGTTGGCGAAGTGGCGCGGTGCGCTCTCCCTGAACACCCCCAGCGAGGCCAACATGCGCATCAGGCGGTAGAGTTTGTCCTCGTCCAGCGACAGGGCCGCGGCCAGCTCAGCGCAACCGCGCTCGCCTGACGCCAGATGGTCGGCCAGGCCGAGTGAGGCGGCAGTATACAGGGCCCTGGATTGCCAAAAGGCGGAACCGATCTGGATGAGACGAAACGGCGGCGGTGTCAGTCTGTTTGGCAAGCTGGCCAGTCGCTCGGCGAAGGCCATCACCCGGTGAAACAGGCTTACCTTGAAACGGTTTTTCTGGAACGTTGCCATCGCTGTACCCGCTGACTGTTAGCCGCCTTACCCTCTAACCAATAATAGCCAATCATGGTTCCAGGGCGCCTGTCACTGGCCCACAGCGATGCACCCCGGGAGTCGGCTGTCAGTTGAGGCCAAACAGTGCTAGCGCATTGTCCGTGGTTTGCCTGGCGACCGTCTCGGGCGGCACCCCGCTCACCTCGGCCAGGGCTGCCAGGATCTCCGGCAGGTACTCGGGGCTGTTGCGTCCGCCCTGGTGCGCGGCGGGTGTCATATCGGGGGCGTCGGTCTCCAGCACGATGGACTCCAGCGGCAGCTCACGCGCCAACCGGCGCAATTTGCTGGAGCGCTCAAAGGTCAACATGCCGCCGAAACCGAGTTTAAAGCCCAGGTCGATATACTGCTGCGCCTGCTGCAGGCTGCCGTTAAAGGCGTGCGAGGTGCCGCCCCTGAGCTTGAACCGCCGCAGGGTAGCCAGCACCTGGTCGTGCGCCTTGCGTACATGCAGCACCACCGGCAGGTCGGCATCGCGGGCAATAGTCAACTGCGCCTCGAACAGCCGCTGCTGACGCTCGCGGTCCAGCCCCGTGACATAGAAATCGAGACCGATTTCACCGATAGCACAAGGCCGCTGTTCCGCCACCAGACGCTCAAGTGCATGGATATCCTCCATACGGTGCCGCGCGATATAGATGGGGTGGAGCCCCAGCGCCGGGTAGAGGCCTGACTCGCGGCGGCATAACTGTAACAGCACCGGCCAGCCCGCCGCCTCGATGGCCGGTACCAGCATGCGTGTTACGCCCTGCGCACGGCAACGGGCCAGCACCTTTTCACGGTCAGCGTCGAACTCGGCAACATCGAGATGGCAGTGGGTATCGAACAGTTCCATACAGCAAGCATAACAGCCCGCACGGCTGCTGCCCGCATGTGCGTCTAGCTATCTGATGCGGATTTTTTCGCCAGCAGCTTGTTGATGGCGCGCGCCGCGGCGACGAAGCCGAAACTGGCGGTCACCATGGTGGCCGAGCCGTAGCCGAAATTGCAGTCCAGGTTCACCCCCTTGACGCCCGGCTTGCGCTGGCAGACCGTGCCGTCCTCCTTGGGATAGACGTGCTGTTCGGTGGAGAAGACACAATCGACACCGAAGCGGCTCTTGGGATTGCGGCTGTAGCCGTAGTGGCTGCGCAGGCGGTGGCGCACCTTGGCGGCGAGCGGGTCGTTGTGGGTACGGCTGAGGTCGGTCACCTCGATACGGGTCGGATCGGTCAGTCCCCCCGCCCCGCCGGTGGTAATGACGTTGATCTTGTGGCGCCGGCAGTAGTGGATCAGCGCGGCCTTATGGCGGATGGCGTCGATGGCGTCGATAACGTAGTCATAGCCGTTGGCAAGATGGCGCTCGACGTTGCCCTCGGTCAGCAGATCATCGACAGCGTTGACCCGGCAGCCCGGATTGATCTGTTTGACACGCTCGGCCATCACCAGCACCTTGGACTGGTCGACCGTGGCCGTCAGGGTGTGCAACTGGCGGTTCATGTTGCTCAGGCTGATATCATCGTGATCGATAAGCGTGATCTGGCCGATACCGCTGCGCGCCAGCGCCTCGGCCACCCAGGAGCCGACACCGCCGATACCCACGACACAGAAGTGTGCCTGCCTCAATATCTCGCTGCCCGCGACACCGTAGAGCCGCGTGATGCCCCCGAAGCGCTGAGAAAAATCCGTGTCAGACATAAAGCCAATTCCACCCGTGTAAAAAGCCCTACCGCGGCACCATTTTAACGCGTTCACCGCTGCAGGCATAAAATATCCGGCCGTCAACGCACCGGTGCGACTCTTAATACGCCGCCTAACTTGATATAGTTCCCGCTTCGCCCCCATTACATATAATCCAATACCTGAATTAAGGAAGCCGAAATACCCATGAGCGACATACTGCCGCAAGCACACAGCGCCTTCACCCCCCTGCGCGCCAGCGCCATCGCCTCGCTCAATGTCGAGGTGCAGGAGTTCGAACACAGCCAGACCGGTGCACGCCATATCCACCTTGCCGCCGATGACGACCAGAACGCCTTCCTGGTGGCCTTCCGCACGGTGCCCCAGGACTCGACCGGCGTGGCCCACATCCTGGAGCACACCAGCCTCTGCGGCAGCGACAAATTCCCGGTACGCGATCCGTTTTTCATGATGACACGGCGCTCGCTCAACACCTTCATGAATGCCTTTACCGCCGCCGACTGGACCGCCTACCCCTTTGCCAGCCGCAACCGCAAGGATTTTGACAACCTGCTGCAGGTCTATCTCGATGCGGTATTCCATCCCAGCCTGAACGAACTCGATTTCGCCCAGGAGGGCCATCGCGTGGAGTTTGCCGAGCCCGGCAACCCGGACAGTGCCCTGGTGTTCAAGGGCGTGGTGTTCAACGAGATGAAGGGGGCCATGAGCTCCCCGGTCTCGGCCCTGTGGCAGAGCCTGAGCCGCGAACTGTTCCCCACCATCACCTACCACCACAACTCAGGCGGTGATCCGGCCCATATCCCGGACCTCAGTTACGCGCAGCTCAAGGCCTTCCATGCCCGCCACTACCACCCCTCCAACTCGCTGTTCATCACCTACGGCGATATTCCGGCGACCGAACACCAGGCGCGGATGCACGATCTGGCCCTGGCGGGCTTCGGGCGCGAGACGATGGATATCGCGGTACCCGATGAGCAGCGTTTCACCCGGCCACAGTACGTGGAAGACCGCTACGCCCTCGACGGCGATGAGGAGACGGCAAACAAGACCCACACCGTGGTGGGCTGGCTGCTCGACAAGAGTATCGATGCCGAGGCGATGATGCGTGCCCACCTGCTCTCGGGTGTGCTGCTGGACAACGGCGCCTCCCCCCTGCGCCGCGCCCTCGAGACAACGGAGCTGGGCAGTGCACCCTCCCCGCTGTGCGGTCTGCAGGATTCGAGCCGCGAGATGGTCTTCGCCTGCGGGGTCGAGGGCTCCAATCCGGAGCAGGCTGAGGCGGTCGAGGCACTGGTGCTCGAGGTGCTGGAACAGGTGGCCGAACAGGGCATGCCGCAAGAGATGGTCGAGGCGGTGCTACACCAGTTGGAGCTCTCCCAGCGCGAGGTCAGCGGCGACGGTTTCCCCTACGGCCTGCAGCTGATGGTCCATGCCCTCAGCCCGACCCTGCACGGTGCCGACCCGGTCAAGGTGCTCGATATCGATCCCATCCTCAACACCCTGCGTGAGCAGATCAGGGACCCTGGATTCATCAAGGGGCTGGCACGCGAGCTGCTGGACAATCCGCACCGGGTGCGGCTGGTGATGTCACCCGACACCGGGTTGAGCGCCGCGCGCGCTGCCGCGGAGGCCGAACGCCTGGCGCAAACGAAGGCGGCCCTGGGCGAGGAAGAGAAACAGTACATTATCCGCCAGGCCGCCGAGCTGGCGGCACGGCAAACCAGCCAGGACGACCCCGAGATGCTCCCCAGGGTCGGCCTGGAGGATATCCCTGAGGAACTGACGATTCCGGGCGGCGAGGAGAAAGAGCTGGCCGCGATGCCAGCCACCTGGTTCTCCCGCGGCACCAACGGTCTGGTCTACCAGCAGATCGTGGTCGAGCTGCCGCAGCTGGAGCCGGAACTGGCCGAACTGGTGCCGCTGCTGGGCGATGTGATGACGGAGGTCGGCAGCGGAGGACGCGACTACCTGGAGACACAGGCACTACAGTCCGCCCTCACAGGCGGCATCGGTGCGCACGTCACGGTGCGCGGTGCGGTCGATGACGTCAACCGCAGTCGCGGGCTGTTCGTGGTCTCCGGTAAGGCACTGGTGCGCAACCAGCAAGCGCTGACCGATCTGATGCAGGAGACCTTCGACACGGCACGCTTCGACGAACTCGACAGGCTGCGCGAACTGGTCACCCAGGAGCGCATGCACCGGGAACAGGGTGTCACCAGTCAGGGACACAGCTTGGCCATGTCGGCCGCGGCCAGCCGCATCGCCCCCGTCGCAGGCCTGAACCACCGCTGGCACGGACTGCAGGGCATCAAGCGGCTCAAGGCACTGGATGACAGCCTCAAGGATCAGGATGCGCTGCAACATCTGGCCGACAGGCTGGGCGCGCTGCGTGACCGCCTGCTGCAGGCACCACGCCAGTTCCTGCTCATCGGTGAGGCCGAGCAGCAGGCGGCCATCGAGGCGGTGCTGGCCGGACGCTGGCAGGGAAGCCGTCAGGGTGGGGAGCAGGCAAACTTTATTGCTGAGAAGGTGACGGGCATCACCCGCGAGGCCTGGAGCACCTCCACCCAGGTCAACTTCTGCTCCCGCGCCTACCCCACGGTGGCCGCCGACCACCCCGATGCCCCGGCACTGATGGTGCTGGCCGGTTTCCTGCGCAACAACTACCTGCACCGTGCCGTGCGCGAACAGGGCGGTGCCTATGGCGGCGGCGCCAGCCTCGATCTCGACTCCGGTGCCTTCCGCTTCTACTCCTATCGCGACCCGCGCCTGGCCGAGACGCTGGCCGACTTCGACGCCTCCATCCGCTGGCTGCTGGACAACGAGCACGAGTGGCGGCTGGTGGAAGAGGCGATTCTGGGTGTCATCAGCGCCATCGACAAGCCGGCCTCGCCCGCCGGCGAGGCGAAAAAGGCCTTTCATGCCGCCCTGCACGGCCGCACGCCCGAGCAGCGCCGCCGCTTCCGCAGCCGCGTGCTGAAGGTCACCGCGGCAGATATGCAGCGTGTGGCCGAGCTCTACCTCAAGCCGGAGCATGCCCATACCGCCGTGATCAGCGATCCCAGGACCCTGGAAAGCCATGCGGAACTGGGATTGGACATCATTAATCTGTAAATTGCACTGTCATGAGCACGGCACTGGAAATTGAGGGTCTGCGCAAGACCTACGGAAATCGGTTTGAGGCCCTGAAGGGGATCGACATGCGTGTCGACGAGGGGGATTTCTTCGCCCTGCTCGGCCCCAACGGCGCCGGCAAATCGACCACCATCGGTATCATCACCTCGCTGGTCAACAAAACCGCCGGCAAGGTACGGGTGTTTGACGCCGACCTCGACAGCGAGCCGATGCGCGTCAAGCGCTACCTCGGCCTGGTGCCGCAGGAGTTCAACTTCAACCAGTTCGAACCGGTGGAGGAGATCGTCCTCAACCAGGGCGGCTATTACGGCGTGGAGCCGAAACTGGCCCGCGAACGCTGCGAGTGGGCGCTGAAAAAACTCGGGCTGTGGGAGAAGCGCCACGGCATGGCACGCATGCTCTCGGGCGGCATGAAGCGGCGGCTGATGATCGCCCGCTCCCTGGTGCACGAACCCCGGCTGCTGATCCTCGACGAGCCGACCGCGGGGGTCGATATCGAACTGCGCCGCTCCATGTGGCGGTTCCTGCGCGAGGTCAACGATAGCGGCACCACCATTATCCTCACCACCCACTATCTGGAAGAGGCGGAGATGCTGTGCCGCAACGTGGCCATCATTGACCATGGCAACATCATCGAGAACACCAGCATCAAGGCCCTGATCCAGAAACTCGACCGCGAGACCTTCGTGCTTGACCTGCGCGCACCGATCGCCAGCGCACCGACACTGGAGTGCGGCTACCCGCTGCGACTGGTGGACCCGCAGACCCTGGAGGTCGAGGTGCACCGCGACCAGGGGCTGAACAATGTCTTCAGTGAACTGGGCAAGGCCGGGCTGGAGGTGATCTCGATGCGCAACAAGGCCAACCGCCTGGAGGAGCTGTTCCTCGATCTGGTGAAAAACGGGGGGTCGGCATGAGCGGCAAGTGGCGCCATTACCAGATCGCCTTTAACACCATTTTCATCAAGGAGATCCGCCGTTTTGCGCGCATCTGGGTGCAGACCATTCTGCCGCCGGTGATCACCACGGCGCTCTATTTCGTGATCTTCGGCCAGCTCATCGGCTCGCAGCTGGCGCCCATCGACGGCTACCGCTACATGGACTACATCGTGCCGGGGCTGATCCTGATGAGTATTATCACCAACTCCTACGCCAACGTGGTCTCATCGTTCTACGGCTCCAAGTTCGGCCGCCACGTGGAGGAGCTGATCATCTCCCCCATCCCCTATTCGCTGATCGTCATCGGTTATGTCGCCGGCGGCGTGGCGCGCGGGCTTATCGTCGGACTGATGGTCACCCTGGTCGCCGCCTTTTTCACCGACCTGCACCTGCACAACCTGTCGGTGACCCTGAGCGTGGTGCTGTTGACCTCCATTCTGTTTGCCCTGGGCGGTTTCATTAACGCCATCTACGCCAACAGCTTCGATGACATCACCATCATCCCCACCTTCGTACTCACACCGCTGACCTATCTGGGCGGTATCTTCTACTCGGTCGCCATGCTGCCCGAATTCTGGCAGAAGCTGTCACTGGCCAACCCGATCCTCTACATGGTCAACACCTTCCGCTATGGCCTGCTGGGTGTCTCGGATATCGACCTGACCGTCGCCTACAGCGTGATCTTGGCCTTCATTGCCGCCCTCTACGGCTTCAGCCTGTTCCTGTTGAAAAAGGGGATCGGCACGCGCAGTTAGCACCGCGGCATGAATCTCTGGCCGCAATCACGAATAAGCGGCTATGCGGGCAGCCAGTGCCCGCGGCAGGCGCTACTCTTCGTGGCAGCGCTGGTCCGGCACGAACTTGACGGGCGTGGCCGCTGACGACGTTGCCCCATCAGCGACCCACTCGAACACCTCGGTTGCGGCATCGTCACACTTGTTGCACGCGCTACCACAGGCGGCGCCCGCCATGTGCTTGACCACCTTCCCCTTCCTGATCCAGTGATCCAGCATGCCGCGCACCGCATCGGGCTCCGAGTCAAAATGCAGGGCGATGTCGTTCAGCGTGGCGTGGTGGCGCTCAATCAGGTAACGCTTGATATCCGACAGGATCATGGCCTGGCCCCTGTCGCCAGGGCGGTCTTCTCCCCGCCGCGTCTGGCCCAAACCCGCATCCCGCCGAACACCACGACATAAAGCACGCCAATGCCGGCAATCCAGGCGGTGGAGCTGGCCGCATGCTGTTCGAAGGTGGCGGTCTGATAAAACAGTGTGGCAGTGGTATAGGCCACACCGCTTGCCCAGACCACCACGAACAGTGCCCAGCGTGAACTGGTTTCCCGGATAATGGCGCCGATGGTGGCAACACAGGGCGAATAGAGCAAAATAAACAGCAGGTAGGCGAAGGCCGCCTCCTTGCCCACAAAGCGTGCCGACATGGTGCCGAAGATCCCCTCACTCACCGCCTGCACCTCGGCGGCCGCTTCGATATCGCTGATATCGCCGATGTCCAGACCGAGTGGATCGAGGATATTTTCTGCCACCCCGCGCAGGTTTTCCGGCACGGTGGCCGCAGCCTCCATCAGGGCGCCCCACAGATTGAACTCATCTGTCTCACCACTCTGGCCGGCCTCCTCGGCCGCGATGCGGGTGTAGAGCGAGTCGAGGGTGCCGACCACCACCTCCTTGGCCAGCACCCCGGTGAAGATGCCGACCGTGGCGGGCCAGTTCTCCTCATGGATGCCCATGGGCTCGAAGATCGGTGTCACCGCCTTGCCGACTGCACTCAAGACAGAGTGTTCACTGTCCTGGTTGCCAAAAGATCCGTCCGTGCCCATGGAGTTGACCACATTCAGCGCCAGCACCATGAACACGATCACCTTGCCCGCATCACGGATAAAGACCTTGACCCGGTCCCAGGTACGCAGCAGCACACCGCGCAGCGTCGGCAGGTGGTAGGGCGGCAGTTCCATCATAAAGCCGCTGCTCTCACCCGCCAGCAGGGTCTGTTTCATAATCAGCCCGGAGAGAATGGCGATGGTAATGCCGATGAGGTAGAGACTGAACACGACATTCTGCCCGTTGATCGGGAAGAATGCGGCGGCAAACAGCGCATAGACCGGCAGGCGTGCCCCGCACGACATAAAAGGATTCATCAGGATCGTCAGCTTGCGCTCGCGCGGATTCTCCAGGGTACGGGTCGCCATCACCGCCGGCACGTTGCAACCGAAACCGACGATCAGCGGCACAAAGGCCTTACCGGGCAGACCGATAGCACGCATGAAGCGGTCCATGACAAAGGCGGCACGCGCCATATAGCCACTGTCCTCCAGAAATGAGAGAAACAGGTAGAGGCAGGCGATGATGGGAATGAAGGTCGCCACCACCTGGATGCCGCCACCGGCACCGTCGGCCACCAACACCACCAGCCACTCCGGCAGACCCCAGCCGCGCAACAGGGTGCCCAGTCCGTCGACAAACAGCGCACCGGCCACGCCGTCGAAAAAGTCGATAAAGGCGCTGCCTATATTGATGGTGAACATGAACATCAGGTAGATGACAAACAAAAAGATGGGGATACCGACAATGCGATTCAGCACCAGCCGATCGATACGATCGGTGAGGGTCCGGCCCACCTTGCCCCGCTCGCTGATCACCTGGGTGGCCAGGGCATGGGCGTGACCGTAGCGGGCATCGGCAATGTGAATATCGGCCTCCTCGCCGGCACGCTCCTCGATCATCTGCTGCCAGTGGACAAGCTGCTCCCTGATCTCATCCCCGGCAATGGCCAGGGCATGGGCATCCCCCTCCAGCAGCTTGAGCGCAAACCAGCGGCAGTTCGCCTGCTTGCACTTGCCCTGCAATGCCTCCTTCAGCTCGGTGATCGCCTGCTCGACCGCATCCTCGTGTACCACCTCAAAACCGTGGCTGCCTTTCTCTTGCGCGGCCTGTTTGACCACCCGCTTGAGCTCGTCAATGCCCTCACCGCTAACGGCGACGATGGGCACCACCGGACAGCCCAGCTTCTCGCTCAACAGCTCCAGGTCCAGACGAATTCCACGGTTGCGCGCCACATCCATCATATTGACGGCGATGACCATCGGCACTCCCATCTCCAGCAGTTGTACCGTCAGGTAGAGGTTGCGCTCCAGATTGGACGCATCGAGCACATTGATGATGAGCCGCGCCTCACGCGACAGCAGGTAGTCACGGGTTACTTCCTCATCCAGCGATGAGGCGTCGAGGGAGTAGATGCCGGGCAGGTCAATCACCGTGACCTCATCGCCCAGCAGGTCACAACGCCCCTCCTTGCGGTCGACTGTCACCCCCGGCCAGTTACCGGTGGTTTGGCGGATGCCGGTCAGTCTGTTGAAGAGCGCGGACTTACCACAGTTGGGATTGCCCGCCACGGCGATGGTTAACATGAAAATTCCGACTTTATGATTCTGGACTACTCGACAGGTTCGACAAGGAGTTTGTCGGCGACACTTCCGCCGAGAGCCACTCTCGTACCGGAGCTGATAACGACGACGCCACGGCCACGGCGCTGCAGCACGGACACCTCGGAACCTACGCGCAGACCGAGACTCAACAGGCGGCGGGCAAACTGGCGATCACCCTCGATAGCGGTGATGCGAACATGCGCCCCGACGGCCATGCCGTCAAGCCTCACAGATCCGGTTTGTGTCATGTCAGTCACACTGCCCACAGTTACGCCTTAAGTACGAATCATTATCATTAACATTATGCCATTATATTCCGCACAAAAGCCAGTGCATTGATCAGGATCAGCTTCACGCTCCAATGCGGAATATGCAGGGCCTACTCGATCCAGTTAAGCAGATAGTACATCTCGTGGCTCTCGGATGAGCGCGAGGGTCCGCAGATTCTGGCGGCGAAACGTTTCTGCTCGGGATCGGCCCGGGCCACGGCCTCATCCGCACTGCTGACGAGGGTCACCGTGTTGGCCGGGAAACGGGGCCGGTTGCGCCGCGGCGCGTAAACCACCGCATAGTGCTCGGGCAGCGTCTCTTCGATCAGATCATCGCTCATCGCCGGCCCTGTCCACTCACTTCTCGCGCGTGGCACGGAAGCGGATATCCGGCCAGCGCTCGATGGTCAGGTCCAGGTTGACGCGCGTAGGGGCGATATAGGTCAGGTCGCCACTGCCATCAATGGCCAGGTTGTCCGCCGCCTTGCGCCTGAACTCCTCCAGCATCTTCTCATCAGCACACTCCACCCAGCGGGCGGTGTTCACGTTCACCGGTTCAAAGATACAGTCCACCTTGTACTCGTCTTTCAAGCGCTGGGCCACCACCTCGAACTGCAGTACACCCACCGCACCGAGGATCAGGTCATTGTTGCGCAGGGGACGGAACAGCTGGGTGGCCCCCTCTTCGGAAAGCTGCTCCAGCCCCTTGAGCAACTGCTTCATCTTCAGCGGGTCTTTCAGCACCGCACGCCGGAACAGTTCCGGGGCAAAGTGAGGGATACCGGTAAATTTCAGTTCCTCGCCCAGGCTGAAGGTATCGCCGATCTGGATGGTGCCGTGGTTGTGCAGGCCGATAATGTCGCCCGGGTAACCCTCCTCGATATGCCCCCGCTCCTGCGCCAGGAAGGTGATCGCCTTGGGCACCTTCACATCGCGTCCCAGGCGCACGTGGCGCATCTTCATCCCCGGCGTGAACCTGCCCGAGCAGATGCGCAGGAAGGCGACACGGTCACGATGCTGCGGGTCCATGTTCGCCTGGATCTTGAACACGAAACCGCTGAACTTTTCCTCATTCGGTTCCACCTCACGACCGGTGGTGGGGCGCGGCAGCGGTGCAGGGGCATTGTCGACCAGCGTGTCCAGTATCTCCTGGACGCCGAAGTTATTGATGGCCGAACCGAACAGCACCGGTGTCTGCTCACCCTTCAGGTAGGCCGCTTTATCGAACTCGTGGCTGGCGCCGCGCACCAGTTCCACCTCCTCACGGAAGTCGGCGATGAGATCCCCGAACAGCTCATCCAGACGCGGGTTGTCGAGCCCCTCGATCACCTCACCGTCGAGCTTTTTGCCGCCGTGGGTCGCAGACATAATGGTGACCGAGTCGTGGTAAAGGTCGTAGACCCCCTTGAAATTCTTGCCCATGCCGATGGGCCAGGTCAGCGGTGCGCACTGGATATTGAGAATCTCCTCCACCTCGTCGAGCAGATCGATCGGCTCACGCCCCTCGCGGTCGAGTTTATTGATGAAGGTGATGATGGGTGTGTCGCGCAGACGGCACACCTCCATTAATTTAATGGTGCGCTCCTCGACCCCCTTGGCCACGTCGATCACCATCAGCGCCGAGTCAACCGCCGTCAGGGTACGGTAGGTGTCCTCGGAGAAGTCCTCGTGTCCGGGGGTATCGAGCAGGTTGACGATGGCATCACGATAGGGGAACTGCATCACCGAAGAGGTGACCGAAATGCCCCGCTCCTGTTCCATCTGCATCCAGTCCGAGGTGGCATGCCGGGCCGCCTTGCGACCCTTGACCGTGCCGGCAAGCTGTATCGCACCGCCGAACAGCAACAGCTTCTCGGTCAGCGTCGTCTTACCCGCATCGGGGTGGGAAATAATGGCAAAGGTGCGGCGCCGCTGCGCCTGCTGGGCAATCTCGGACATGGGGATTGGTAGTGATCAAAGGCCTTCGGAAAGGCAGGAATTATACTTGGAGCGCAATCAAACTTGAATCAAAATCGTTCGAAACCGGTACTTTTGGCGCAAATTCTCTATTCGCCCTCGTGCACTTTGAGCACCTTCGCCATAATCACCGCATCCTCACGGCCGTCATCACCCGGATAATAGTCACGCCGTACGCCGGCCTGGTTGAAACCCAGCGATTCGTAGAGCCTGATGGCCGCCAGGTTGGAGGGGCGTACCTCCAGAAAGGCGCTATCCGCACCCCGCACTTCAGCCAGTTCCAGCAGGTGCACCATCATCTGCCGACCCAGGCCGCGCTGCTGTTCGGCAGGTGCGATTGCCACATTAAGGATGTGGGCCTCACCGACTGCCACCGACATAATAGCGTAACCGACAAGCAGGCCGTTTGTCTCCATTACCCAGCAGCTGTAACCGACACGCAGACAATCGTGAAAGATACCGTGCGTCCAGCCGTGTGAATAGACGGCCGACTCGATTGCCATTACCGCTTCCACGTCGGCATCGCGCATCGGGCGTAGCTGCGGTGCCTGTTCCATCACGGCGCTCATTCCGTTTGCTCCAGCAGCATCGCTCTTACCTGTTTGAGATCCTGCCAGGCCTTGCGCTTTTCACCCGGTGAACGCAGCAGGTAGGCCGGATGGTAGGTCACCACCACCGGCGTGTTCGATTGCGCAAGGGTGTGGGGACGGCCTCGCAGCCGGCCGAGCGGCTGATCGCTGTTGAGCAGGTTTTGCGCCGCGATACGCCCCACCACCAGAATCAGTTTCGGCTGAATCAATTCAATCTGTCGTTCGAGAAATTCGCGGCACGCCGCCGCCTCCTCGGGACGTGGATCGCGATTGTTGGGGGGACGGCATTTGAGAATATTGGCGATATAGACCTGCTCGCGCTTCAGTCCGATAGCCAGCAGCATGTTGTTCAACAGCTGACCGGCACGACCGACGAACGGTTCGCCCTGCCGGTCCTCGTCGGCGCCCGGTGCCTCGCCGATCACCATGCACGCGACATTGCGATTGCCGACCCCGAACACGGTGCGACTGCGGTTGGCCACCAGCTCGGCACAGTGCTCGCAGTGTGCCACCGCCTGCTGCAGGGCATCCCAGTCCAGCGGCCGATCACCCTCCCCGGCTGCAGGGGTAACCTGCGCTTCGGTTTGTTGCACAGGCGCTGCAGCCTGCACCGGATTCGCAGCCGTGTCGGGCGTTTCGTGTGCAGGTGTCTCGGAGACATCCCTGGTCACCCAGGCCTGGATCCCCATCGCCTCCAGATATTGCCGCTTGAGTTCATCCATACGTCAGAGAAAAGTCACAAGGTAAAAGATACAAGTTTTTTCCTTGGAACTTTTCACTTGTATCTTGTATCTCGATTCAAACATCCGCCGCGTGGTGCGGGTGGGCGCGTTCCATCGGTGCGATAATCTTGTTCAGGCCGTTGATGTAGGCCTTGGCCGAGGCGACCACGATGTCGGTATCGGCCCCCTGCCCGTTGACGATACGCCCGCCCTTCTCCAGCCGCACGGTCACCTCGCCCTGTGAGTCGGTACCACTGGTGATGGCGTTGACCGAGTAGAGTTGCAACGCGGTTTCACTTTCAACGATCGAATCGATGGCCTTCAGTGCGGCATCAACCGGACCGCCCCCCTCGCAGGAGCTGGTGCACTCCTCACCGTCGAACCACAGTGTCACGGTGGCCTGGGGGCTCTCCCCGGTCTCGGAGCAGACCTTCAGTGCCACCAGCTTGATCCGTTCATTGATCTCGCTCTCGATGTTGGCCTCGGTGACCAGGGCCTGGATATCCTCGTCGTAGATTTCATGCTTCTTGTCGGCCAGCTCCTTGAACCGTGCGAAGGCCTCGTTGAGTGCCTCCTCCGAACTCAGCTCGATGCCCAGTTCCTGCAACCGGCTACGGAAGGCATTACGCCCCGAGTGCTTGCCCAGCACCATGCGGTTGGCGGTCCAGCCCACGTCCTCGGCACGCATGATCTCGTAGGTCTCGCGATGTTTGAGTACACCGTCCTGGTGGATACCCGATTCGTGGGCAAAGGCGTTGGCCCCGACAATGGCCTTGTTGGGCTGCACCGCGAAACCGGTAATGCTGGAGACCAGGCGCGAGGTCGGCACGATGTGGCTGGTGTCGATGTCGGTGGTGCAGCTGAAAAAGTCGGGACGGGTGCGCACCGCCATCACCACCTCTTCCAGCGAGGCGTTGCCGGCGCGCTCCCCCAGACCGTTGATGGTGCACTCGACCTGACGGGCGCCATTCATGACCGCCGACAGCGAGTTGGCGACCGCAAGGCCAAGGTCGTTGTGGCAGTGGACCGAAAAGATGGCCTTGTCGGCGTTGGGGATACGCTCGATCAGCGTCCGTATCGTCTCGCCGAACTGGCTGGGCATGGCGTAGCCGACCGTATCCGGCACATTCAGCGTGGTGGCGCCGGCGTC
>JBFEUI010000045.1:0-19903 GCA_041547565.1 Thiohalomonadaceae bacterium
GCCACCGCCGGTATCACCGCGGCGCGCATGGAGCCGAGGGTGAGGAAGATCACCACCAGCACGATGCCTACCGCCTCGGCCAGGGTCTTGTAGACCTCGTTGATGGAGTCCTCGATAAAACGGCTGGCATCATAGGGTACGGCGATACTGATACCCGCGGGCAGCTGCGCCCGCAGCTTCGGCACCTCGTCATTGATCGCCCGGGCCACGGTCAGCGGGTTGGCGCCCGGCGCCTGTTCCATCGCCATGAACACGGTGGGGATACCCCGATACCAGGCGGTGGAGTCGTAGTCCTCGGCCCCCATCTCGGCCGCCGCCACCTCCCTCAGGCGCACCAGCGTATCACCGTCATCCCGCACCACCAGGTTGCGAAAATCCTCCACCTCGCTGACATCGGTGGTGGCGGTCAGATTGATGGTGGTGTACTTGCCCTTGGTCGCGCCGACCGCGGCCAGATAGTTGTTACGCGTCAGCACCGCCGCCACATCCGCAGCCGTCACGCCCAGGGCGCTCATGCGCTGCGGGTCGAGCCAGATACGCATGGCATAGGACTGGCCGAACATGCGCGCCTTGGCCACACCGGGTAGCGCCTGCAGTTGCGGCTGGATGACGCGCAGCACGTAATCGGCCACCTGGGGGCGGGGGATGGTCTCGCTGTAGATGGCGATATACATCAATGCGGTCGAATCACCGGTGGTGGACTCGATCACCGGGTCCTGGGCATCACTCGGCAACACCGCCCGCTTGCTGGCCACCTTGGCCTGGATCTCCGCCACCGCCGCATTGGCATCGTAGTTCAGCTCCATGCTGATCTCGATCTTGGAGACTCCCTGTGAGCTGGTGGCCGAGATAAAGTCGATGCCGTTGGCCTCGGCGATCGCCTGCTGCAGTGGGGTGGTGATAAAGCCCTTCACCAGTTCCGAACTGGCACCGGGGTAGGCGGTGGTCACCGTCACCACGGTATTGTTCATCTCCGGGTACTGGCGCACTTCCAGCCCCAACAAGGCACGCAGCCCGACGATAAGGATGAACAGACTGATGACCGTTGCCAGTACCGGACGGCGCACAAAGATATCGGTAAACATCATTGCCGGGGCACCGTGGCATCATCCAGTGCCACACTGTTGTCGATCTGCACTGCCTGGCCATCACGCAGTTTCACCAGGCCGGCACGCACCAGCCTGTCCCCCTCGACTACGCCGCTAACCAGCTCGACGCGACCCGCCTGCACCACACCGGTGGTCACCTGGCGGCGTTCAACCTTGAGACCTTCCCCGGCCTGCTCCACCACGCGGTAGACGAAGTCGCCGTAGGTGTTGTAACTGATGGCGGTCTGGGGCACCGTCAGCACCTCGCGCGGCGCCTCGGCCAGGGTGCGCACCTCGGCAAACATGCCGGGACGCAGGCGCAGATCGGCGTTGGCCAGTTCCGCCCGCAGCAGCAGGGCGCGGGAGGCGGTATTCACACCCGATTCCACAGCAGCGAGGGTGCCGAGGAAGGTCTCACCGGGATAGGCGGCCACTTCCACCTCCACGGCCAGACCCGGCCGAACGCGTGCAAACTGCCCCTCAGGCACGCTGTAATCCACGTAGATGGGCGCCAGGGCGTTGAGGGCGACGATACTCGTGCCCTTCGGCAGGTAGTCTCCCACATCCACCTTGCGTATACCGAGCAGACCGGCAAACGGCGCGCGCACCGTCTTCTGGCTGATACGCACCTGCTGTACCGTCACCTGGGCGGCGGCGGCGTCGTAACGGGCCCTGGCCTCATCCAGATCGGACTGTGAGATCGCCTTGCGCTTGATCAGATCGCGGGCGCGTTGCAACTTGATCTCCGCCAGCCGCCGTTCGGCCTTGAGGCCGGCCAGCGTGGCCTGGTCCAGGGTGCTGTCCAGGCGCAGCAGCACATCCCCCTCCTTGACCATCTGACCGGAGTGGAAAACGATAGTATCGACAATGCCCTCCACCTCGCTGCCCACCTCGGTGCCACCGCTGGCCGTCAGGGTACCCACCGCGCGCAGGTAGGGCTGGCGGCGCTCGCGCCTGACCTCGGTGGTGCTGATGGTCGCCGGCGGCTGCGGTGCAGAGAGCATCGCTTGCATCTGTTCCATCTGGTAGCGCTTGAAGGCAAACAGTCCGCCGAACAGGATGCCCAAAACCAGAAAGACAAGGAGAAATCGTTTAAGCATGTCGATGGTTTCCGTTCTTTTTTTTCTCAGAAAACACTGCCCTGCGATGTGTGCAACGTCCGTGGTAAAAGCAGCCGATAAATCGGCCGGAACTGTACAAAGCGGATGCAAGGGAATACAGGGCGTTTGACCACACGCGGATGAGATAGTGCAGCGTTATGACCAAAGATACCATGCAATTGTACGTCCCACATGGGGGTGACGCCTGCAGCGGCCGGTTTTGCCTCAACCTGCAGCATCCACCTGTACGTCTGCCAGCAGCCTGTCGACCACCTCAAGGAAGCGCGGGATATCCAGCGGCTTGACCAGGTAGTCGGTAAAACCCGCCGCCTTGCCGCGCTCGATATCCCGGGGCATCGCATTGGCGGTAATCGCCACCACCGGCACAGACTTCAGGTTGGGCACCGACTGCAATACGCTCAGCACCTGGTAGCCATCCATGCCCGGCATGTTGATATCCAGCAGGATAAGGTCGGGACGGTGCACGCGGGCACACTCCAGCCCCAGCTCCGGTTCGTGTGCGGTAAGCAGGTTGATGTGGTCACGTTTTGCCAGCAACTGGCTCACCAGCTTGAGATTGGCCGGGTTGTCCTCGATATACAGCACCTTATGCTGCCGCGATGTATCGACGTTTCCGCGCCTGGCGCCATCCTCCTCACCGCCCTGGTGCGCGGGCAGCGCAGAAGCCTCCAGAGGCAGTGTGATCCAGAACCGGCTGCCGACCCCCGGCTGGCTCTCGACGCCGATTTCCCCGCCCATCATCTCCACCAGGCGACGGGTAATGGTAAGACCGATGCCGGTCCCCTCGACCTCGCCGCCCTCGGCGCCGAGCCGGTCAAACGGCAGGAACAGCTTGTCCAGTTTCTCCTCGGCGATCCCCTTGCCGGTGTCGGCAACCACAATACGCAGCACGGCATCATCAACGGCTTCGGCCTGCAGTTCCACCGCGCCGTGTTCACGATTGTATTTAATGGCATTGGAGAGCAGGTTGATCAGTGCCTGTTTGAGACGAATCCGGTCGGCACGCACGCAGTAACCCGACAGTTCGGCATGGCCAAGCTCTATCCCCTCTCGCTCTGCCAGCGGCTTGATCAGGGTGAGGCACTCTTCCCACAGTTCACTCAGGCAGACCGGCTCCAGGGACAGATTGATTTTACCGGACTCGATCTTGGCCAGGTCCAGCACATCGTTAATCAGATCCAGCAGGTGATTCCCCGCCGTGAGGATCTCGTGCACGCTGTCCTGTTGCTCCTCGCCCAGCACCTCGTCATATTCCAGTATTTGCGCAAAACCGAGGATGGCATTCATCGGCGTGCGCAGCTCATGGCTCATGCTGGAGAGAAATTCCGACTTGGCGTGGCTGGCCCGCTCGGCCTCCTCGCGGGCAAAGCGCAGCGCCTGTTCCTGCCTGACATGCTCGGTCACATCCTCGACGATACCCTCGATCGCCACGATAGCGCCTGTCCCGTCCCTGGCCGGGTGGGCCGCGACACGAACCGCACGCACATCACCGTCCTCCCGGCCAAAGTGCATATCAAACTGGGTAAACTCCATGGCGCCCTCCAGCATCTTCTCCCGGTAATAGCGGGCCATGGCAAGGCTCTCCGGACGCCACTCGGCCAGTTCTTCCCAGGACCGTCCCAGCGCTTCGTCCCGGGCAACGCCGAGCACCGAGGCGATACCGTCGCTGACGAAGGTCAGTTTGCCACCGACTTCATGACTGTAGACGACAAAGTTGTCGCCCATGTTGTCCACCAGCCGCTGATACTGGCCCTTGCTGTCCTGCAGGGCATGCTCCGTGGCGCGGCGCTGGGTGATGTCGCGGAAGGTGACGACCGCGCCGACGATCTTGCCCTCCTTTCTCATCGGTGTACTGGTATATTCAACCGGAAAACTGCCGCCGTCCTTGCGCCATAACGCCTCATCATCCACATGATGAACCTTCCCGTCGGTCAGCGCGGCATGCATAAGGCAGTTTTCCACAGGGTAGTGGCTGCCGTCCGCATGGGAGTGGTGAATCAGTTCGTGCACGGGCTGGCCCAGCAACTCCTCTTCACTGTAGCCGAGCAAGTCACAGGCGGCAGGGTTGATAAACGTTGTCCGGCCGTTCACATCCACCCCGTAGATCCCCTCGCCCACCGAGTCGAGCAGCAGGCGGTTCTGCG
Organism: Thiohalomonadaceae bacterium; assembly: GCA_041547565.1. Taxonomy (GTDB): domain Bacteria; phylum Pseudomonadota; class Gammaproteobacteria; order Thiohalomonadales; family Thiohalomonadaceae; genus JBFEUI01. The sequence continues at coordinate 4,354 of JBFEUI010000045.1, forward strand.
CCTCGGCCTCGGCCAGACCCGAGACCGCGCGGTAGCGTTCGGCCATCTCTGTCTCCAGCCGCGAGGTGCGCTCATCCACGCGCTGCTGAAGAAGTTCCGAGTGTTTACGCAGCTTGACGATCGCCACGCCAACGATCATGAAAATCCCGTAGCCGAGAACAAAATAGGCTGCGGAGGTGCTTTTCAGGTCGCGCTCGGTCTGTGCCACGATGTCATCCAGCGGCAGGGCGATCGAGAGCACGCCGCGCACATCCCCCACCTGCCAGTCGCTCTTCGGCGTACCGGGATAGCTGTTGTGGCAGGCCACGCACTCCGGCTGCATGATGTCCGCGACAGCGTAACGCAGCACCGCCCCCGAAACACCCCGCTCGAAGCGTGAATAGACCTGCTCAGGGTGCCTGCTCAGGTATTCCCAGGCCTCCTGCTCAAAACCTTTCTCCAGCGTCTCATGTTCCTTGGTGCGCCAGGGAAACGGGTAGGGGCTGTAGAGCCGGGCGTGGGCGCCCGAGCCGTGCTTGCCGATCTCCTCACCGAGCTTGATGCCCAGCGTGGCGGGCAGCGGAATGGCGTTGTCGCGCCCGGCATAGTCGTGCGTGACGTCCAGCCCGTGTTCTCTGGCGGTGGCCACGACATCCGTGGTATAGACGGCACGAAACTCCGTCAGCGCCGTGGTGTACAGCGCCGCGGCGCGCAGTGCCGTGGAGTTGATCATACTCGTCTGAAGCTGGGACAGGTGCCAGATCATGGCCACCACAATCAGTATGCCAATCAGCACCAGCGTTATAATTATTCGCACATTTTTCATGCCAGCATATCGCTCCGCTTCATCGTACCCCCGGCACGAATCGCCTCATTGGGTTATGCACTTCCGGCCAGTGCAAGGTCCACCAGCCGCTGCAGTTCTTGAACGTCGAACGGCTTGGCCAGGAAGTGATCAAAACCTGCCTTGCGCGCGTTTTCAATATCCCTGTCCATGGCATTCGCACTGACGGCCACAACCACGATATCGCAGGTCCGCGGATCGCCACGCAACCGTTCAAGCGCCTCATAACCATTCATGCCCGGCAGGTTGATATCCAGCAATACCAGATCCGGCCGCATACGCAGCGTGGCCTCAAGCCCCTGCTCTGCATCGGGGGTATCGACAAGCTCGATATCCTTGCGGCCTTCGAAGACCTTGCGCGCCAGTCTAAGGTTGGCCGGATTGTCTTCAATCAGCAAGATCCGGTGTTCGCTACCGGGCTTAGCCACCACCTCTTTGCCTGGCGCCTGTGACCTCTCGTGCCCGGTGCCATGCGCCGCCGGCTCATCAAGGGGCAGTTCAAACCAGAAGGTGCTGCCCTCGCCCGGCACGCTCTCCACACCGATCCGCCCCTCCATCCCCTCCACCAGCCGCTTGGTCAGGGCCAGGCCGATACCGGTGCCCTCAATACCGTCGAAGGCCGACTCCAGCCGCTCGAACGGTCTGAACAGGCGCGCCAGCGACGCCTCATCAAGACCCCTTCCGGTATCCGACACACTGACGCGCAAGCGCTGCCCATCAACCGGCGTGCAATATACACGAATCTGCCCGCCCTGGCGGTTGTATTTCACGGCATTGGAAAGGAGGTTGAGCAGCACCTGGTTGAGGCGGGTATAGTCCGCCCGCACCATGGCGCCCTCCTGCAAATCCAGTTCGACCGTGATGTCCCGCTCATCCGCCAGCGGCTGGATCTGCACCGCACAGGTCTCGATCAGCGAAGCGGCATCAAGCGACTCCAGGCTCACCTCCAGCCGCCCGCTTTCGATGCGGCTCAAATCCAGCACCTCGTTGACCATGGCCAGCAGATGATTGCCGGCATGCACGATCTCTTTCACATTGTCGGCCTGCAGTTCGCTAAGCGGCTCATCAGGGTCGCTCTCCAGCAGCTGTCCGAATCCGAGGATGGCATTGAGCGGGGTGCGCAGTTCGTGGCTCATGCGCGAGAGAAACTCGGATTTCGCCCGGCTGGCCATCTCGGCCTGCTCGATAGCAACCTGCAGCGCTTTTTCATGCTGCTGTCTATGCTCGATCTCCAGCTTCAACTGCTCATTGCCCTGCGCCAGTCTCTCGCTGTGCTGCTGCAACTGTTCTGCCAGGGAGGCCTTCACATCCGCCTCCAGCTGCAGCTGCCTGCGCGAGCGCTCTATCTCGCTTACCAGATTTTTAAAATCCGTCTCCAGCTCTTGCAGCTCATCACCGGTGTTGCCTGAACTAAGCGTAATGCCCAGTGTCGACTCGGAATAGTCCTCCACCCTTGTGGCCAGCACGCCGATGCGTCTTGACAGCCAGAGGCTCAACAGCAGAAAGGCCAGCAACAACACCCCGACCAGGATGGTCCGCTGCCGCGAGTGCAGAGCCATGATCTTGTTGCTGAGCCGCTCCGCCTCCTCGGTGGAAAGGTAGGTGACAAAATGGATATTCAGGTCTGATGCACCGTAGTCAAAGAAGGACTTGCCGGTCTGCAGGTAATTGCCCACCAGGTTACGGGTATGGGTGCCGGAGGCAATACGGTGATGATCGCTGCTTGCGATAACCGTGTTACTGACAGGGTCAACCAGCGTCATGATCGAGTTGCGCCGGTAGAGATTCTCCGTCGGTGCAAGAAAGGCATCATCAAGCGGACTGGCCAGCAACAGCGTGGCCGATGCCTGCCCCTGTTGCACCCGCTTGGCCGCAATCACATAGGGTATCCCGTCCAGGGTGGTCAGGTAGTACTGGTTATGGCTGAGCTTGCGCAGCAACAGGATCGATTCGAACAGCTGGTCCGGTAGCGACTCTGCGCTGTCATGCCGTGCGCGGTTATGATAGATCTCGCGCACCGAACCGTCCGCCCCCAGCAATATTGCATAACGCGCACTAAAAAAGACGCGCAGGGTCGAGGCCTGTGGCAACCAGCCCGGCGGCGCATTGGCGTGGGAGTGACGCGGCGGCACACCGGACGGCTGCTCGGGCGGCAAGTGCATCACGTAGTCGAGAAAGCGCTTCTGGCTGGCGATCAGCTTGGTGGCGTTATACACGGCACGCACCTTCTGATCGAACACGTTGCGGTCGACCCGTGCCTCCTTCTCCAGGGTCTGTTGTATCTCGACCAGGAAGGCGTGCTTCAGGTTGCGGTACTGGATCTGATCCAGTACCCACCACAGCGCCGTGCTCACCCCCAGTGTCAGCAACAGCATCTTGACCGCGATGGAGCGGCCGCTCAGATGACGGGACAGGGAGAGGTTAAACGCCATTAGCGGCTACGGCGCCCCCACCAGTTCGTCATCCTTGAACTGCCAGCCGGCCTGGCGCAGCGTGTCGCTGGGGATAAAACCGTATTTCGGATCCACCGAGCCAAAGTGCTGCTGGATATAACGCACCAGCTCGCCGGCCAGCGCCTTGCGGGTCTCATCGCTGTCCCAGCTGGTGATGTTGTAGGTGCGGTAGAACGGGTAGCGCCCCGCTACCAGGGCCTGATTGTCTTCCGCACTGACCCCATCGATGCGCAGCACCTTCACCGGGTGCCTGTTGTGCAGTCGCGTCATCCACAAGGTCTCGTAACCGATGGCATCGGGCTGACTGGCGACCCGCTGCATCATGTCCGGGATGGTGCTTACCTCCTGAATCAGCGGACTGAAATGGTCCTCGTCGGCCAGGATCAGGCGCCAGTGGCCGGGACGGTTCTTGCAATGCAGGCGCGCCACCGGCCTGATCGTCTCGCCGGCCCGCCCCCTGCCCCCATCGGCCACCTCGGCCCATTCCCCGGTACGCCCGCGGAAGATATCGCGTGCCTCTTTCAGGCTTATCCCCTGCACCGGATTGGATGGGTGGGCAATCAGCGCCAGGGCGGCAATGCCAAGGGTATGGAAGCGCAGCCCTGGCAAACGATCGATCTCACCAGCCGGACAACAAAAACCGCCGATGTCCACCTTCTTGTCCAGCAGGGCACCGGCCGAGATGCCGCAGGTCCCCTCCTGCACCGCGATCTTCAGCCTGCGGGCGCGGGCAAAATCCTCAATCAGTGGCACCAGCGCAGGATAGAGGTGTTGATCCAGCGTCACCACCAGGTCACTGTCCGCCGGTGCCTCGCGGTAGGTGATCGGCCGCTTTTTCCAGCTCTGCGGCAGCGCTTCGGTATAGCCCGGGTCGCTGAACGCCGGCCCCGCCCCAGGATGGTCGGCTGCGGCCTGGCCGGCGACCAGCAGCGACCCGGCCAACAGGCAGCCGGCGACAAACACGCCGTGTAATCGTTTCATAGCATTTTCCCCTTACCTCTGTTCACACATTGAGCCTTGCCCTTGCGAACACCCCCGCTGGCCCCGGGCAGTCCAACCGTAATACACCGACCCGTAGTACACCAGCATTTACTCGATGATTGTAAATTGCGATTTATATTCACTGTCGAAGCGAAACGGCAGATGCAGGGTGTCATCGATCACCACCAGCGCCTGCCAGGTCATATGTCCTTTGCTGCAGATGGAGAGTGACACCTGCCCGGCGAAATACCCCTCGTCCACCCGTTCGAGCGGGTAGAACAGCCGCCCCATGTCCACATCCACGCCGGTAAACAGCAGCGCTACCCGTTCGGCCTCAATCCCCTGCAGTCTGACCTCCGCCTGCAGCGGTTTGAGGGGGCGGATCGGTCGCGGAGCGATCGACAGTGTCACCCGCCCGCTGCCTGTTACCGCCTCACACGCGCCCTGATTGAGATCACACGCTGTTACCGCAGGCGCCACAACCTGTCTGCTGGCCTTGCTCCACCACAATCCCGCCAGCAACACCGTACCGAGCACAACTATCAGTACTTGTGCCTTTGTCGAAACAAGCTTACGCACCGCTATCAATCCCTGTATACAGTCCCTTGTGGAAATACGCCTGCCTTATCCTGGCCGTATAAGCCCGCGCGCACGCCGACCCTGCAAATTGTTTATACCACCTGGCTGTGACGGTATTCCTGCCACCATGCGTACAACGCATTGGGCGGCAGGGGACGTGAGAAGAAAAAGCCCTGCCCCTCATCGCAGCCATGCCGTTTCATAAAATCGAGATGCTCCTGCGTCTCTATGCCCTCGGCAATCACATTCAGGCGCATGCTGCGGCCCAGGGCGATGATCGACCGGGCAATGGAAGCGCTGTCACTGTCCGCATTGATGTCGCGCACAAAACTCTGATCGATCTTCAGGGTATGCAGCGGAAAGCGCTTCAGATAGCTCAGCGAGGAGTAGCCGGTGCCAAAGTCATCGATGGATAGCTTGATGCCCATGGCATGCAGCAGCTTCATCGTCTCGATGGTGGTCTCCACCTCCTCGACCAGGGTGCCCTCGGTGATCTCAAGATCGAGCAGCCGTGCATCAAGAGCGGCATCACGCAGCGCACGTTTGACCTGAGTGGGAAAATTTTTGAGGTGGAACTGCTTGGCCGAGATGTTCACACCGATACGAATCGCGCCCAGCCCTTCCTCCTGCCAGCGCATGCCCTGCTCACAGGCGCTACGCAGCACCCATTCACCCACCGGCAAAATCATCCCCGACTCCTCCAGTATGGGAACAAACACCGCAGGGGAGACCATCCCTCGCTCAGGGTGATTCCAGCGCAGCAGCGCCTCGACCCCCACCAGCTCGCCGCCATCGAGTGTGACCTGGGGCTGGTAATGGAGCTCGAACTCCTTGCGCTCCAGGGCATGACGCAGATCGTGTTCCAGACGCATGTGCTCGATCGCCTCTGCGGTCATGTCGGCGGTAAAGTACTGGTACTGATTGCGGCCTGCCGCCTTGGCCCGGTACATGGCGGTGTCGGCATCCTTCAGCAGGTCGTCGATATTGTCATCGTCAAACGGGTAGATGGTGATGCCGATACTGGCACCGGGGAACAGTTCGTAGCGCTCGATGTGCACCGGTTCATTCAGCACATCGATAATATCCTCGGCAACCAGGGCCGCATGGTCGACGTGACTGATACCCTCGAGCACGACAACAAACTCATCACCGCCCAGCCTCGCGACCGTGTCCCCCTCGCGCACCCGCTGTGTGATGCGCTGAGCCACCACCTTGAGCAATTCATCGCCGATGTGGTGCCCCATGGTGTCGTTGATATTCTTGAATCGGTCGAGGTCGAGGAACATAATGGCCACCAGGTGCTCATGGCGGTGCGCCTGTTGCAGCGCATGCTCGATGCGATCGCGCAGCAGTTTGCGATTCGGCAGTCCGGTAAGCGTGTCGAAGTTGGACATGTACTCCAGTCGCGCCTCGGCCATCTTCTGCTCGGTGATATCCTGCACCGTACCTACCATGCGCACGGCATTGCCCTGTTCGTCGTAATAGGCCTCGCCCCGCTCATGCACGATGCGCTCCTGCTTGTCGGGTCTTACCAGGCGGTGCTCGACACTATAGGGTTTTTTACTCTCCAGTGATTGGGCGACCGCACTGCTGACACTGTCACGGTCAATGGGATGGACATGCTCCAGAAAGCGCTCGTAGGTCGCCTCGAAGGCGTACGGCTCATGGCCGAAAATGCGATAGACCTCCTCGGACCAGGTGATCACACCCGTCACGATATTCCACTCCCAGCTTCCCAGCTGCGAGATATGCTGCGCCTCGATAAGCAATGCCTGGCTACGGCGCAGTTCCTCCTCGGCCTCTTTCTGCAGCGTGATGTCCTCGACACTCGACCAGATAAACGATTCCCCCTGCTGCTCGAGCAACAGGCCGTTCAGTTTGACCGGCACCAGATGGCCATCCCTGTGGATATATTCCTTGACGTAGGGTCCGTAACGCCCATTCGCCTTGAGTGTTTCCAGTTGCGTCTGCTCCTGCTGCACGTATTTTTCCGGGGTAATGTCCCAGTAGGAAAGCTTCAGGGTTTCCGCGACACTGCGCCCGATGATATCGGCATAGGCCCGATTGATATCCACCAACTCACCGTTCATGCGGCACAGCGCCAGACCCATGGGTGAGTTCTCGAACAGCATACGGTTGTAGCGCTCACTCTCGCGCAACGCCTGTTCAATCGCCATACGCTCGCTAATATCCCGCGCCACGGCAACTATCGTGTTTTTGCCGCCCTCTTCCCGCAATGCACTGAGACGGATATCAACCGGAAGGTCCTCCCCGCTTTTGCGGCGGTGGCGCGTGACGATATCGGTGCCCTCTTCGCCATCATGCAATACCCGATTAATGACCGTTTGTATCTGCGCTTTGGTGTAATCAGGATTAATGTCCTGCGGCCCCATGGTCAGCAGTTCACCCCTGGAATAACCCAGGGTGTCGATGGCCGCCTCGTTGAAGTCGACGAAGCAAACCGTCTCAGGGTCTATCAGAAATATGCTGTCGGCCGACACATCGAGCGCCTCGCGAAAGGTCGTCAGGCTTTTCAGCGTTTCACGAATAACTGCCTGGCTGGCCTTCTGCTGTGCCAGGTCGCGAACAATGCCGATAAAGTAGCGCTCGCCACCCTGCACCATCTCACTGAGGGCGATATCCGAGGGGAAGGTCGAACCGTCCTTGCGTTTGGCGGTCAGTTCACGGGCCCCGACATCAATGAACTTCGACTCGCCGGTGTCGATATAGGCACGCACAAACATGTCATGCATTGCGGCCATCTCATCCGGCATGAGAATGGCGATGTTTTTTCCTACCACCTCCTCTTCGCTGTAGCCGAAGATTACCTCTGCCGCACGGTTGAAGCTCTGTATACGCCCTTTTGCATCGATGGTGATGATCCCATCGGCAACGTTGTCGAGCACCGCCTGGATGTAGGTAGGATTATCAGAGATGTTCATTGATTCTCTAGCTGTCACACAATACGGGAGCGCTAAGGCGCTACCTCACAGAATAGGCCATTTACTGCACTTTAAGAAAGAGTGTAACGCCACGGGCAGGCAAGGGATATGAAGATTTATTGTACTGCTTGCCGTCGAGCCTGCCCCTGTCAACCGCCGGCGATTATTCGTCGGGCAGGAATTCGGCAATCCGTTCGGCCATTTTTGTCGGCGAGATGCCGTGTGCCAGCTTCGCAATAAATCGCCCATCGGGGGCCATCAGAAACACGCTGGCCGTGTGATCCATTTGATACATGTCGGGCTGGGACGGATCGTCGATCACCTTTTCATAAATCACACGGTACTGCCTGGCCACTTTTTCAATCATAGAGGGCGTGCCGGTCAGGCCGATGAGGCCAAAATCGAAGTAGTTGACATACTGGTAGATGGTTTCGACATCATCACGTTCCGGGTCGACGGAGATGAAATAGGGCTGGATCAGTTTGGCCCTGTCACCCAGCTTCTTCAGTGCCGCGGAGACCACCTGCAGTGAGATCGGGCAGATATCGGGACAAGAGGTATAGCCGAAGTAGATCAGCTGGTATTTGCCCAGCAAATCCTTCTCGGTGACCAGGTCACCGTTGTGGTTGCGCAGCATGAAGCGACCACCGACGGTGGAAATCTCCGCCAGGGCGCTGTCCACATCGCTCTCGGTGGAGCGCCCCACGGTTTCAAGCTTCAGACAATTCTTGATCACTTCGGTATTGTGACTGATAAGTTGTGCATAGAGCTCGGGGCCGGGTTGCAGGCGCGTGGCAAAACTGTCCAGCTCGCCCACACGGACAGATGCCTTGCCGATCAGTAGTGGCAGGCTGTCGTTGGATAAGCCGCGCTCGGTTAGCAGACAGCCATAGGCCCCTTCCGTGAGGATGGCGCGCGCCTCGACCACGGCGGCGGCACTGGGTACCTCGCCGGGTGAGTCGAGCAGGGTGCCGACCACCTTCATGGCATAGGCCTGTTCGAAATACTGCAGGGTGTCGTAGTAGAGGTAGGCCGCCTGCCCCTTCAGCCCCCGGTAGCCGTACTCCAGTTCACGATCGAGCTTGGCCAGCTTGCGCAGCACCTTTTTCCGGTTGCGGCTGTAGACGTGAGAACGCGATGGGTCGGCCTCGATCAGGGCCGAGGTCAGCTCATCCAGCAGGATGATGGCATTGCGGCTATCGAGCCAGAAGAAGGGGTCCCGCCGGTTATCATCGTGGCGCGCCGGCAACACCTTGATGCGGCTGTTGTTCAACAGTTCTAGCACCCGCGTCTGTTCACCGACCTCTTTCACGCCCTGTTGCAGGAAACCCTCCAGCTCGGGGCCTACCCAGATCAACAGGTCGGCCTGTTTGAGCAGCGTGCGTTGCTGCGCTGTCAATTGATGATCATAGGGGGTGCCCTCGGCCACCAGCAGTGCAGGCTGCTCGATCCCTTCCATCAGCCCGGCCACGATGGAGTGCACGGGCTTGATGCTCACCACGACGCTAAATGGCTCTGCAGCGGCAACCCTCAGGTGCAGCATGCACGCCGCCAGCCCTGCCAGCAGCCATGAAACGACCTTCATCAAACCCGTGTTGTTACCCATTGTCCGTCTCTAGTAGCACTTATTCGTGGGAAAACGCCGAGCGTAGCCCGCCGATTGCGTTATCGACCTGCACTACAAAATCGGGCTTCTCCGGGCAGCGCCTTGCCTCTTTAATAAAGGCCATAAACGACCGCTCTGTCGCCTCTTCAAACAGGTCGCCCAGTCCACGCTTTTTCGGCAGCGATACAATGAGCGACTGCTTGATGCGCTTGGCCTCATCGTGGTATTTGCACTGCAGGGCAATCCCGTTGAGCTGTCCGAGCTGATCGATCGCCTCGCGCTGGTTGTCGCTGACCGCATGCACCCTGGCTGCAACACCGGAAAACAGCATTAGCGAAAAGACGGATATTCGATAAATATTTTTCATAAACAAACCCTTAGAGTTGTGCCGCTCATTCTATCGAAGCCCCATTATAGGGACTTTGTTTTAGATCAAGAAGCGCCACCGACAGCTTAACACTTAAGCGCTCGTGACATACGTCGGTGCACCGCTAGGCATAATCCTTAATTGTTTCCATACCCCTTGCCCGAAACGACAATCACTTTTAACTTGCTGTCTGATAACAAGAACCGGTCTGATAACACATCACCCTCCTGTGCGGCCGCTCAAACAGCGTGTATACAGCAACGCCGCTGGCAACAACCGGAGACCCGTGGGATGTTACGGAACAGCTTCTATGAACTAATCTTAATTTGATACGTTTTGCTGATACCCCATAAGGACACGGATCGTGGTTGAAAATCGAGCCTACCCCCGCTACCCCCTCAGCCTGGATGTTGCCGTCACCCTGGCCGGCAGACAATCATTTTTCTGCATTGCCCGCGACTACTGCTTCGGCGGCATGTACTTGATGTTCAACACCCAGTTTGCACCGGGCACCCCCGCAGCGGGACAGCTGCGCAAGGGCGATCAGCTGGTCATCGATTTTACCAGCCCGCTCGACGCCAGTGCCGGCAGCTTCCGGCTCCAGGGTGAGGTCGCCCACGCCGAGGATGTCGGCTTCGGCGTCCAGTTCACCCAGCAGAACATCCAGGCCTTGCAGGCACTGCAGCAGCTTTCCGGCCAGGACGCCGGCGAGCCCCAGGGTGCTGTGGCCGTCGACAAGGGGCAATACGCAGAGCTGGTCACCCGTCTGCAGGGGCGTATCGGCGAGTTTGCCAAATCCTTCATCGGACAGACAATGGATGAGGCCCACGATGCCCTGTTCAACGCCGCCGACAAGGCCGGCAGCAACAAGGAGCAGGTTGCCTTTTTCGACCTCATCACCGCATTCAAGGAGCGGCGCAAGGGCATCATCGAGGGTTTTATCGAAAGCGTCATCGAGCGCAGCCGCTCCCTGAGTGAAGCGATCGAATTCAAGGCGATCGAGAAACCCAGGGAGGAAAAGGCCAAGCTGAGTCTTGTCGACAAGGATGAGTTCAGTGACTGGCTGATCGGCACCACCATTATCACCCGACTTGAAAGCCACTTCAGCGATCCACTCTATGCGCTGGAGAAACGTCTGGACGTGATCTCGGTCAGCCCCATCAACAAGCAAAATGATCCGGTCGGCCCATACATCCTGTGTCATGCCTTTCAGGATGCAGTACGGGAACTGACCTTCGGCAAGGCACAGGGCGAACTGATCTATCGTGTCTTCGAGCGCGAACTGAAAAAGGCCCTGGAAGACCTGTACGACGAGCTGAACAACAGCCTCATTGAAGCCGACATCATCCCCGACATCAGTGAGGAGTATGAATTTGTCGCCCCCTCATCCAGCAGCGGCCATACCGCTGAGGCAGATACCGGGCAGTCCGAAATAGCAGCCGGTGAGCAACTGCAACCAGAGGCAGAATCGGGATCAGCCGCCACACCAGCGGCGGACACAGCACCCCGAGCCGCAGCACAGCCCGCTCCGGCCACAGCGCCAGTCTCCCCCCAGCAGGGACAGACCGTACCTGCCATACCGGGCGCCGCAGGCAGCGCACAGGCCGGCCCACCCCCGGCCGCCCCCGCAGCCGGGGGTACAGCGACAGCTACGGCTGGGACTGGGGCTGCACCGGCACGGGTTAGCGGCCACGGTTTCAACTCGATTTCGGGCTTGATGAGCATTTCGCGCCACGCACCGCAGCCCGGCTCACAAGCCCCGCAAGGCACGGCTGTCTCGCCCGGGCAGCCCGTTTCCTACTATCAACCCACCGACATCCTGCAAAGCATCAACTGGCTGGCTCAGCAGCACCAGTCCATTGGTGACCTGCGCGAGCAGGGAAGCGATGTCCTGTCCTCCGTGAGCGAACACCTGCAACAGCACGCTGCGGATGATGAAAACGAGTGGCAACTGGATGAGCAGCAGAGCGAATCGCTGCAGTTTGTCGAGAACCTGCTCGGCTATTTCCGCGATGATCTGCTGATCTCGGACCTGTCCAAGAAATGGGTGTCACGGCTTGAGATACCGCTACTCAAGGCGAGTATCCTCGACGAGGATATCCTTCACGATACCGAACACCCGGCTCACCAGCTTATCAACCGTATCGACCAGCTTGGCAGTACCGTTCCTCCCGGCGACAAGGAGCGTGAACAGGAGCTGGAACACCTGGTCGACGGCATGATCAAACGCATCGATGCGGAGGTCGAGGAAAACCCCAGGGTCTTTTCCGAGGTGCTGGGCGAACTGGACCAGCAGCAGGCGGAACAGCTCGCGGCCTATGACCACAATGTGGCCGAGGTGCTCAAGGAGTGTGAGACAAAGCAGAAGATGAACCACGCCCGCTCCGACCTGGTCGAGGACCTGAATCTGCGCATCGGCGACCGTGAGGTGCCGCGCATCCTCCTCGCCCTGCTCGACAGCGGCTGGAAAAACCTGCTGCTCAGCACCTATGTGCACAAGGGGCCGGAGAGCGAGCTTTACCAAAAGCACCTGGATGTCATCGACCAGCTCTATGCACGCCTCAGCGGCAAACCGCCCTTCAATTCAGATGTGTCACTGAAGGATGACGCCATGTACCAGTGGGTGGCCCAGGTCCTTGGCAAGGTCGCCAAGGACAAACATCGCGCCAAACAGCTGCTCAGCACCCTCAAGTACCTGTTCAACACAAAGACCGAAGAGGTGCAGAGCATCAAGGTGCCACGCCTGTCCAGCGAGGTGTTCCAGCCCAAGAAGGAGAAGAGTGCCCACAAACCGAAGGAACTCAGCGACACCGAGTGGTACAACTGGCTGGACCGCGCCGATACCCTGAGCAAGAATGACCTGGTCAAGTACCGCGACCCGGAGGGCAACGAACGGGTATTGAAGCTGCTCTGGCTGGACAAGGCCTTTTCCAACTACGTGTTTGTCAGCCAGGCCGGTAACAAGGTGCTCGACACCACCATCGACGAACTGGCCAACCACCTCTACCGCAACACCCTGACCAAGGTGGACGAGTGGGATACGCCCATCATGGAGCGCGCCACCTTCAGCCTGCTCGACAAACTGCACAAGGAGTTCTCCGAACGCGCCAGCATGGATGAGCTGACCGGCCTGCTCAACCGCCGCGCCTTTGAACGCTACCTGACCAAACTGCTGGAGAAGACCAAAACCGACCAGAGCAAGCACATCTTCAGCTTCTTTGACATCGACCGATTCAATATCATCAACAACACCTGTGGCTTCGAGTCGGGCGATACCCTGCTACTGCAGTTCGCCACCATCCTCAAGGACACCTTCGGCGAGAAAACCAGCATCGCCCGCATGGGGGATGACGAGTTTGGCGTGATGATGGAAGACACCTCCCGCAGCAAGGGCTACGAGCTGACCAGCAAGGTACTCGACACGCTGCACGGCTTCGCCTTCAGCTGCGAGGAGAAGGACTTTGCCATCACCTCCAGTATCGGCCTGGTCGAACTCAGCGAGGCGACCGAATCGACCAATAACCTGATGAGTGCCGCCGAGTCAGCCTGTTTTGCCGCCAAGGAGGCCGGGCGCGACACTATCCAGATCTACAGCGCCGAGAACAAGCAGCTCGACCACCGCCAGAAACTGATGGAGTGGGTCGGTCGCATCAACAAGCTGTTTGACGCCGGCCTGATCAAGCTGCGCTGCCAGAAGATCGCGCCGCTCAAGGAACGGGTCCACTCCCTGCCGCACTACGAGATCCTGCTGGATGTCTATGACCAGGAGGGCAACCACGTGCCGCTGGAAGAGTTCATCATGGCGGCGGAGCAGTACAACCGCATCCTCGATATCGACAACTTTGTCGTCGGCCAGGTATTCAGCTGGATTGAGGAGCACTATTCGATTATCAAAAACAAATTCAACGGCTTCTCCATCAACCTCTCCGGCCGTTCGCTCAACGACCGCAAGTTCATGGATACGCTGCATGGCCGCATGAAGGATATCTCCTTCCCTGCCGACCTGGTCACCTTCGAAATCACCGAGACGCTGGCGATCAAGAACCTGGACAACGCTTCGCGCTTCATGAGCCGCCTGAAAGAGACCGGCTGCCGCTTCTCCCTCGATGACTTCGGCAGCGGCGTCTCCTCCTACTCCTACCTCAAGAGCCTGCCCGTCGACTACCTGAAGATCGACGGCATCTTTGTGAAGGACCTTGCCACCAGCACCAATGACTATGCGGTCATCAAGTCAATCAACGAGATCTCCCACGTCATGGGCAAACAGACGGTAGCGGAGTACGCGGTGGACGAAGTAGTCGTGCAAATCCTGCGCGACATCGGCATCGATTACGCCCAGGGCTTCGGCGTGGAGAAACCACGCCCCCTCGACTCGCTGGTTGGAAAATAGGGCTCGCCGCACCGTTACATGCCGGTATCGGGGGTGTGCAGGCATTCCCGGGCGGTGTGCACCTGGCACTTGATAAAGATCAATGCCTTTGCAGGTCAACGGGGCGAATATCTCGGTCACTCGAAGTACCCCAATCAACCCTCTGTTTTATGTAGGAATTCATGCACCGGACCAGCCCGAGCATCGTCATGCCCCAGTTCTTCAAATACAGCTACCCCCTTCTTCTGCTCAGTGCACTTTTACTGACTCCACTGTATGCCACAGCAAGCGACACCGATGTGGTAAACGGCATGACCCCCAGCGGGGCGGATCTCTACAACGGTGAGGAGATCAACGAGCTGTGCGCTGGCTGCCACGGTGAATACGGTGAGGGCGGCAAGGAAGGTGAGTACCCGCGCATCGCCGGCCAACCCGAATCATTCATCATCAAGCAGATGCACCTGTTCCGCGATCGCAAGCGCCCCAACATCCCGATGCTGGAGTACGTGGACGAACGCCAGTTCCCCGACCAGGAGATTCTCGATATCTCGGCCTACCTCGCGCGTGTCAAGCTGGCGACCAAGCTGCCGCCCATCATCGAGGGCGAGGAGTTCAACGCCCACGAGCGCCTGCAGCTGACCAAGCGGCTGTTGAATATCGGTCGTGTGGAGGGGGATGTGAAAAAGGGCCGCAAGACCTACAACCGCGAGTGCCGCGCCTGTCACGGCGACAGGGGGCGCGGCGATCATGACAGCGGGGTTCCCATGCTGAGCGGCCAGTACATCAACTACCTCAAGCGCCAGGTCGAAAAGTACCGCAAGAAGATACGCATCCACGACGAGGAGGCGCCGGATGAGGAGATTCTCAACGAGTTCAGCGATGCGGAGCTGCAGGATATCTACGCCTACCTGTCGATCGCCGATGACGATTAGCTGTTATCATCGGCAGCGAGGCAACAGCCTTGTCTCATCACCCGCATGAAAAGAGTGAATGATTGAACAAGTATCACAGTGTATTGAACTTCTGCGCAGAGAGCTGACAAGCTTCTCGCCGCAACACAGGCGCACAGACAGCCCGGGACTCTACACACTCTCCCTGCCACTAGCGCTGGACCATATTCCCGTCATCGGCAGGCTACCCTCCCCGTTTCTCGTCTGGGCACGCCCCGACCGGCAGCATTACCGCATTGGTCTCGGTGTCGCCCTGCAGCTGAAAACAGGCGGCAGGGAGCGATTTCAACGCCTGCAACACTATTTCGAGCAGATCACAGCCAACTGGCAGCACGACAGCCACAGTGAAACGGCATCGCAACCGGGGGCATTTTGTGCCTTTGCCTTCGATCACGCCGATGCCATGGACGGACCGTGGCAGGGCGTGGCCAACAGCCTGATCACCGTTCCCGAGGTGCTGCTGGAGTTCCGCGAGGGCCA
>JBFEUI010000046.1:0-19272 GCA_041547565.1 Thiohalomonadaceae bacterium
GTGAGGCGTGAGGCGTGAGGCGTGAGGCGTGAGGCGTGAGGCGTGAGGCGTGAGGCGTGAGGCGTGAGGCGTGAGGCGTGAGCAAGATTGTTCTCGGGCCGGAAGACCTGTCAAGCTCTCTTCACCCTTCACCCTTCACCCTTCACCCTTCACCCTTCACCTATAGAAACATAGGGCGGGCCACGCCCGCCATCCCGATTTTGCCATGGCGCCCATGGGGCGCCCTATACTCGTTTCACCTTCCACTCACCCAATATTGTGACCTTCATCACGGTAGAATATGCGGACAACTTGCAAAGATATGCCTTGATTATGCATGAAACTCCATAACATCTGGACAAATCCAAGGTCATCGTGCAAAATTATGCCATTGACAGTGGTTAAATCCGTCAAACTGAAGTCGATTGTTCAATAATCATAAGTTGACGGCAATTTTACGTATTTTCGCCACAAGAAGGACCATAAAATGGCCAAACTGCTGGTGCTCAACGGCCCCAACCTCAATCTGCTCGGAACACGCGAGCCGGGCCACTACGGTTCAGACACCCTGGATACCATCAATGAGCGCCTGCTGGCCCAGGCCGGTGCGGCCGGCCATGGCCTGGAGTCCTATCAAAGCAACGCGGAACATGATCTGGTGGAACGCATCCACCAGGCACGCAACGACGGTACCGGTTTCATTATCATCAATCCCGCCGCCTTTACGCACACCAGCGTCGCACTGCGCGATGCCCTGGCTGCGGTAGAGATACCGTTTATCGAGGTACACCTGTCGAATGTGCACGCCAGGGAGCCCTTCCGTCGTCACTCTTATCTATCGGATATTGCCAGCGGCGTAATCAGTGGCCTCGGGGCCAAGGGCTACGAGCTGGCACTGGAGGCTGCCATCAGCCAGCTCTCTGCCACGAAGGAATAACTACATATATAGGTCGAAAACAATGGATATTCGCAAAGTAAAGAAATTGATTGAACTGCTTGAGGAATCCGGCGTAGCCGAGATTGAAATCCATGAAGGGGAGGAGTCCGTTCGCATCAGCCGTGAAAGCCAGGCCGCCCCCCAGTACGCAGCCGTTGCCCCGCCTCCTGTGGCCGCAGCACCTGCCCCGGCAGCTGCAGCACCTGCCCCGGCGGCCAGTGCCGAACCGGCAGAGGAAGAGATCAGTGGCCACACCGTCAAGTCTCCCATCGTCGGCAGCTTCTACCGTTCCTCTTCCCCGGGTGCCAAGGCGTTTGTCGAGGTGGGTTCCAGCGTCGCTGTCGGCGACACCCTGTGCATTATCGAAGCGATGAAAATCATGAACCAGATCGAGGCCGACAAGGCGGGGACCGTCAAGGCCATTCTGGTCGAAAACGGGCAGCCGGTCGAATTTGATCAGCCCCTGTTCATCATCGAATGATCCCTCGAACCCTAACCTGACAGACTGCCATGTTTGACAAGATCGTCATTGCAAACCGGGGCGAAATCGCCCTGCGAATCCTGCGTGCCTGCCGCGAACTCGGTATCAAAACCGTCGCCGTTCACTCCGCTGCAGACCGCGACCTGAAACACGTGCGCCTCGCCGACGAGTCGGTATGTATCGGCCCTGCCCCCTCGACAGAAAGCTACCTCAACATTCCTGCACTGATCAGCGCGGCAGAGGTCACCGACTCGGTCGCCATCCACCCCGGTTACGGCTTTCTCTCGGAGAACGCCGACTTCGCCGAACGTGTCGAAGAGAGCGGCTTCGTATTCATCGGTCCCCGCCCGGAAACGATTCGTTTGATGGGCGACAAGGTATCGGCCATCAAGGCGATGAAAAAGGCCGGTGTCCCCTGCGTGCCGGGTTCTGACGGCCCGCTCGGCGACAATGCCGAAGAGAATCTGCGCATCGCCGCCGAAATCGGTTATCCCATTATCATCAAGGCCGCCGGCGGCGGTGGTGGCCGCGGCATGCGCGTGGTCCACAGTGAAGGCGCACTGCTCAACTCCATCTCCATGACCAAGGCCGAGGCCGGTGCCGCCTTCGGCAACGATATCGTCTACATGGAAAAATACCTGGAAAACCCGCGCCATGTGGAGATTCAGGTGCTGGCCGACGAACACGGCAACGCCATTCACCTGGGCGAGCGTGACTGCTCCATGCAACGCCGCCACCAGAAGGTGATCGAGGAGGCCCCGGCACCGGGTATCAGCGAAGAACTGCGTAATCGCATCGGCGGCCGTTGTGCCCAGGCCTGCAAGGAGATCGGCTACCGCGGTGCCGGCACCTTCGAGTTCCTGTACGAGAACGGCGAGTTCTATTTCATCGAAATGAACACCCGTGTCCAGGTCGAGCATCCGGTCACCGAATTTATCACCGGCGTCGACATCGTCAAAGAACAGATCCGCATCGCCACAGGTGAGAAACTCAGCTACAGCCAGGGCGACATCCAGATCCGAGGTCATGCGGTCGAGTGCCGCATCAACGCCGAAGACCCGAGCAACTTCATGCCCTCGCCCGGCACCATCACGCAACTGCATATGCCCGGCGGCATCGGTGTGCGCGTCGACTCGCATATCTATAACGGCTATCGCGTACCGCCGCATTATGACTCGATGATCGGCAAGCTGATCACCCACGGTGAAGATCGTGCGGGGGCACTTGCGCGCATGCGTACCGCCCTGCGCGAGGTGGTCATTGAGGGCATCAAGACCAACGTACCGTTGCACCAGGAGCTGATCGACGATGCGGCATTCCAGGCAGGCGGCACCAACATCCACTACCTGGAAAAGAAGCTGGGGATGTAACACAGATACAAGGGACAAGATACAAGATACAAGGATGTATCGAGCGACAGTGACTTGTATCTTCTCTCTTTTAACTTGTATCTGAGAATATTATGCCCTGGCAACAGATCACGCTCTTCACCACCAAGGACAACGCCGAGGCCCTCGGCGAACAGCTCGAGCAGCTCGGCGCCGCCTCGGTGACGATGCAGGATGCCGCCGACCAGCCGCTCTACGAACCGCCGCCGGGCACGACACCGCTATGGGCCATGACCAACGTGGTCGGCCTGTTTGGCGACAAGGCCGACATGGACGCGGTGCTCCAACAGCTGCGCGAGAACAGCCCGGAACCGCTGCCCGAATACCGCATCGAGGAGTTGGAAGATCAGAACTGGGAACGGGCCTGGATGGCCGATTTTCAGCCGATGCGCTTTGGCCAGCGACTGTGGATCGTGCCAAGCTGGCACCAGCCCCCCAATCCCGGCGATGTGAACATCCTGCTCGATCCGGGGCTGGCCTTCGGCACCGGCACCCACCCGACAACCCGGCTCTGCCTGGAGTGGCTGGAGGCACAGGCGCTTGATGGGAAAGAGGTGATCGATTACGGCTGCGGTTCGGGCATCCTGGCCATTGCCGCAGCAAAACTCGGCGCGCGGCACGTATGGGGGGTGGATAACGATCCCCAGGCGCTGCTTGCAACCCGCGACAACGCTGCAAGAAACGGTATCGAGGGGGCGATCCAGGTCTACCTGCCGGAGTCCGCCCCCGACGATCGCACCGACATCCTCATTGCCAATATCCTTGCCGGCCCCCTGGTCGAACTGGCACCCCGCCTTGCGGAACTTGTCAGGCGCGGCGGTACCATCGCCCTGTCCGGCATCCTCGCAGAGCAGGCACAGGAGGTGCTGGCACGCTACGAACAGTGGTTCGAGATGGATGCCCCCGTACAACTGGATGACTGGGTTCGGCTAAGCGGTACAAAGAGGTAGTCCAGCCCGCCATTGCTACACCTTGAACCGGCCAATCGTCCCTTGAAGCTGCAATGCAAGTGCCGACAACTGTTCACCGGTGTTAGCCGTCTGTTGAGCACTTGATGCAGTCTGCTCGGCGGCTGCACTGATATTGTTGATGCTGCGCGACATATCCTCTGCCACGGCACTCTGCTGGGTTGAGGCGGCCGCAATCTGCGCACTCATATTATTGATTGTGGCAATGGAGTTGGTGATGGCATCCAAAGCCCTCATCGCCTGATTGGCCTGCTCGACACTCTGCTCGGTCTGGGTACGACCACGGTCCATCACCTGCACCGCATCCCGTGCCCCGGCCTGGAGCTGTTCGATCATGCCGTGGATCTCCTGTGTCGACTCCTGCGTCCTTGAGGCCAGCGTGCGCACCTCATCGGCGACCACGGCAAAACCTCTTCCCTGCTCACCGGCCCGCGCCGCCTCAATGGCGGCATTGAGCGCCAGCAGGTTGGTCTGGTCGGCAATGCCACGAATCACATCCAGAATACCGCCGATATTTTCGCTCTGCCGCTCCAGTTGAGTGATCACCTCGGAGGCCTGTACCACACTGCTCGCCAGCGAATTGATGGCCCCAACCGTCTCGCCCACCACCTGCTTGCCGCCCGCCGCATCGCTGTCGGCATTGCTGGCCGATTCGGCCGTACTGTTGGCACTGCTCGCCACCTCCTGGGAACTGGCGGACATTTCGGTCATTGCCGTGGCAATCTGGTTGACCTCCGACTGCTGCTCCGAAAGCATCCCCATGGTCTCACCGGTCACCTGCGACATCAGCTCGGCGGCAGAGGCGAGCTGCGCCGCAGACGAGGCAAGTTCCGACAGGATATCTCTCAGGCTGACCTTCATCTCCTGCACGCCGGCACACAGCTCGGCCAGTTCATCACCTTTGCTACACCATTCCGACGACTCGCCGGTCAGGTCACCCGCGGCAACCTGTTTCAGCTCGGCCACAATGGTGGGCAGGAACAGAAGCGCCCTGCGCATCATGAAAAACACCACCCCGACCCCGGCAAAAATCACCACAAAACCCACGGTCAGGGCAAAGTTGTTGCTCGCCATCTGCTCGGTGTGTTCCATGAGTATCGCATCGGCCCGTCCCACTGCGGACTCCAGTACGCCGTCGACCTGCTCGGCGATCTTTGCCGCAACCGCATCGAACTCGCCCATCATCCTGTTGCCACCTTCCGGGCCTTGCTCAACGTAGGCCTGCGCCATCTTCTTCCCGACGGCATAGTAATCCTCGAACACGGGTAGCATGGCCTGGTACTGTTCGGCATGCCCACTGTCAATTGCCTTCAATTCTTCAATCAGCCCACGGAATACCACTGCATTTTTTTCCGCTTCATCGAAACCGTCATTCAGGCCGTCACGTCCCCGGGTGGCACTGATATCTGTCAGCCACTGCTGGACCTGCACCACGGACAATTTCAGGCGATGTGCCTTGTTGAGAACGGGGATATCACGATCCGAGATGAGGGTCGTTTGTTCCGAAAGGGTGCTACTGGCACCAAGGATGATAATACTTTCTATGACAACAATGAGTGCAAGAAAACCTGTTAACAGCGCAAAACGCTTGCGCAAGCTGATGTTCCCCATACATCCTCCTATAGTCTTGGGACACGGGACATGCGCTGTTCCCTCAGCTTCTAACCTGATCTGCCGTAACGATTAGGACTGGTATTATTTTTTATCGCATTTCCCTATTCTCATATTATATAGGCGGTATCGCTGTGTCGCTTTACGCTATTTCCTTAAATCTATAGTCTATGCGCGGTCAATAAGCTTGGATAATACGGTGAAATCGGCTACCTTGTGCAAAATCCTTACTGTTCAATGAGTTCGAGACCACAATCGAGTCAGCTGGTAGCACGGCAAGCCTGAAAATGTATACCCAGTGCCCTGAATGCAAAACCGTTTTCCGCCTCCATGCAGCGCAGCTAAAGGCGGCAAAAGGCAAGGTACGTTGTGGCCAGTGCGCTCACACCTTCGATGCGCTGGAAAACCTGCTGCAGCGTGGCACCCAACAGCCGCAGGCAACGCCCCCGGCTACCGGCCATGCACCGCTAGACAGTGCAGCGGTCACAACGACAGAAAGCGACACGGCCGCTGCCGGCACCGAATACAGCGAAGTACAGCTGGACGCATTCACTGAAACCGAACCCGAACAGCAGCCTGCAACACCCATACCACCTGAACCACAAGAGACGGCATCCGAGGCACTGACCGGGCACACGACAGATGAACTGGAAGAGCTGCTGGTCGAGATACCCGAACCCGTGGTGGAGACAAACCTGGAGGCGGTCCCGACAGAGCAGGAACCCGCTGAAAACGAGACGAGCGAACTCGAACAGCTGTTCGCACAGGCCGAGTCGCTGCAGGACACCGACGAGGAATTCGCGACGCCGCCTTCCGGCCAGGAGTCAGAGCCGTACGAACTTCCCGATGAGGAGCAAGACAGTGAGCTTGGCACAGCACTCAGCGAGCAGTCCCCGGAGGATGTAGAGGAAGCGCCGGCGGATGAGCTCGAAACGCTTATCGCCGGGCCTGAAGGTGACACCGAGATAGAGGGTCAGGCACCAGAGGAGGCCGAACAGTGGGATGAGTTCCTGGAACAGACGATCGAGTCGCTGCAGAGCGCCGATGAGGAGAGCACGACACCGCCTTCCGGCCAGGAGTCAGAACCGTTCGAACTTCCCGATGAGAAGGAAGACAGTGCGCTTGGCACAGCACTCAGCGAGCAGTCCCCGGAGGATGTAGAGGAAGCGCCGGCGGATGAGCTCGAAACGCTTACCGCCGAGGCTGAGGTCCGGGAACAGGCACCGGAGGGGACCGAACAGTGGGATGAGTTTTCGGAGCAGCATATAGAATCGCTGCTGACACCGAACGGCGAGGATGAGACTGGCGAGCCCGAACCGCTGTCCGGCAACGAACTCGACTACGATGATCTCGAACTCAGTACCGCCACGCTTCCGGAAGAGGAATCTGGCGAGGAGCACGCCAACTATACGCCCCCACCCGGCTTTGACGCGACAACGGACACCACTACCCATGCCGCAGAGCCGGCCGGCTCTGCGGCGGCAACAAGCGAAAGCGAGGACAGCGCCGCTACAGAAGATCTGCCGGAAACAGCATCGGCCAAAATGCCAGAGGCAGCAGAGCTGCCGCCACGGCTTGCCCTGGAGAGCCCGAAAAAGGGCGGCAGTATCGCCGCAACGGTCTTCTGGTTTATCGCCAGCCTCTGCATGGTCGGCCTGGCAGGGCTGCAGTACAGCTATTTCAACCGTGTGGAACTGTCACGCCATGCCGCCTACCGGCCATGGCTGGAGCAGCTGTGCGACATAGCCGGCTGCCAACTGCCGCTGCAGCGCGATCCGAAGTCGATAGAACTGGTCGACCATGCCGTCCAGTCCCACCCGCGCTACCAGGACAGCCTGCTGATTACCGCCACCCTAATCAACAATGCACGGCATCCCCAGCCCTTCCCGGTGGTCGAGATTGTCATGACCGACATAGAGCAGCGCATTGTCGCCTCACGCCGCTTCCGTCCGGCCGACTACCTGGCGGAGACAAACTCCGATACCCCCTTTATGCCGCTCAACGAGGTCCACCTGCTGCTTGAGATACTCGACCCCGGCGAGAGCGCTGTGGGCTTCGAGTTCAATTTCCTTTAAGCCAACGCCCCGGTCGGCATTCTGCAGTGTGCTGAACCATCGGCAACAATTTCGCAACATCCATCCCCTTTAACCTTCCAGACGAAGAGAGTAGAATTGCCGATCTTTTTCCAGGATTAGACAGCGTTTAGAGATGCGCATCGGCCCCTATCAACTGCCCAACAACCTTGTACTGGCACCCATGGCCGGCGTCACCGATCGGCCGTTCCGCCAGCTCTGCCGCGACATGGGCGCGGGCATGGCGGTCTCCGAGATGGTCTCCTCCAACTCCCTGTTGTGGGGCAGCGAAAAGACCCGACGCCGTGCCGACCACAGCGGCGAGAGCGAGCCGCGCTCGGTCCAGATCATGGGCGCCGACCCGCAGATGATGGCTGATGCCGCCCGCTACAACGTAGACAACGGCGCCCAGATCATCGACATCAACATGGGCTGCCCCGCCAAAAAGGTGTGCAACGTGGCTGCCGGCTCCGCCCTGCTGCGCGATGAACAACTGGTCGGCCGTATCCTGGATGCGGTGGTGGCTGCCGTCGACGTGCCGGTCACCCTGAAGATCCGCACCGGCTGGGACAGCACCAGCCGTAACGCTGATAACGTGGCCCGCATCGCCGAACAGGCAGGCATACAGGCGCTCGCCGTGCACGGCCGCACCCGCGCCGACGGCTACAGCGGCGAGGCCGAGTACGACACCATCGCCGAGATCAAATCCGCCGTGTCGATCCCGATCATCGCCAACGGTGACATCACCACGCCGGAGAAGGCCAGGCAGGTACTGGCGCATACCGGTGCCGATGCGGTGATGATCGGGCGCGCCGCCCAGGGCCGGCCCTGGATTTTCCGCGAGATCGGCTACTATTTGACCACCGGGGAGAAACTGGCTGAGCCTTCATTGACGGAGGTCAGTGAGATCCTCATCGGCCACCTGCATAATCTTTACAACTTCTACGGTGAGTACACTGGCGTGCGCATGGCACGCAAACACATCAGCTGGTACAGCAAGGGTCAGCGTCACGGGGCCGCCTTCCGCAAGGCCGTCACCCAGGTTGAGACAGCCCGGCAACAGCTGGAGATGGTAAGTGAATTTTTCGATAGCCTGATTCATGGAGACGAGAAAGCGGCATGAGCGAAAAGACCGTAAGCAGCGATACGATCCCCCTTAACGGACAAGTACGTAAGGCACTGGACAAATACTTCAAGGATCTCAACGGTCACAACCCCGGCAACCTCTACCAACTGTTTCTGGCAGAGGTGGAGCGCCCGCTGCTGGAGAAGGTGATGGACCACACCCAGGGTAACCAGACCCGTGCCGCCGAACTGCTCGGCATCAACCGTGGCACCCTGCGCAAGAAGCTCAAGAGCTACGACCTGGAACACTAATCTTGTATTTCATACCGCCCCGGGGGTACCGCACACCCTGCAAGTGGTATGGACGTTTAACTGAGGAAGCGAAGAATGAATAAGATCGAGCGCGCATTGATCAGCGTCTCCGACAAAAACGGTATTGTCGAGTTTGCCCAGCAACTGCAGGAACTTGGCGTTGAAATCCTCTCCACCGGCGGCACCGCCAAACTGCTGGCCGACAAGGGCGTTAAGGTCATCGAGGTTTCCGACTATACCGGCTTCCCGGAAATGATGGACGGACGGGTCAAGACCCTCCACCCCAAGATCCACGGCGGCATCCTCGGCCGTCGCGGTACCGACGATGCGATCATGACCGAGCACAACATCGGCGGCATCGATCTGGTGGTGGTCAACCTCTACCCCTTCGAGCAGACCGTGGCCAGGCCCGACTGTTCGCTGGAGGACGCCATCGAGAATATCGACATCGGCGGCCCGACCATGATCCGCGCCGCGGCCAAGAACCACAGGGACGTCACCATCGTGGTCGACGCGGCTGACTACGGCCGTATCATCGACGAGATGAAGACCAACGACGGCGCCACCACAGCGGCCACCCGTTTCGAACTGGCGGTCAAGACCTACGAGCATACCGCCCGCTACGACGGTGCCATCGCCAACTACCTGGGACGCATCCAGCAGGACGGCGGCAAGAGCGACTTCCCGCGCACCTTTAACCTGCAGGTCAGGCAGGTGCAGACCATGCGCTACGGCGAAAATCCGCACCAGAAGGCGGCCTTCTTCGTCGAGCACAATGCCCCGGCCGGCTCCATCAGCTCGGCACGCCAGATCCAGGGCAAGGAGCTCAGCTACAACAACATCGGTGATACCGATGCGGCACTGGAGTGCGTCAAGCAGTTCGACGAGGGCCCGGCCTGCGTCATCGTCAAGCACGCCAATCCCTGTGGCGTGGCGTACGGCGATGACCTGGTCACCGCCTATGACCGCGCCTACTCCACCGATCCCGAGTCGGCCTTCGGCGGCATTATCGCCTTCAACCGCGAACTGGACGGCCACACCGCCCGCACCATCGTCGAGCGCCAGTTCGTCGAGGTCATCATCGCCCCCAGGGTCTCTGACGAGGCGATCGAGGTGGTCTCAGAGAAGAAGAACGTGCGTCTGCTCGAGTGCGGCGAATGGGGCGAGGCGGCAGAGACCCTCGACTACAAGCGCGTCAACGGCGGCCTGCTGGTACAGTCCAGTGACCTGCTGCTGACGGGTGAGATCAAGGTGGTCACCCAGCGCCAGCCCAGCGAGCAGGAGATGAACGACCTGATGTTCAGCTGGCGCGTGGCCAAATTCGTCAAGTCCAACGCCATCGTCTACGGCCGTGAGAATATGACCATCGGCGTCGGCGCCGGCCAGATGAGCCGCGTCAACTCCGCCCGCATCGCCGGCATCAAGGCCGAGCATGCGGGCCTGGAGGTGCAGGGCTCGGTCATGGCCTCCGACGCCTTCTTCCCCTTCCGCGACGGCATCGACAACGCCGCCGAGGCAGGCATCGTGGCGGTCATCCAGCCCGGCGGTTCCATGCGTGACGAGGAGGTTATCGCCGCGGCCGACGAGCACGGCATGGCGATGGTCTTCACCGGCATGCGTCATTTCCGCCACTGATTCAGATACAAGAACGAAATTAAAAGGGACAAATAGATCCCGATACCGCCTCCAGCGGTATCGGGATTTTTTTCACCTCAGTTACTCACCAGTCAGTCGTATTGGCCGGTGTGTCTAGCAAAAGCAAAAAGCGGGATCACGATGAAGGGGAACAACTCCCGCTGCGCTTCACTGCTGTGGCAACGCCCTTGGTGATGGAGAAACGGTCCACCTCTTCGCCCAGCTGATTGATATAGCGGGCACGCAACACCGTCCCCTCCACGTCGACAATCAGCGATCCCAGCTCTGACTTTGAGAAGGCCATCACCGGGTGGTCGAGCGTCCCGGTATTGATGTGTCCCGAGGCGCCCACCACGGCGTAGACCGCTCCTGCATGGGGGCTGAGCCGCTCACCGCGCTTCTCAAACACACCGTCCGTATCCAGCACCATGTCGGCCTGCAACTCGGTCGATTTGCCATAGTGACAGTCGAGCAGGTGGGAGCGTTCGTAGACGTGGCTGTGTCCCGAGAGCACCAGGTCGACCCCCGCCTGCTCCAGCAGCGGAACGATGTTCTCCCGCATGTCCGTCTGCCGGCCACGGCTGTCAAAGGGGTCGTCCGAGTCGTGCGATCCCTTGGTGTAGGGGGGGTGGTGGAACACGGCGATCAGCCACTGTTGCCGGGTAGCGGACAGGTCACGGCGCAGCCACTCGGCCATGGCACCGTCGGCATCGCGATCACTGTCCTCCGAGTCGAGAAAGACAAAGTGGATATTGGCGTAATCGAATGAGAAATAGTTCTCCGTGCCGGATGGCTCCCCGCCCAGTTCGCCCTGCTCGGGGAAGTTGAAGATGTCGAAATAGGCCCAGCGCCGGGCATCGTGGTTGCCGTAGGCCGGCCAGTAGGGATAGCGCTTGAGCAGGTCACCGAAGATGTCGAACACGGCGGCCTGGAATTCCCTGTTTTTTCCCGAACGGTAGGCGTTGTCGCCGGTGGTCAGTATCAGGTCGAGCGGTACACCTCCGGTGCGCGGATGTTCATCCATCCACTCCAGCGCCGAGTCTCTGACCCACTCGACCATATCACTCACATAACCGGGATCGCCCAGCACCCAGATACGGCTCGGCCGGTCAGACCCGGGAGGTGGTGCGGTGCTGAACTGGGACGCCTTGGCCTCTCCGTTACCGCCCTGACCGGCTGCGCCCACGCTATACCAGTAGCGGGTAGCCGGTTTCAGGCCGGTGAGGCGCACCTGATGCTTCTCGCCGGCCTGCGCCTCTTTTACCTGTCGATCGAGCCTGTCGGGCTGGAGACCAAAACGTACCATGCCCGCTTCAGCCTGCGATGTCTGCCAGTGTATGGTGACGCTATCGTGCCCGAGCATCTGCAGGTAGGGCCCGCGTTCGCCGTGGTACTGGCTGTCGAGATAGATCTGCACAGGTCGTCCCATCGCCACAAACAACAGCAGCACAACAAAACCCAGCGCCAGGCGGCGCAGCCATTTGAACACCTTGGTGCGAAACGCTTGTCGGTTCACCCTCTGCGAGACTCCCTGAAATTGGTTGCAATACGAAATGAACTTGCGGGGACATAGTCGCTCAAACACGAGCAGTACAGTCAGTTATGATACAATGCGCGCCATTCGAATGGATAGCATAACCCGGTGTGACACACCATGAACGGACAGAGCGGCCCCGTCGAACGGCATTAAACCCAATTCCACCAGTAATCATTATCCGACCATGAACCGAATACCCCGGCTGATACGTTTTCTGGCCGTGGCCGCACTTCTCTATGTGGCGGTCTTCACGCTGATGCGCGTGGGATTCTGGCTCGCCTTTCGCAGCCCGGCCGACCCGCTGCCGCTCGCCACACTGCTGCAATCCTTCTATATCGGTTTCAAGTTCGATCTGCGGCTTGCCCTGCTCATCCTGCTGCCGATCCTGCTGACAGGCGTCGCCACCCCGACCACGCCGGGCAGAGCACTGAAGTTCTGGGGCAAGTATCTGCTGATCATCGCGCTCATCGCCATCATCCATTTTTCCTTCAAGGGATTTCCCAGCATCGGCTATCTGCTTGGCAAGTGGCCGCGTATCCTGCCGGTGCTGATCCTGCCGCCACTGCTTGCCGCACTGGCCTACCTGAGTCCGATGCGCACCCGGTTCTGGCGCGGCTTCTGGCTCGGCTACCTGATGCTTGCCACGCTCGTCGTGATCGCGTTCTACGTGTTCGACTTCGGCCACTACGCCTACCTCAATACCCGCATCGACTCGACCGTGCTGCGCTTCCTGGAAAATCCGCTGATCTCGGGTCAGATGGTGTGGGAGAGCTATCCGGTGGTCTGGATCTCGC
This sequence comes from Thiohalomonadaceae bacterium, assembly GCA_041547565.1. Taxonomy (GTDB): domain Bacteria; phylum Pseudomonadota; class Gammaproteobacteria; order Thiohalomonadales; family Thiohalomonadaceae; genus JBFEUI01. The sequence continues at coordinate 12,780 of JBFEUI010000046.1, forward strand.
TGGCGGTTGTCGCACTGAACCTGCTTATCGCCTGGGCCACGGTCACCCTGTTTAAACGCGCAGAGCTCAGCGACTACACCCCACTCACCCGCCACAGGAAGACCGGCCTGATCACGCTCACCGTGTTTGCCGCGCTGTTCGGTATCTACGGCAAGCTCTCCTCCTACCCGCTGCGCTGGAGTGACGCCTTTTTCGGTACCCACGCCTTTGCCGCCGCGGTGGCCCTCAATCCGCTGCTCTACTTTGGCGACACCTTCAGCAACGAGGGGACGCCGTACAACAAAAAGCGGGTGAAAAAGGCCTACCCGATGATGGCCGACTACCTGGGCGCTGACCCGATGGACAGCGAGCGCCTCAACTACACGCGCCGGGTCAGCGGCAACGGAACGCTCAAGGGCCGGCCCAATGTCATTGTCGTGATCCTGGAGTCCTTCGCCAGCTACAAATCGGGGCTGTCGGGCAATCCGCTGGACACCACCCCCCATTTCGATGCCCTCGCCCGTGAGGGGATCTATTTTGACAACTTCTTCACCCCGCACACCGGCACCGCCCGCTCGGTGTTCGCCTTCACCACCGGCATTCCGGACGTACAGCTGGGTGAGACCGCCTCGCGCAACCCCACCATCGTCAAACAGCACATGCTGCTCAACGCCTTCAAGGGCTATGAGAAATACTATTTTCTCGGTGGCAGCGCCAGCTGGGGCAATATTCGCGGCATGCTGGCCAACAACATCCCTGGCCTGCATATCTATGAAGAGGGCAGCTACCGCTCGCCGCGTAACGATGTCTGGGGCATCTCCGATCTCAATCTGTTCAAGGAGGCCGACCAGGTACTCAAGGCGCAGGACAAACCCTTCTTTGCCATCATCCAGACCTCGGGCAATCACCGCCCCTACACCATCCCGGACGACAACGAGGGCTTTACCCCGCACACCCCCGATGAGGATGTCACCCGCTACGGCTTCGAGTCGCTGGCGGAGTACAACGCCTACCGCTTCATGGACCACAGCATCGGCCACTTCATCAAACTGGCCAGGGAGTCGGGCTATTTCGACAATACGGTGTTCGTCTTTTTCGGCGACCACGGCATCAACGACTATGCCGGCGACCACGCCCTGAAACAGGAGAGCCAGCTGTTGCTCGGCAGCTACCGGGTCCCCTTCGTCATTCATGCCCCCGGGCTGCCGGGCAGCGGCCGGGTCGAGCACAAGGTGGCCACCGAACTGGACGTGATGACCACGCTGGCCAGTCTCACCGGCCATCCCCACAGCAACACCACCTTCGGCCGCGACCTGCTTGACAGGCGTTACGATGATGAACGCTATGCCTTCACCATCCATCACAGTGCCAATCCCGATATCGGCCTGATTGGCGAGCAATACTATTTCCGCATGCGTGCCGACGGCAGCGATAAAAAGCTGTTCAAACTGGGCACCGAAACGCCGCGCGACAACCACCTTGAGCGCGAACCGCGGCTGGCCGAACAGATGGCACGCATGGTGAGCGGCTACTACGAGACAGCACGTTATATAATGAACCACAACGCCCCGCTTGAGGCGGGCGCAACAGGTAACAACTGAAGGGGTAACGATGAAAGTACTGGTTATCGGCAGTGGCGGGCGCGAGCACGCCCTGGCATGGAAGGCGGCCCAGTCGCCCGACGTGGAGCAGGTCTTCGTGGCACCGGGCAATGCCGGCACTGCACGTGAAGCGAAGATGGAGAACGTGGCCATCGGCGTCGAGGATATCGATGGCCTGATCGCCTTTGCCCGGGACAACGGCATCGGCCTGACCATCGTCGGTCCCGAGGCCCCGCTGGTCATCGGCGTGGTCGACGCCTTCACCGAGGCCGGCCTGCGCTGCTTCGGCCCCAGCCAGGCTGCCGCCCAGCTGGAAGGCTCCAAGGCCTTTACCAAGGATTTCCTGGCCCGGCACGACATTCCCACTGCCGCCTACGGCAACTTCACCGACATCGATGAGGCGCTGGCCTATCTGAAACAGCAGGGTGCCCCCATCGTCATCAAGGCCGACGGCCTGGCTGCCGGCAAGGGCGTCATCGTCGCCATGACCGAAGCGGAGGCCGAGGCAGCGGTGCGCGACATGCTCGCCGGCAACGCCTTCGGCGAGGCGGGCCACCGCGTGGTGATCGAGGAGTACCTGGAGGGCGAGGAGGCCAGCTTTATCGTCATGGTCGACGGGGAACACGTGCTGCCGATGGCCACCAGCCAGGACCACAAGCGCGTCGGCGAGGGCGATACCGGTCCCAACACCGGCGGTATGGGCGCCTACTCCCCCGCACCGGTGGTCACCGCCGAGGTCCACCAGCGCATTATGGACGAGGTCATTATGCCCACGGTACGCGGCATGGCCGCAGAGGGCCATCCCTACACCGGTTTTCTCTATGCCGGCCTGATGATCAGCGCCGACGGCGCCCCCAGGGTGATCGAATACAACTGCCGCTTCGGCGACCCGGAGACCCAGCCCATCATGATGCGGCTGAAATCCGACCTGGTCGCCCTGTGCGAACGCGCACTGGACGGCCAGCTGGACAGCGCCAGCGCCGAGTGGGACACACGCGCCGCCATGGGCGTGGTGCTGGCCGCCGGCGGCTATCCCGGCGACTACAACAAGGGCGATGCCATCAGCGGCCTGGACGGCGCCGACAGTGACAGCGCCAAGATCTTCCATGCCGGTACCGCCGGAAAAAACGGCGAGGTGGTCACCGCCGGCGGCCGCGTACTCTGTGCCACCGCACTGGGCACGAGTGTCAGCGAGGCGCAGCAACGGGCCTACCAACTGGCCGACAAAATCAGCTGGGACGGCATGTTCATGCGCCGTGATATCGGCTACCGCGCCATCGCCCGTGAACAGGGCCGCTAGTGCCCGGCTGTCCCCAGGAGTACGAATATGTCTGAACCGCTATTTCCCGCCAGTCCCACCCTGACCCTCTACGACCCGCTGGGCGAGATGCTCGGGGCCGGCGACGGCCTCTACCACTACAGTTTTGATGATGTGGTCAAACTCTCCGGCCACGCCTGCCCCACGGTGGCGGGAGCCTTCGTCATGGCCAAGCGCGCCCTGGAGCTGCTCTACGGTGAGGCCACGCCGCGCCGCGGCAACATCGCCGTCGAATTTCACGGTGCCCTGGAGACCAGTTCCAACGGCCCCTTCACCCAGGTACTCACCCTGATCACCGGTGCCGCCGCCGACAACGGTTTCAAGGGACTGGCCGGCAAGGAGGTACGCAAGGGCCTGCTGGCATTCGACGGCAGCGGTGAGCCACCTGCCCGCTGCAGCTTCCGCCGCAACGACACCGGGCAGAGCGTCACCCTCGAATACCGTCCCAACGCCATGCCCAACCCGCCGGAGCTGGATGCACTGATGCCGCTTATCCTGCGGGATGAGGCCGATGAGGCGCAGACGGCGCAGTTCCGCCGCCTGTGGCGCAGCCGCATCGACTGGCTGCTGGAGGACGGCGGAGAGCAGAGCATCGCCATCGTCGCCGAACAGGCCAATTAATGGCGGTATATGTATTAACAAACGGAATAGTCATCATTGAAGCAAGACTTCCTGCGCGGTTTTCCGCTAGAATAGGCGGTTCAACTTTTTAGCCGCTTTCAGGAATCCAAACACAGGGGAGCACTCCATGTCTGTAAAGCATCCAGTTATCGCCGTAACCGGCTCATCCGGTGCCGGTACAACAACCGTTAAAAACGCATTCGAGCACATCTTCTTCCGTGAGAAGATCAAGCCGCTGGTCGTCGAAGGCGACAGCTTCCACAGCCTGGACCGTGCCCAGTTCAAGGAAGCCATGGCCAAGGCCGAGGAGGAAGGCAACCACTCTTTCAGCCACTTCGGCCCCGAGGCCAATCACTTCGACAAGATCGCCGAGACCTTCAAGACCTACGGCGAGAGCGGCAAGTGCAAGCGCCGCTACTACATCCACAGCGATGAAGAGGCCGCCGAGCACAACGCCCGCCTGGGCGGTACCGACTACACGGCCGGCCAGTTCACTCCATGGGAAGATATCACCGAGGAGACCGACCTGCTGTTCTACGAGGGTCTGCACGGCTGCGCCAAGAACGCTGAGGTCGACATCTCCGAGCATGCCGACCTGAAGATCGGCGTGGTCCCGATCGTCAACCTGGAGTGGATCCAGAAGATCTTCCGCGACAACGCCCAGCGCGGCTACTCCGCCGAGGCCATCGTCGATACCATCCTGCGCCGCATGCCGGACTACGTGAACTACATCACCCCGCAGTTCTCACGTACCGACATCAACTTCCAGCGCGTACCGACCGTGGACACCTCCAACCCGTTCATCGCCCGTGACATCCCGACACCGGACGAGAGTTTCGTGGTCATCCGTTTCAAGGATCCGAAGAGGTTCAACGTGGACTTCCCCTACCTGCTGAACATGATCCCCAACTCGTTCATGTCACGCCGTAACTCCATCGTGGTGCCCGGCGGCAAGATGGGCTTTGCCATGGAACTGATCCTGGCACCGGTCATCCACACCCTGATCGAGAACAGCCGCAACGCCTGAGCACGCTCGGCCTGCTGCAACAAAAAAGCCCGCTGCTGCGGGCTTTTTTGTGCCGGGCAGAAGGGCGTATTCAGACCTCCTTGACCACCTGCTCATCACTGCTGTCGAGCAGCGGAGCGGCCTCCAGCTTGCCCGCCTGCATCATCTCCGCCACCCGCTGCAGGGAGGAGAGAATAAGGTTCTGCTCCCAATCCTCCAGGTGGCTGAAACTGCGGATAAAGTTCTCCTGCATCAGCGTCGGCGCCTTTTCCAGCACCTGGCCGCCTGCCTCGGTCAGATAGAGAAACACCTTGCGCTTGTCCTGCTTGCTGCGCTCACGCCGCAGATAGGCCTTGCGCTCCAGACGGTCGAGGATCGAGGTCACCGTGGCCTGGCTCAGATTCACCTCGCGGGCAATTTCTCCCGCGGTAACGGGCTCCGCCTGGGCAATTGATTGCATCACTAACAGTTGTGGTCCGGTCATACCGGATTCACGCTCCAGTTTTTTAGAGTGCAAATCAATCGCCCGAATAATCTGGCGCAGCGCCACCAGGACCTTGTCGTGTATTTCCATGGAGAATTCTTGCCTTTCAGGGTCTGAAAAGTCATTGATCAGTAACGTTTGGTACCTAAGATGCCACTTTTGCTCTGTTGAAGCCATACTTGCACAGTTTAGTTTATAACGCTAAAATTTAGTACACTAAATATTTGCACGAAATGCAAGGATAATTGATGCACGCAAGTAAAAGCGGGCGCGACGCCACGTTGCGCAAACCCGAACCCGGCGATGAATTCGCCATATACAAACTGATCAAAGAGAGTCCACCCCTCGATCCCAATTCCATCTACAGCTACCACCTGCTGTGTCGCCACTTCCGCGATACCTGCATGGTGGCGGAGCACAACGGGGAGATCGTCGGCTTTATCTCGGCCTACCTGGAACCCACCAGGGCACAGACGCTGTTTGTCTGGCAGGTGGTGGTGGCCGCCAGCCAGCGGGGACAAGGGCTGGCCAAGACAATGCTTGATGCCCTGTTTGACCGGCCGAGCTGCAGTGCTGTCGACATGCTTGAATCGACCGTCAACCCCTCGAATCTCGCCTCACGAAAGCTGTTCGAGAGCTTTGCCCGGCACCACACTTACCCGCTTAACGAGTCGGTCTTCCTTGAAGAGGATCAGTTCGGCGACCAGGAACACGAAAAAGAGATTCTGCTGTCCATCGGGCCTTTCACCCCGGGCAGCAGCGAACAGGAGAAGTAACATGCGCATTTTTGAAGAAATGGAATCGGAAGTACGTGGCTATGTCCGCTCTTTCCCGGCAATATTTGATACCGCCAAGGGCTCGTTCATCTACGACGAGCACGGCAACAGGTACATCGATTTCTTTGCCGGGGCCGGTACCCTCAACTACGGTCACAACAACCCGCTCATCAGCGAGGCGATGATCGAGTACCTGCAGCGTGACGGCATCGTCCACGCGCTGGACAAGGCCACCGTGGCGAAGAAAAACTTCCTGCAAAGCTTCCACGACACCATCCTGGCCCCGCGCAACCTGAACTACAAGATCCAGTTCACCGGACCCACCGGCACCAACTCGGTGGAGACCGCGCTGAAACTGGCGCGCATGGTCAAGCGCCGTTCCAACGTCATCGCCTTCACCAACGGCTACCACGGCCTGACCATGGGCGCCCTGGCAGTGACCGGTAACGACTTCTATCGCGATGAGTCCTACGGTGCACGCAACAATGCCGACTCGGTGCCGTTCGACGGCTACTTCGGTCCGGGCGTGAACACCATCGACTACCTGCGCAAATTCCTCGAGGACGGCTCCTCCGGTATCGACCTGCCGGCGGCGATCATCGTCGAGACCGTGCAGGGCGAGGGCGGTATCAATGTCGCCAGCTTAACGTGGCTCAAGGAACTCGAGGAGCTGTGCCACGAGTTCGACATCCTGCTGATCATCGACGA
>JBFEUI010000047.1:0-18836 GCA_041547565.1 Thiohalomonadaceae bacterium
GCCGGCGCGGCGGTTGCGCGACTGGTTGTCGGTGCAGGTGAGCACCAGGTCGCCAAGCCCGGCAAGTCCCATGAAGGTCTCCTGGTGGGCACCGAGGGCGGTGCCCAGGCGCATGATCTCGGCCAGGCCGCGGGTGATGAGAGCGGCGCGGGTGTTGGCACCGAATCCGAGGCCGTCGGCGATGCCGGCCGCGATGGCGAGCACGTTTTTGGCGGCCCCGCCCAGTTCCACGCCGATGATATCGGCGCTGGTGTAGGCGCGCATCGCGGCGCCGTGCAGCCGTCGGGCAAAATAGTCGGCCACATCCTCCTGCCTGGAGGCCACAGTGACGGCAGTGGGCAGGCCGAGGGCCACCTCACGGGCAAAGGTGGGGCCGGAGATCACTGCGGTGGGGTGACCGGGGGCCAGCTCCTCGGCAACGACCTGGTGCAGCAGCTTGCCGCTGCCCGGTTCCAGCCCCTTGGTGGCCCAGGCCACAGGTTCCCCCTGCCTGAGCAGCGGGGCGATGTGTCTGAGGGTTTCGCGAAAGGCATGGCTGGGGACCACCACCAGGATCTCCTGGGATTCGGCGATCGCCTGCTCCAGCGAGGAGACCGGGCTGACACCCTCGGGGAAAGAGATATCCGGAAGATAGCGGGCATTGCAGCGCGCTTGAGCCATGCGGCTCATCTCCTCGGCATGGCGTCCCCACAGCAGCACCCTGGTGCCGTTACGCGCCAGCTGTATCGCCAGCGCCGTTCCCCAGGAACCGGCGCCCAGCACGCAGATCGTATCCTTGGTTGGGGGCATGGAGGTCGGGTTTAGTGGGAGTTTTCGCCGCCCTCGCCGCCGCCCTGTTGCTGCTGCAGGTGCTGGGCATAGAGGGCGTCGAAATTGACCGGGGCCAGCAGCAACTGCGGGAAGCTGCCCTTGGTGACCAGGTCGGAGATCGTCTCGCGGGCATAGGGGAAGAGAATGGTGGCGCAGTAGCTGTGCAGCATGTGGCCCAGCTCGGGATCGCCAAAGCCGCTGATATTGAAGATACCGGCCTGCTGCACCTCCGCCAGAAACGCGGTCTTCTCCTCGATCTTGTTGGTGACGGTGATCTGGAGCACGATCTCGTAGACGCCCTCCTGCAGCGGTTTGACCTGCGTGTTGAGGTCGATATTGATGTTCGGTTGCCCTTTGACGGTGAAGATTTCAGGCGAGTTGGGCGTCTCGAAGGAGATATCCTTGACGTAGATGCGTTGAATGCCGAACTGTTGCGCGTTGTTCTCGTTTTCTGTTTCAGCCATCGTTTTGTTCCCCGGTGATTGTCGCCCGTGGGGCGCTAAAGAGTGTTTATGCTTGGAGCCGTTGTCGGGTCCAGGCCATCAGGTTTTGCAGGTCCAGCGCCCCGGAGAGTCTATCCGCTTCCCGGCCGCCGCGGAACAGGATCAGCGTGGGGATGCTGCGAATGGCGTACTGGGCCGCCAGTGCCTGCTGCTCCTCGGAATTGACCTTGACCAGGCGCACGGCCGGCTCCAGTTGCTGTGCCGCCTGTTCGAATATCGGTGCCATCATTTTGCAGGGACCGCACCAGGGTGCCCAGAAATCCACCAGTAGCGGGATGTCGCTGTTTTGCAGGTGGCGGTTGAAGTTGGCCTGAGTCAGTGCCAGCGGCGTGCCGCTAAACAGCGGTTGCCGGCAACGGCCGCACTTGCCGCCGGCGCCGAGTTTGTCCCGCGGTACACGGTTGGTGCTGTCGCAATGGGGGCAGACGATGTGCAGCGCATCAGCCATCGGCGCGATCAGGCCAGCCCGAGTTTCTCGTCCAGTTCCCCCCCCACATCGAGTTCCGCCATGTCGTCAAAGCCGCCGATGTGGTGATCGTCGATGAATATCTGCGGTACCGAGGTCTGGCCCGCGCGCTTTTCCATCTCCGGGCGCAGCTGCGGTTTTTCATCCAGACAATACTCGGTGTAGCTGACCCCCTTTTTGTCGAGCAGATTTCTGGCGCGAATGCAGTAGGGACATAGCCTGGTACAGTAGATCTCGACGTTTGCCATAAATTACCTGCCTTTCTCGTAGAAATGGAACTATTTTTTGCGCTTCTTTTTGTCTTTTTTGCTTTCCCGGCTCAGCGGTAGTCCGGCGTTCTGCCAGGCCAGTATGCCGCCTTTGAGATTGTAGACGGTCTCATAGCCCTGCTTGCGCAGCTGGCCGCAGGCCACGGAGGAGCGGTGACCGCTGCGGCAGCCGACGATGATCGGCTTTTGCTTGTAGCTTTCCAGCTCACCCATGCGCGACTTCAGGGCGCCGAGGGGAATGTGCACCGAGTCAATCACCCTGCCGTCATTGACCTCGTTCTGCTCCCTCACATCCAGAATCACGGCATCACTGTGGTTGATCAGTTGCACCGCAGCCATCGGGTCGACGGTACTGAAACCGCGCAGACGTCCGCTGATGCCGCCTGCAAACATGACGGCCAGGATGATGGCCAGGGCCAGGAACAGGTCCCAGTGGTTGACTACAAATTCGGCAAATTGCTGCATAGGTGTGGTGTTCGGGTGTTTATTCAAATTATGCCCATGACGACGGACGCCGTCCGTCGTCATGCGGCTTTACAGTATATCGGAAACGTATCGCGAAGTTTAACTTCAGGCGGCCTTGCCGATGCCGGCCTTCTCCAGCATGATGACCAGCGGGCAGAAACTGGTCAGCGAGCTCTGGAACAGGTTGAAGCCGACAAAGGCGGTAAACCAGAGCCAGTTGACGTTATGGAAAAGTGGGCTGGCCTCAACGCCGAGTGCGAGGCTGAGCAAGATAAAGGATCCGGCTACCAGCCGGACGATGCGTTCGATAGTCATTGCTAAAAACTCCGTGGGGAAATAATTGCTAACTTGCGGCGGCAGAAGGGTCTCCGTCCGCCGACGGTTAAGAGGGGTCGTTACACACCTTCAGTATGAAAGCGTCAGGCCATGGTGCAAAACACGTCGCGCATCATGTCGATGAGCTTAAGGGTGCGGTTATCGACTACTTTGTAGTAAACCCGGTTGGCGTCCTTACGCGAGGAGAGAATCCCCTTGTCGCGCAGTATGGCCAGATGCTGGGAGATGTTGCTCTGTGAGGTGCCTACGCGCTCCACGATATCCTGTACGCTGATCTCCTGATCGCCCAGCGTGCAGAGTATCTTCAGGCGAAGCGGGTGAGACATGGCCTTCAGTGAGCGCGAGGCGCGTTCGATGTCTTCGTCCCGAGTAATCAGGTTCACTGTTTGGGTTTCAATCATGATCATCCTGGTCCCTGTGTTGCAAAGTACGCTCTTTGCCCATATCCATCTCTATCCGACCGGCTTGCCTGGGGGCGGTGGATAAAGCTGTTATCGCTACGGAAACATTATACAATATTACTCCATTTGAGAAGACTTTTATTCTAATACGGTAATACATACCCCCACATGTGGTAAATTGCCCCGCCTGTCCTTACTATTCAGGGGCCAGACTTGTACGCGCACGTGGTTGTGAATATATCTATGGAATAGACTGGGTCTAAACAGGCTTTACACTTAGGAACCGATTGGTTGTATCTATGCCCACAGCAGCACACCGTCCCACAATGCTGATTATCCTGGATGGCTGGGGTTACTCGGAGAATGAGGACTTCAACGCCATCCATCATGCACGCACGCCGGTCTGGGACGGACTGTGGCGTACCCGCCCGCATGCCTTCGTGCGCACCTCGGGTGCCGAAGTCGGCCTGCCCAGCGGCCAGATGGGCAACTCCGAGGTGGGTCACCTCAATCTCGGGGCCGGGCGCGTGGTCTACCAGGAGTACACCCGCGTCAGCCGTTCCATCAAGACCGGTTCGTTCTTCAGCAACGGCACCCTTACCGAGGCGGTGGACAAGGCCATCGAGGCGGACAAGACGCTGCATATCCTCGGCCTGCTCTCGCCGGGCGGGGTGCACAGCCATGAAGAGCACATCCATGCCATGGCCGAGCTGGCGGTCAAGCGGGGGGTGAAGCAGGTCTACCTGCACGCCTTCCTCGACGGCCGTGACACCCCGCCGAAAAGCGCGGCCGAGTCGCTGCGTCTGATGCAGGAGAAGTTCGATGAGCTGGGCAACGGCCGTATCGCCTCCATCATCGGCCGCTACTACGCCATGGACCGTGACCACCGCTGGCCGCGCATTCAGGCGGCGTATGATCTGATTACCGGCAGCGCTAGCGAATACAAGGCGCCTGATGCGGCGGCCGCACTGGAGATGGCCTACGCGCGCGGCGAGACCGACGAATTCGTCAAGGCCACGGCGATCATGCCCGAGGGGGCAGAGCCGGCCTGCGTGCAGGACGGCGATGTAATGGTCTTCATGAACTACCGCTCCGATCGGGCGCGCCAGATCACCCGCCCGTTCATCGAGCCCGATTTCGACGCCTTCGAGCGCAAGAAGGCCCCCAGGCTGGGTGCCTTTGTCAGCCTCACCGAGTACAGCCACGACTACAGTATCCCCGTGGCCTTTCCGCCCGAGCGGCTGAAAAACGTCTTCGGTGAATACATCTCCAACCTCGGCCTGCACCAGCTGCGCATTGCCGAGACCGAGAAGTACGCCCACGTCACCTTCTTCTTCAACGGTGGCCGCGAAGAGCCGTTCGAGTGGGAGGATCGCATCCTGATCCCCTCCCCCCAGGTGGCCACCTACGACCTGCAGCCGGAGATGAGTGCGGTGGAGGTGACCGACAACCTGGTCGCGGCGATAGAGAGCGACAAGTACGACGTCATCATCTGCAACTACGCCAATCCCGACATGGTGGGCCACACCGGCAACTTCGAGGCGACCGTCAAGGCGCTGGAAACGCTCGATGCCTGTCTGGGGCGCCTGGTGGAGAGCCTCGAGGCGGCGGGCGGGCAGATGCTGATCACCGCTGACCACGGCAATGCCGAGCAGATGCGCAACGAGGAGTCGGGCCAGTCGCACACCGCCCACACCACCAATCCGGTGCCCTTTGTCTATGTGGGCGAACAGCAGGTCACCCTGGAGTCGGGCACCCTGGCCGACGTGGCGCCGACCATGCTGTTTCTGATGGACATGGAGCAGCCCAGCGAGATGATCGGCCACTCCCTGGCGCACTTCGAGCAAGACGGAGAGGAATAGATGGCCGGGTGGATGGGCCCTGCGCGCATTGCCTGTTCCCTGCTCCTGCTTCTGTCTGTTGCGTTTCAGCCCGCCCAGGCCGCCTCCGAGCGGCAGCTCAAGGAGCAGGAGCTGGCGCAGTTGCGCCAGAAGATCAAGGCCCTGCAGGGTGAACTGCAAAAGGTTCGCAGCCACTACGACACGCTGCGCAACGAACTGCGCCTTACCGAGCAGAAGATCAGCAGTCTGACCCGCAGCCTCGCGCAGCTCGATGGCAAGCTTGCCACGACCCGCAAACGCCTGGCGGATCTGAAACGGCGCCAGCGCCGCCTGGAAGGCTCGATGGCCCTGCAGCGTGACTACCTGGCGGGGCAGATTCGTGCCGCCTACCTGATGGGCCGGCAGGAGTACCTGAAGATCCTGCTCAACCAGCAGGATCCGGCCACCGTGGGTCGGGTCAGCACCTACTACGACTACCTCAACCAGGCACGCAGCGAGCGCATTGGTGCCATCAGCCACACCATCAACGAGCTGAAGCAGGTGAAGCAGCAGGTGGGCGTGGAGGCAGAACGGCTTGAGGTGCTGCGCCAACAGCAGTTGCAGGAGAAGCGCTCGCTGGTTGCCAGCCGCAAGCAGCGTGCCTCGGTGGTCGCCCAGCTCAAGGGCGAGATCAGCAGCAAGGACAAGCAGCTGGAACGGATGGTGCGCAATGAACAGCAGTTGCAGGCGCTGATCCAGGCCCTGGTGGAGGCGCTGGAGGATATACCGCCGGATGCCGGCAACCGCCCGGCCTTCGGCAAGCTGAAAGGCAAGCTGCTGTGGCCGGCGAAGGGGGCGCTGATGGCGCGCTACGGCAGCGAAAAGGCGGGCAAGCTGCGCTGGCAGGGGGTGATGATCGCCGCCCCCGAGGGTCACAAGGTGAAGGCCGTTTCCCACGGCCGGGTGGCCTTTTCAGACTGGCTCAAGGGTTACGGCCTGCTGGTGATCATCGACCACGGCGACGGCTACATGAGCCTGTACGGCCACAACCAGAGCCTGTACAAGGAGACCGGGGACTGGGTGGAGAAGGACGAGGTGATTGCCACCGTCGGCAACAGCGGCGGTTTCGACAAGACCGCGCTCTATTTCGAGATCCGCCAGAACGGCCGTCCCACCAATCCGGCGCGCTGGTGCCGCAGGGTCAATTGAACAGCCGTATTTTGTGCGCTGACGTGCAAAAATACCTGATGAAATTTGTTGTCTAATCAGAAAGATGTGTAATATCGAAGTATTAATGTAGTCGGCCGCAAGCGCCGGGAGAGATTATGAAGTTATTTCCTCGCCAATTGGGTGTCCTGATCGTCGGTTTTTCGCTGGGCATCAGTCTCAGCATCGGCAGCCATGTGCTGGCGGACAAGAGTACGCGGGAGACGACCCTGCCGCTGGATGAACTGCGTGCACTGACCGAGGTGTTCGGCAAGGTGAAGGCCGACTACGTGGAAGAGGTCGAGGACAAGAAGCTGCTGGAAGACGCCATCAGCGGCATGCTCTCGGGTCTCGATCCCCATTCCGCCTATCTCGATCCCGAGGATTTCAAGGAACTGCAGGTCGGTACCACCGGCGAGTTCGGCGGCCTCGGTATCGAGGTGACGATGGAAGACGGCTTTGTCAAAGTGGTCTCCCCCATCGACGATACGCCGGCCCAGCGCGCCGGCGTGCAGGCCGGCGACCTGGTGATCCGGCTCGACGACAGCCCGGTCAAGGGGATGAGCCTGAATGACGCAGTGAATCTGATGCGCGGCAAGCCGGGCACCGACATCACCCTGACCATCGTGCGCGAGGGCGAGGAGAAGCCGCTGACCATCACCATCACGCGCGACGTGATCAAGGTGAAGAGCGTCAAGAGCCGCGCGCTGGAAGAGGGCTACGGCTACGTGCGCATCACCAACTTCCAGACCCACACCGTTGAAGACGTGACCAAGGCCATCTCCGTGCTGAAGAAGGAGAGCGGCGGCAAGCTCAAGGGCATGGTGCTCGACCTGCGCAACAATCCCGGCGGCGTGCTCGGTGCCGCGGTGGGGGTCTCGGACGCCTTCCTGGAGAAGGGGCTGATCGTCTACACCGAGGGGCGGGCGAAGGATTCAGAGCTGAAGTTCAACGCCACACCGGAGGACGTGCTGGCCGGTTCGCCGATGGTGGTGCTGATCAACGGCGGTTCGGCCTCGGCCTCGGAGATCGTTGCCGGTGCGCTGCAGGACCACAAGCGCGCCATCATCATGGGCGCGCGCAGCTTCGGCAAGGGTTCGGTACAGACCATCTTCCCGATGAGCAACGATGCCGCGGTCAAGCTGACCACGGCGCGCTACTTTACCCCCTCCGGCCGCTCGATTCAGGCCGAGGGCATCGAGCCGGACGTCGAACTGGAGCCGCTGAAGGTGGCGCGGGTCGAGGGCAGCGGTTTTGTGCCGGTGAAAGAGGCGGACCTCAGCGGTCACCTGGCCAACGGCAACGGCGAGAAGAAGAACAGCAAGCCCAAGGCAAAGAAGAACGGTGACCTGGCCAGCAAGGACTATGTACTGCACCAGGCGCTGACCCTGCTCAAGGGGCTCAATATCCTGCAGGCCACCACGCGCTGATAGATTCGGGGCTGAACCTTCTGCGTTCAGCCCCACTTCGTTAGGCAACAAGGGCATTACACTTGCCACGGATAACAACAATAACAACACGGCGGCTACTGATCCTGCTGGGTCTGTGGTTCTGCCTGACCGGTGTCGCGGCTGCCGAGACCTACGCCGGCAAGCCGGTTGTCAGCCTGATTATCGATGACATGGGAGACAAATGGGACGAGGCACGCGCCGCCCTCGCCCTGCCCGGTGCCGTCACCTACTCCATCCTGCCCCACACCCCCTACGCCGCGCAGATTGCCCGGGCCGCCCATAACCAGGGCGACGAGGTGATGCTGCACCAGCCGATGCAGGCGCAAAACGGCAAGGCGATGGGGCCGGGCGGCCTGTCGCTGGCGATGTCGCGCGAGGCCTTCCTGAGAACCCTGCGCCGCAACCTCGCCTCGCTCAAGTACGTCAGCGGCGTGAACAACCACATGGGCAGCCTGCTGACGCGCCACCCCGGCCACATGAAGTGGCTGATGGAGGAACTGGCGCGCAATGAGGGGCTATATTTCATCGACAGCCGCACTACCGGCAAGACCGTGGCGCTGCAGATGGCGCGCGAGAGCAGGCTGGCGGTGTCGCGGCGCGATGTGTTTCTCGACCACGACCCGGACCCCGCGGCGATACGCAGGCAGTTCGAACGCGGCATCGCCCGTGCCCGCTCGCACGGCAGTGCTATCCTGATCGGACACCCCTACCCTTCCACGCTGAAGGTGCTGAAGCGGCTGCTGCCGACACTGAAGACCAGGGGCGTTCAGCTGTTGCCGGTGTCGCAGACCATACGTATCCAGCAGCACAGGAGTCCTGAATTATGGCAAGCGTCCTTGTCCCCCTTGCAGAAGGCTGCGAAGAGCTCGAAGCAGTAACCGTCATCGACCTGCTGGTTCGTGCCGGCGTCGAGGTCGTCACGGCCGGATTGAAAGCCGGCCCGGTGACCGCCTCGCGCGGCGTGGTACTCGTGCCGCAGATGACACTGGATGAAGCGCTCACGCGCGACTACGACATGGTGGTGCTGCCCGGCGGCATGCCCGGGGCCGAACACCTCGACAACGACCCGCGCATCCGCGAACTGCTGAGGAAAATGGCGGATAGCGAAAAATTCACCGCGGCCATCTGCGCCGCCCCCAGGGTGCTGGCCAACGCGGGCCTGCTCGCCGGCAAGCAGGCCACCAGCTATCCCGGCTTTGTCGACAAGATGGAACTGCCCGATACCGACTACCTTGCAGATCCGGTGGTGCAGGACGGCAAGGTGATCACCTCGCGCGGACCGGGCACCGCGATGGATTTTGCCCTGGCGCTGATCGAAAACCTGGTAGGCAGGGAAAAACGCGACGAGGTCGAGGCGGGGCTGGTGCGGTCTTAGTTTCTGCGGCATATTTGCGCAGATTCTTATTAAGGGACTGCGAAGCCGTCAATCCAGGCGGGCAATGCGTTATGGCGGCGGCGATCGAGCCGGCCCAGTGCCTGGCTACACTGCTGTGTGATCGCCTCTGCTGCCCTGCGGTGCATCCACCACCCGCCGGTATCCACCTCATCGGTTACAGCGACAATGGATAATGCGTTCTGCTCTGCCCAACGCCGTGCCAGCGGTTCTGCCATAACTGCAACATGTACATCCTTGTGCAACAGCGCGCTTACGGAGCCCACATGATTGCCAACGAAGTAGAAGTGGTTGGTATTTTCGTTCACCCCGGCACGGTTCAATAATTTAAGAGGCAGTCGATAGCCGGTCCAGGAATCTTTGGATACGAATGAAATCCACTCGCCCTTGAGCAGCGTGAGATCGTTAATACCGGTTGCGGCATGCACCAGTATGGCGCCTCGTACAGACAACGAGCCGTCCAGTGTTTTTGCTCTGGCGATAAGCTGATAATCGGGTCTCAGTTTTCTGACGAGGCTGACCGGTCTGGAGTCAAATAGAAGCTGAGCGTCAGCAGTGTGCTCTTTCCCAGATACTACGTGACACCCTTCTTCATTCAAGGCATTTTGTAATTCACGCAAGTGTCTTTTACCAATCTTGCCACCGTCATGATGATCGACAGAGATAGAGACATTGGCTGAATCGAAGCTCGGCTCTTCTGCATAGATGGTGTGGGATTGGTAAAGCAGAAATACCACTGCGAGGAGCATAGCTGAGAAAGGTCGCTTCGTCTGATTAATGCGAGGTGTTGAGTGATGTCCAGCCAATGAAAATACCTTCAATGGTTAATGGTGAGCAAAACCGGGTCAGAGAGCATTATTCACTAATATTCGAAATGAGTGCTCGGTTACCCTATTTATTATTACGCCGTGCCACACCCCACAGGCCGTAGCCCAACGCCAGCAGGGCGGCCAGCAGGTAGGTGGGGAGATAGCCCTGGTAGCCCCTTTCCAGCACCGCGCGTTCAGGCGCGTGCCGATCGTAAAACACCGTTATCTCATTTCCCTCGGCGTATTTCTCGCTCACCTGCAGCACATTTTCAAGATATGATCGGCTGCCTGTGAGCGGCGCTTGATTACCGAGAAAGTCGATGTGATGCACGGAGGAGACATGCTCTGTACCGTCGACCGTGTATTGGTAGCTGATGTGCGCGGTGTAAGTGTACGACTTGCCGTGGCCGCTGCGCTTGCCGCGCCAGAAGTTGTAGTCCTCTTCAAGATAGACCGATAACGAGGTGCCGCTTCCCTCCGACCAGCTCTCGGTGGCACTACCGCGCCAGTAGCCGTAGAGCGACAACAGCAGGAAGCCGCTGCTGATAATGACGAGCAGAAAGTAACCGATGCGTTTCATGTAGTGAGAGTATACAGTGAAGCGCTGTAATCCAAGCGCGATGCCGCTGTGCGGTTCATCCGGATAGCGGAGTTACATTGTCGATGTCGGCAAACGCGGTGATTTCATCACGCCAGCGCTCGTATTTCCCTTGATCGCGATCGTTCCAGTCACCGAAGGTGATGGTCGTGCCGTCACGTTTTTCTAACACCAGATTAAACATGCGGCCACTGCTGTGAGATGAGGTGTAGTCACCCACCCTGATCTTCTGAATATCCGAGAAATTGATGTGTGCCGGTGGGAACAGGCACGGGCAATAGGCGGCAATAGTGATTTGTCGTGTTGCCGGATTAACGGTGATCGTTCTGGGCCAGACGCCGCGCAGGAGCAGGTAGATTTCAAGGACGATAAAAACGGTAAAAATGATTGAACGCAGCACGGGTGAGGAAATGCCTACATGCACCCATGCGGCGTCCATGGCCCAGCCAACCAGGCCGACTGGAATGAGCAGTGAGCCGATGATCGCAAGCCATGGGGTCTCAGAGATAGTGAGTGTCTCGTTGTGCATGTTAACTGTCATGTATTAGCTGGCGAGAGCCGAGCAGTAATATATGTGATCATATCCTGATTGTTGTTGGTGCGCGTTCACTCAGTGGCTTACACCGTCTAGTCAGGGTGTGCCGACTTCACGGCCAGATGGATTCGATTATCTGCTTTCTATCGCCTCAAAAGAGACAATCGGTGGCCTTCCCAGCAACGATTTTCTTTGTTTCCAAGTCCTCTATCCAGGCTGCACCCCAGCGTGGGTTGGCCCACCAGCAAACGTCGCTGCGGATCTTGTACTGATGTTCTGCCTCGACCACGAATGTCTCTTCAAGTTCGATGTGGGTTCGGCGATAGGCGTAGTAATGGACCGTATGGATACCCGGCAATAACCGAATGAATCCTGCTTCCCTGTCCGGCCCCAGATCTGGCGGATTATTGGAAGATAAAACCAACTTTTGATCAACGTACAGCCTGACATTGACTCCTCTCCAGTCCCAGGTGAGCCGGCCTGTTTCCTCGTCCGGGAGTCCGGCACCATCGGAATAGGGAAATTCGACCTTCGTGGGGATCCCGCATCCACTCATCAATAACACGATCAAACTGACGAGGACTGATCGCATAACTAGATAAGCTCCATAGTTAACGCTATACACGCCCAAAAGAAAAAGAGGGTCGGTGACAAAAGGAAATGTCACTGATTCGCATTTTTCACCGCCCCTTTTCGCTGATAAGCCTTTGCGACACTAACTGTACCTTAATTTGTTAATTATTCTCGTTATACCAGAGGCGCCTAAAAGTAGCGCGACCGCAAACACCAGCTCAACACAAGTAGCTACCATGCTTGCGATTTGGTCCACTGTTAGCGTTATCTCAACGCTGTAGTTTCGGTTGCCGATAAACCATATCGTTAACCAATATTCGATCGATGCCTGCATGCAATAAAAAAGGGGTAGCAAGCATGGCCTGCTACCCCTGTTCGGTTGTACGAGTCTGTCTTTGCATCGTGGTCTCCCTACCCCTTTGCTTTCTACCCTATGGCAATTTTCCCTGCCGTGCAATTTGGATTGTTTCTAGTCGTTATCCGGCCAGTTGAACACCAGCAGTGCCATGCCCGTGATACCCAGTATCCAGCTGATGGCGGGGAATTCGCCCCACATGATCGGTGCGTAGCCGTCGAGGCCGATCAGCACCGCGGCGCTGACGATCAGCGAACCGGCGATGATGGCGGTGAAGGTGCGGCGGTTGGCGCGGCGGATCTCCTTCTGGATGGCGTCGAGCCTGCTGCTGTCGATGCGTGCCTCCAGCGTGCCGTGGCGCGCCTTCTGCAGCACATCGTGAACCAGTGTCGGCAGTTCGGGCAGTTTCTCGCCCCACTGCGGCACGTTCTCTTTCATGCGGTTCATGAAGGCGCGGGTGCCGATCTGCTCGCTCATCCAGCGTTCGAGGAACGGCTTGGCGGTGGTCCACAGATCCAGCTCGGGGTAAAGCTGGCGGCCCAGCCCCTCGATGTTGAGCAGCGTCTTCTGCAGCAGCACCAGCTGCGGTTGCACCTCCATGTTGAAGCGGCGTGCGGTCTGGAACAGGCGCAGCAGCAGCTGGCCGAAGGAGATGTCGGCCAGCGGCCGTTCGAAGATCGGCTCGCACACGGTGCGGATGGCCGCCTCGAACTCGTCGACGCGGGTGTCGGCCGGCACCCAGCCCGACTCGACGTGCAGCTCGGCCACGCGGTGGTAGTCGCGCTTGAAAAAGGCGAGGAAGTTCTCGGCCAGGTAGCGCTGGTCCTCGATGCTGAGCGAGCCGACGATGCCGAAGTCGACGGCGATGTACTTGCCGTCCGGGGCGACGAAGATGTTGCCCGGGTGCATGTCGGCGTGGAAGAAGTTGAAGCGGAACACCTGAGTGAAGAAGATCTCCACGCCGCGCTCGGCCAACGTCTTGAGATCAATGCCGGATGCCTTGATCTGCTCGATGTTGCTGATGGGGATGCCGCTGATGCGCTCCATCACCATCACCTTGCGCTTGCAGTAGGGCCAGTGGACCTAGGGGATGTAGAGCATTTCCGAGCCGGCAAAATCACGCCGGATCTGGGTGGCCGAGGCCGCCTCGCGCATCAGGTCCAGCTCGTCGAGAATGGTCTTCTCGAATTCGGCCACTACCTCCACCGGGCGCAGGCGGCGCCCCTCGCGCCAGTAGCGGGTCAGCTTGTCGGCGAGAATGTAGAGCAGGCTGATGTCGCGGCGGATGACCGGCTCGATGTCGGGACGCAGTACCTTGATCACCACCTCGGTGCCGTCGAGCAGGCGCGCCGCATGCACCTGGGCGATGGAGGCGGAGGCCAGCGGGGTCTCGTCGAATTCGGCGAACAGCTCCTCCAGCGGCTGTCGGTAGGCCTTTTCCACGATGCGCCGGGCGACCGGGCCGGGGAACGGCGGCACGCTGTCCTGCAGCCTGGCCAGCTCGTCGGCGATGTCGTCCGGCAGCAGGTCCTTGCGGGTGGAGAGGATCTGGCCGAACTTGACGAAGATCGGACCCAGGTCTTCGAGGGTGCGGCGGATGCGTACGCCACGGCCCAGCTCGGCATTGCGCAGCAGGCGCCAGGGCATGAGGTAGCGCAGAAAGTGCAGCGGCCGGAACAGGTGGGTGGCAAACAGCAGCTCATCAAGGCCGTGTTTGATCAGGGTCCAGCTTATAAATAGCAGGCGCAGTGCCTGGCCCGGACGTAACAAGTTGGCTCTCCCCTCTTCGTTTCAGTCGTTGTTATGGGCGGTGTTGCTCGCGCCATCGTTGTTGTCGCAATGCGCGGCCCTGTTTGCCTAGTCGATGTCGATCTGCTGCATTTTTCCATGCAGGCGCTTGATGCGCGCTTCCAGCCGATCGACATCGGTGCGTATTGTATCGACCTGCGCGAGAAACTGCTCCATCTCCTCGCGTGTGGGCACGGTTTCGGTCTCGTACTTCAGATAGTCGGCGGTGTCGAGACCGAGGGTGTCCAGGGTGCGGCGGCCGAAATCGAACAGGCCGCGTACCGTGTTGCCTACCTGGTGGGCGACGATGTCGCCGGTCAGGCGCGACAGGTGCTCCTCCCAGTCGATATCCAGCTGGCGGAAGATGCGCTGCACCTTCTGCCCCAGCTCTATATCGCCGTCGATGGTGACATCGCCGGAGAACAGCCCCTCCCCTGTCGGGCCGCTGCTCATGCGAAACAGCGCCATCGGGGCACCGCGCAGCGTGGTGTCGGCCTCGCCGTCAAAGCGGCTCATCAGGCGCACGCCATCTTTCGTCGGGCGTAGCACCAGGGTAAGGCCAACTCCGGTCACCTCCACGGCGATCACCCGACCCTCCAGCTGGGCGAGCTTGTCGCGGGTTGCCGGGTCGAGGGCCAGGGCGCTGTTCAGCGCGCTTTCCAGCCCGGCGAGAACGGCAACCGAGATCATCGATGCCTCGCTCATTCGGCCTCCTTCATCAACTGTTCCAGGGATTTCTGCGACTCTCTATCCTGCCACCGCTGTTCGACCAGCAGCACAACCGATTTGGCAAGTTTATCGTGAAAGCCCTGGCGGCGCTTGTCCCACAGGATCCACCAGAAGCCGAGGCCGAGCGGCAGCACGGAGACAATGTAACCGAGATAGCGGATCACCGCACGGCCCGCTGTCAGGTTGGCGCCGCTGTCGGCGTCGACCACGCGGCAGCCGAGCAGCAGTTTGCCCGGGGTGCCGCAGTAGCGCACCCAGAAAAAGACCGAAAGGACAAAGAGCAGCAGGTCGTTGAGGGTGAACTGGTGCCAGCCGTAACCGGCCTGCTGGGAGTAGAACGCCGTAAGCCGCTCGCCAAAGTCGCCGTTGGAGAGCAGGTAGAGCACGGGCAGGATGACAAACACCAGCAGTATCGCGGTATCGATCAGGTGCGCCAGCAGGCGCCGGCCAAAGCCCGCGTACTCGACCTGTGAGCTCATCTTCAGAACTTGAAGCCCCGGTGCAGGGCGACGATGCCGCCGGTCAGGTTGTGGTAGTCGCAGCGCTCGAAGCCCGCCTGCTCCATCATCCCCTTGAGGGTCTGCTGGTCCGGATGCATGCGAATGGACTCGGCCAGGTACTGGTAGCTTTCGCTGTCGTTGGCCACCAGCTGGCCCATCATGGGCAGCAGCTTGAAGGAGTAGATGTCATAGAGGCTGGAGAGGCCGGCAGTGGTCGGCTTGGAGAACTCCAGCACCAGCAGGCGGCCGCCCGGTTTGAGCACCCTGTACATGGAGGCCAGCGCCTTGTCCTTGTCGGTGACATTGCGCAGGCCGAAGGCGATGGTGATGCAGTCGAAGTAGTTGTCGGGGAACGGCAGGCACTCGGCGTTGGCCTGGGCGTACTCGATGTTGCCGACGATGCCACGGTCGGTCAGGCGGCTGCGGCCCACTTTAATCATCGATTCGTTGATGTCGGCGAGGATGACCTGGCCCTCCTCCCCCACCAGGCGCGAGAACTTGGCGGTGAGGTCGCCGGTGCCGCCGGCGATGTCCAGCACCCGCTGGCCGCGGCGTACGCCGCTCAGTTCAATGGTGTAGCGTTTCCACAGGCGGTGGATGCCGAACGACATCAGGTCGTTCATCAGGTCGTACTTGTCGGCGACCGAGTGAAACACCTCGGCGACCTTGCCGGCCTTCTCTTCGGTCTTGACCTGCTGATACCCGAAGTGGGTGGTCTGCTCGCGGTTTTCGGCTGTCTTGTCGTTTTCCATCGTGTTCCCGAACTGTTTGGGGGCACCAGCCACCCACTGGGGGGCTGGAACCACAGATACGAAAACGCGCCGACAGCCTAAGGGTGGGTGGATCAGGCTGAGGGTGCGTTACGTTTGTGACCGGCCGCTTCCAGCCGATCCAGGTAATTCTGCCAGTTTTTCTCGTAGTTTACCCCTAAATTGTACAGGGTATCCCAGGTGTAGATGCCGGTGTTGTGGCCGTCGTCAAAGTGCGGCTGCACGGCATAGGTGCCCACCTGATCGATCTTTTCGATGGTGACCTCTTCCTTGCCGAGCTGCAGGGTCTCCTGGCCGGGACCGTGACCCTGCACCTCCGCGGAGGGGGAGAAAACGCGCAAATATTCGCACGGCAGGTCGAAGCGGCTGCCATCGTCGAAGGCGATTTCCAGTGAACGCTTCTGCTTGTGCAGGGTGATTTCGGTCGGGATGTGCTTGCTCATAGTTTCTATTCCTTCGGAATAAGGGGCCAGGTACTCGATTCAAGGGTTAATACATTGTGGCAATAATGAAATATTCAATGTGGGCGTGGCATATTGTCCGCGCGAGACCGCCCTGCTGCCGTCCTTACTCCCCTTCCCGTCTTTCGTCTCTCCCATTGCGCACTATAGAATGTAGCGGCTGAGGTCTTCGTCCTGGGCCAGGCCGGTAAGCTGCTCATCCACGTAATTGGCATCAATTACCAGCTTTTCACCGTTTTTGTCTGCAGCTTCGTAAGAAATCTGCTCCAGTAACCGCTCCATGACCGTGTGCAGCCGGCGTGCGCCGATATTCTCCGTGGTCTCGTTCACCTGCCAGGCGATCTCGGCCAGACGCTTGATGCCGTCCTCGGCAAACTCCAGCTCCATGCCCTCGGTGGCCAGCAGGGCCTGGTACTGCTCGGTGAGCGAGGCATCGGGCTCGGTCAGGATACGGATGAAATCCTCCACCTTCAGGGCATCGAGTTCGACGCGAATCGGCAGGCGCCCCTGCAACTCGGGGATGAGATCGGAGGGTTTGGCCAGGTGGAATGCCCCGGAGGCGATAAACAGGATATGGTCGCTCTTGACCATGCCGTACTTGGTGGAGACGGTCGAGCCTTCCACCAGCGGCAGCAGGTCGCGCTGCACCCCCTCGCGCGAGACGTCGGGGCCCTTGGCCTGGTCCGAGCGGCCGGTGATCTTGTCCATCTCATCGAGAAACACGATGCCGTTCTGCTCCACCGCCTCCAGGGCGCGGCTCTTCAGGTCATCGTCGTTGATCAGCTTGGCCGCCTCCTCGTCGGTGAGCTGCTTGAGCGCATCGCAGATGCGCATCTTGCGCTTGCTGGTGCGGCCGCCGCCCATGTTCTGGAACAGCCCCTGGAGCTGGGAGGTCATCTCCTCCATGCCGGGCGGTGCCATGATCTCCACGCCGAGGGGCGAGGCGCTGACCTCGACCTCGATCTCCTTGTCGTCCAGGTCGCCCTCGCGCAGTTTCTTGCGGAATTTCTGCCGTGTGGCCGATTCGGCCGCGCTGGATTCGGCCGGTTCATTGGCGAAACCGAATTCGGAGCCGGAACGGGCCGGCGGCAGCAGGATGTCGAGGATGCGCTCCTCGGCGGCCTCATAGGCGCGGTGCTGCACCTTGGCCATCTCCTGTTCACGCACCATCTTGATGGCCATTTCAACAAGATCGCGAATGATCGACTCCACATCGCGTCCGACATAGCCTACTTCTGTGAATTTTGTCGCCTCCACCTTGATAAAGGGGGCGTTGGCGAGCTTGGCCAGGCGGCGGGCGATCTCGGTCTTGCCGACGCCGGTCGGGCCGATCATCAGGATGTTCTTGGGCGTGATCTCGCCTTTGAGCGACTCTTCCACCTGAGCCCGGCGCCAGCGGTTGCGCAGGGCGATGGCCACGGCGCGCTTGGCGGCGTCCTGGCCGATGATGTGCTTGTCCAGTTCCTGGACGATCTCTCTGGGGGTCATTTGTGACATGGGGGCTAGGTCTTGCGGCTTGGGGTTATCAGATATCCAACTCTTCGACAGTCAGATTGTGATTGGTGTAAATACAGATATCTGCAGCGATACCGAGGCCTTTTTCCACGATCTCGCGGGCATCAAGCTCGGTATTGTCATACAGTGCGGTGGCTGCCGCCTGGGCGTAGGGGCCGCCGGAACCGATGGCGATGAGGTGGTTCTCCGGCTCGATGACATCGCCGTTGCCGGTGATCATCAGGGTGGCCGTGCTGTCGGCGACCAGCAGCAGGGCTTCAAGGCGGCGCAGCATGCGATCGGTGCGCCAGTCCTTGGCCAGCTCGACCGCGGCACGGGTCAGGTGGCCCTGGTGCTTCTCCAGCTTGGCCTCGAAGCGCTCGAACAGGGTAAAGGCATCGGCAGTGCCACCGGCAAAGCCCGCCAGCACCTGGTCACGATAGAGGCGGCGCACCTTGCGCGCGTTGCCCTTCATCATGGTATTGCCGAGACTGACCTGGCCGTCACCGCCGATGACAACCTTGTTGCCGCGGCGTACGGCGAGAATGGTGGTACCTCGATACTGCTCCAATGTGCTGCTCCTTGAAAACGGTGGCGCCATTGTACACCAGGCATCGATTGTGTTTGAAATCCAGTAGCCCGTTCAGATATAAACTTGAATTATAGGCGCATCATTGTCTATGCTCTTGCGCGAGGTCAGCCGCGCTTGCCGCGGATAAGCCGTATTAAAAAACAAACATAACGGCAGCTTGTATCAATAATGACGTCAATCCAGAAAAGGGGGGAATTACCATGGGTCAAGTCACCAGAATCTTCGGCGATGTTTGTCTCTACTGCGGCATTGCGGCCGTGGTGGGCATTTCGGCGATCACCGCCGCCGTGCTGGCCTGGATTTCATTCATTTAATCCGGCAGGCACACTTTCCAGCCTGAAATCCGATGTGACACTCCCGGGCTGCCTGCGGCGGCGGCCCGGGGGCGTGCCTGCGGCGGCTAAACGGCGGTAATGGCGCCCTTTGCCACCCCCCGCCGGTAATAGGCGGCGGCACCGGCCGAGGTCAGGATGCACCATACGGCGAACAGGGCCCCCGGCAACGCGGTCTCC